>WTJY01000371.1 GCA_011524645.1 Anaerolineales bacterium | reverse complement strand
CTTATCCCCACCATGACATCAACCCCGCTACCGGCCGTGGGCTTAGAAGGAGATGACCCAGAAACCCTCATCTTAAACGCGGGCTGCGCCGCCTGTCATGTCATCGGCGAAATCGGGGACCACGGCAAAGTCGGCCCAGATTTAACCGATTTCCATTTGATCGCGGCCGAGCGAAGCGCAGAACTGGGCCAATCACCACGGGACTATACCCGTCGCGCGATCTTATATCCCAACGAATATATCGCCGCCGAATGCCCCAATGGGGAATGTCTGCCCAATATCATGCCGAACACCTATGGAGAGCAGTTAACGGCCGTTCAGCTAGAAATGGTCTTAGATTATCTGTTGGCCGGAGCGGCCGAAGAAAGCGATGAGATCGGTGCTGAACCGACCGAAACAACCACCCCACAACCCAGCCAAACGGCCGTCGCAGAAGCCACGCCCGAAACAGATGGGAATAGCAGCAACAACCTACCCGGATTCTTAGTCGGACTCGGTGCAGGTGGGCTCGGTGCGGCCGCCTATGTCTTTCGGCAACGGCGTAAATCCTCAGCGTAATTTCAATCAAGCACGATCCAACCTAAAAACAAAAGCGATCTCCATCGACACTACTATGAGATTGTGCTAAAATGCACAATCGAAAATACCTTGGCAAATCAACAAACCTTCCTTTATTGGAGAGTATCATGGATTCACAAAATAGCTGGCTAAACAATCGATGGCTTGGCCCCATCGCTATCATCTTAATCTTACTTCTTGGTGGCTTCGCAACAATCGCAGCCCCTAGAATTATCAGTGCTGTCTCTGGTGCTGGTGGTGGCGCGGTAACAGGCGGTAGCCACATCGACATTCCCGAACCACCCACCAAAATGGAAACGGTCGAAATCGGGATCGAAGACTATATCATCGGCGAAGAACTGATTAAAATCGGCGCCTTGGCCGCACAAGACGGCAAGGTCTACGATTCAATTCCGGTCTTGGTCGCCAACACCATCTTGTTCACCATCGCAATCTTCCTTTTCGCAGGCCCCATCTCTCTTTTCGTGATGTTCGGCCAGCGCTTTACCTTGGCTCAAGGGAGCGATGCGGCCGTCAAAGATCAGCGCGCAGCACTAGCTACGTCGATCAAAGATTTTGACAAAGCGAAAAATAAAGAATATCCACCCACACCAAAACCAAGCCATGAACGGCCGACACGAGACGCTTGGGCAACCGGCATGATGGTCGTATTCCTCGCTTATATGGGTGGATACGTCATCGGTGAAGGAACCTCATCAGGCTCTGGTGGCACAGTTGCCAATATCTTCGCGATTACCGCGATTATCTTGAGCTGGTATTTCTTCCGGCCGCAAAATTTGGTCGCCGTCGAAGCCACCTCCAACAGCACCAAAATCAATTGGGGCTTCCTTTGGGTCGCCCTAAGCGGTGCTTTGATGATGGGAATCGGGGTCGGTTTGATGTATGTTGTGATGTCCGGCGAAAACCCATTCCAATTGATCCTTTGGGAACCCTATCCAACTTGGAACGCAGAGCGCTGGCAAGAAATTATCGAGCCTCTTGTGACTTGGTAAGCCCCAAATCGTTCTTACGCAAATCATTGGCGAATGTCATAGCCTGTTAAGGCGAAATGACATTCGCCATTTTTGTTTCCAGAGAACTTATCATGAATTACGCAGACCAATATCAACAACTTTCACAAACCCCAATGTATCTCACACGGCCGTTGGGACTCATTGAAATTACAGGCAGTTCGCGACTCGATCTTATTGATCGTATGTCGACCCAAAAAGTTAAGGGATTACCGGCCGGAACAGGGGCCGCAACGGTCCTCACCACCGACATCGGCCGGATTATCGACCGTCTTTTCCTCTATTCAGATGATGATCGTTTACTCGTGGTTACAGCGGCTAACAACGGGGAAAACATCATTCGTTACCTGATTCGCTTTGTCTTTTTCAATGATGATTTCCACATGCGCGATTTAAGCCAAAGCCATTCGGTCATTAGTTTGTACGGAGCCACGGCCGAAGCACTGATCAAAGACAGCTTCGATCTCGATACCGGTAAAATACAAAAACACCACTGGCGTACGGTCACACTCAGCGACGGCACCCCCATCACGATTCATCGCACCGACCCACTCGGCGGTCATGGTTACCTCCTCATCTCCCCTAAAGAGAGCCTAGAATCCCTCAAGCAGCAACTGAATCAAGCTGGGGCACGGGAAATACAGCGTGACGTGTTCGGCTATTTCCGCGTCGTAGAAGGGCTCCCCTTGCACGGCTTTGAAATGACCAGCGATTATATTCCGCTCGAAACAGGGCTATGGGATGATGTGTCGTTTAACAAGGGTTGTTACACCGGTCAAGAAATTATCGCCCGCATGGAAAGTCGCGGCCGTGTGGCCAAAAAGCTGGTTAAGCTGGCAGGGGATGGGGAGTTGAGTCGTGGTGCCGAAATTATGGCCGCAGGCAAGAAAGTCGGCACCATCACCTCAACACTAGGTGGCCTCGCTCTCGGCTATGTCAAAACGAGCACGCTTGACAACGAAGCTAGCTTAGAAGTCGATGGAGCAACGGTCAAAATCCGCCCATAAGTACCAAACCGTTGACAAAAAAGGCGCGCAAGAAGAAAGGCAAAATAAGACGAACCCGCTATCCTCTTTTCCCTTTTGCCCTTCACTTTTCTCCTTTCCTCTTTCCCCATTAATCTCTGTGACTTTCTCCCCCACGACTGCTATACTCTCTAAAATCCCCTTGTCATTTACCAAATAAACGAAAACTAAAGGAGAATTATGTTAAAGCATAAATTAATGATCGCTTTAGCGGCATTGTTGCTTGCCTTTACCGTGGCTTGTGGCCCTCCCCCACCACCAACGGCCGACGACACCGCTCAATCAACCGAAGAAACTCACGACGCTGATGAATCACACGACACCGATGTAGATCATAGCAACGCAGACCATAGTCATGACGAAGAAATGGCTGACGAAGAAATGGCTAATGAAGAAATGGCTGACGAAGCCCCAGCGGCCGACCTCGGCGGCGCTACTGAAATCGTCCATACCGTCATTAGCGAAGGGAGTGGAGATATGCCAGAAGTCGGTGATTTCTTAAAAATCGACTTTGTTGGCTCGTTAGCAGACGGAACTATCTTCGTAGATTCTGCCCAGGTCGGCGAACCACTTGTTGCCCCCTTCGGCCGTGGCATCTTCTTCCCCGGTTGGGACCAAGCGATCAGCATGATGACCATCGGTGAAGTCGCCGAATTCGTCATTCCGGCCGCCCTCGCCTTCGGTGACCAAGGCGCAGGAGCTGACATTCCTCCCGGCGCTGACCTCTACTTCACCGTCGATTTGATCGAAATTCTTGATGTCAACATCGAAGTCCTCGAACAAGGTGAAGGTCCTGTCGCCCAACCCGGCCAAATGGTCCGCGTCCACTACACCGGTACCCTCGAAGATGGCACCGAATTTGATAGCTCTATCCCACGCGGTGAACCGATTGAATTCCCATTAGGTGCCGGCGCAGTCATCCCCGGTTGGGACATCGCCTTTGGCGAGCTACAAGAAGGAACCAAAGCGATTTTGACCATTCCTTCGGAACTCGCTTACGGTGCTCAAGGGTCACCACCGGTCATTCCGCCAAACGCAACCTTGATTTTTGAAGTTGAATTGGTTGAAGTCGTTGGTCCATAATTCTCGCTAACCCTTAATCAAACCAGAAACTCGGGGCAGAACAAAACAAGTTCTGCCCCTTTTTATTGCACTTAGTTTATGCGGTCTTATCCGGCGATTACCCGCCCAGTTTATCGGTCGGCAGACAAAAAATTTTACGTCTTCTATTTGTTGAAATACAGCAATACTCGCCAAACTTAAACTCAACTTACAAGCCGCAATCAAAAGGATTTATCATGTCAGAACTAAAAATTGAACATCTCGAAAAAGGAACCGGCCCCGCCCCACAAAGTGGCGACTTCGTCAGTGTGCACTATGTCGGCAAACTCACCGATGGCACTGAATTTGACAACTCTCACAAACGTGGCGAGCCGATTCAATTCCCCATCGGGACCGGCCGTGTTATCAAAGGTTGGGACCAAGGAATCATGCAACTCAACGTCGGTGGCAAAGCGATCCTCACTATTCCGCCAGAACTTGGCTACGGGCCACGTGGTGCAGGGGACGTCATCCCCCCCAACGCAACCCTCGTCTTTGAAGTCGAGTTGGTCGACGCTATCCCCGCACCCCAAATCGAATATATCGAAATCGAACCCGGCACCGGCCCCCAACCCAAACAGGGCGACACCGTTCACGTCCACTACGTCGGGACCCTCGAAGATGGCACCGAATTTGACAACTCAATCAATCGCGGCCAACCGATCGCCTTCCCATTGGGCATGGGCCGTGTCATCCAAGGCTGGGACCAAGGAATCGCCATGATGAATGTCGGCGGCAAAGCCACCCTCATTATCCCACCAGAATTGGGCTATGGCGCACGTGGCGCAGGCGGCGTTATCCCCCCCAACGCGACATTAACTTTCGATGTTGAATTGGTGAAAATCGGGTAGTTAAAGGCAAAAAAATAAAGGCAAAAGGCAAAATGGACTTGAGCTGCTCCTTTCTCCTTTTGCCTTTTCCCTTTAAAGTGAGGTTTGACTACGCTGTAAGACTTCCCAGTCAGCTAGAGCACGGCCGGCACCCAACACCGTACACGACAACGGATTATCTGCCACATAAGCGGGCACACCGATTTGATTAGTCAAAAGAGTGTCCAGTTCGCGCAACAACGCGGTTCCGCCGGTCAGGGCGATCCCTCGATCAATAATATCGGCCGCTAGTTCCGGCGGTGTTTTAGACAGCAAAGAGCGCACCACATTGACAATCGCACCAAGAGGCTCCACCAGTGCTTCGTGAACCTCACCAGAGGTCACAGAGATCGTTTTAGGCAGACCGGTGACTAAGTCTCGCCCTTGAATGCTCATCTCTTCCCGATCGGTCGGCTCAAGCGCAGAACCGAGCTTGATTTTAACCGCTTCAGCTGTGGGCTCCCCAATCACCAAATTATATTTACGACGAATATATTGGATAATCGCATCGTCCAGATGCACGCCAGCCACCCGCACAGATTCGGCACACACAATATCATTAACCGAGACAACGGCCGCTTCAGTCGATCCACCACCGAGATCAACCACCATATTGCCGGTTGGCGTACCGATCGGCAGCCCAGCCCCAACAGCGGAAGCGAATGGTTGAGGAATCGTACGCACAATCCCCGCACCGGCCGAACGCCCCGCTTCTTCTACCGCACGGCGCTCAACACTAGTCACCCCATACGGGACACTAATCATCACAATCGGCCGCAAACTAAACCGAGGTTTAACTTTATTGATAAAGTGATTCAACAACCGCTCTGTCACAAAATAATCCGCAATCACCCCTTCACGAAGAGGACGCATTACTTCAATTTGTTCAGATGTACGGCCGTACATGTCCCTAGCAGCACGGCCGACCTCGACCATTTTTAGCTGGTTCCGATCTTCTTTGATCGCGACAACTGAGGGCTCTTGAACGAGAACACCTTTTCCTTGGACATGTACCAGCACATTGACTGTGCCTAAATCGATTGCAATTTCAGATTGAAGAAAAGCCATGATATTTATAGAGTGACTACTGCTTGATGAAGCAAATTTTTCGGTTTTTCCCCCCTCTTATCAGGGGAAAGAATAGACACGTAAGGATTGTGGCGGTCGGAGATTGTCATTCCAGCCTAGCAGAACCTTGTATCAACCGACCGTCCTACCCACAGTCTATCCAATTGACAAACCTACAGGATTAAGGGTTAAAAAGAGGGCGATTGTAGGACATCCTCAGGTTGCGAGCCAATAACTTACTTGGCACTAAGAAAAAAAAAGCCCGACAAAATCGGGCTAAGGTAGCAAGACCTAAGCACTAGGTCTAGAATAGGTGAGGGCCGAAGCCCCCATTTTTACGATCCTGTTGTATTCGACAAATCAGGAATCGCGCTATTACGACGACGTTTACGACGACGGCTAACATCCAAACTCAATTGGGCAAAGCGCAATGAAGCTTGAATCTTTTCGTAGACGGCAGGATCTTCTTCGACCCCTTCTTCCATCGCTTGTTCAGCACGTTGGCGGGCCGCGGCCGCAAGCTCTTCATCAATTTCTTCCGCATGTTCGGCCGAATCAGCCAAAATGATGACTTTATCGGGTTGTACCTCTGCGATACCCCCACCGATAGCGAAATACTCTTCCTCGCCATTAACCCGCGTGATAACTTCACCAAAGTCCAACACGGTCAATAGAGGGGAGTGATTCGGCAAAATACCCATACGCCCTTCAACACCAGGGATATTGATGCTGTCTACATCTTTTTCGTAAACCAAGCGCTCTTGGGTAACAATTTCACAACGAATAGTCATAGTTAGTGGTTAGTTGTTAGTGATTAGGTCATCTAGAGTTTCTAGAATCTATGGCCGGTCTCCCGACCGAGCCACAGAACCGTAGAACCAAGCTCCCCAATCACCAATCACGGAGATCTACCCTTCTTGCATCATTTCTTCAGCTTTTGCACGGGCAGAAGCCAAGTTACCGACCATGTAGAAGGCTTGTTCTGGCATGTCGTCGCAGTTTCCGTCAAGGATTTCGCGGAAGTCAGCTACTGTTTCACGGATCGGTACGTAAGCACCTTTCAAACCGTGAAATTTTTCAGCAACATACATCGGTTGACCCAAGAATTTTTCAATTTTACGGGCACGAGCGACCAACATCTTGTCGTCTTCACTCAATTCGTCAATACCCAAGATCGCGATAATATCTTGCAAGTCTTTATAACGTTGCAAAATTTGTTTAACTTCACGAGCGGTATTGTAGTGAGCTTCACCAACGATGTCTGGTTGCAACGCACGGCTTGAAGATGACAACGGATCGACAGCCGGGAAGATACCTTTGGCGAACACGTTACGAGACAAGGTCAAGATCGCGTCTAAGTGAGCAAAGGTCGCTACCGGAGCAGGGTCAGAATAGTCGTCCGCAGGGACGTAAACCGCTTGCATCGAGGTGATCGAACCGGTACGGGTTGAGGTAATACGTTCTTGTAATTGCCCCATTTCCGCCGCCAAGGTCGGTTGGTAACCTACCGCAGATGGCATACGGCCGAGAAGCGCCGACATTTCCGCACCAGCCAAAACGTAGCGGAAAATGTTGTCGATGAACAACAAAACGTCCATCCCTTGGTCACGGAAATATTCCGCCATACTCAAGCCGGTCAAGGCCACGCGCAAACGTACACCGGGTGGTTCGTTCATCTGGCCGAATACCATCACAACCGAATCCATTACACCATATTCTTGCATTTCGTAATAGAAGTCGGTCCCTTCACGGGTACGTTCCCCCACACCAGCAAATACAGATACACCAGAGTGCTCGGTCGCAATTGAGCGAATCAATTCAGCGATGGTTACCGTTTTACCTACACCAGCACCACCATAGATACCGGTTTTACCACCACGAATGAAGGGAGCGAGCAAGTCGATTACTTTCATTCCGGTTTCAAAGGTTTGGGTTTCGGTTGATTGCTCACTAAATTCCGGTGCTTCGCGGTGAATCGCGTAATAGTTGTCTGCACCAGGGGTTGGTTTACCGTCGATCGCTTCTCCAACAACGTTGAATACACGGCCGAGGGTCGTATCCCCTACAGGAACTTTAATTGGAGAACCGGTACCGGTTACTACAGTTCCGCGACCAAGGCCGTCAGTACCGTCCATAGCAACGGTGCGAACCATACCGCTACCCAAATGCTGTTGCACTTCCAATACAAGTGGGGTTTGCCCATCACGTGCGATATGCAACGCTTCAAATACTTCGGGTGTGTCCCCTTCTGGAAATTCTACGTCTAATACAACGCCGCGAATCGCGGCTACTTTACCTGTTGACATTTGTCCTCCGTATCCGGTTCTACCCGCTCAACGCTTCCGCACCGCCGGCGATATCAAGAATCTCGGCCGTGATGGCGCTTTGACGGGCTTTGTTACGGGCTAAAGTTAAATCATCAATTAATGCTTTCGCGTTATCGGTTGCATTGTTCATGGCTACATAGCGTGAGCTATGTTCACTAGCCAATGATTCAAGCAAGGTTTGATAAAGCTGTAGATCGACAAACCGAGGAACAATCGCATCTAGCAAAAGCTCGGCCGCTGGCTCATAGGAATAATCCTTTGAAGCCCCATCTTCTACATCTTCATCCATTTTGCCAAAGAAAACTTCCATCGCGCTATTGCTAAAATCAGATGTTTTCATCGGCAATAATTGTTTAATGCTCGCTTCGCGGCTCACCATATTGATAAAGTTGGTGAATGCGATGAATACTTGGTCAACTTTGCCATCCAAGTAATCGTTCACAGCGACTTGAGCGATCGGGGTAATATCAAGAACAGATGGTGGATCTGGCAAGTTTTCAAATGAAGCGATCACTTCGAATCCACGACGAACCATCCCTTCCAACCCTTTCTTGCCAATCGTAATAAAACCGATTTCCGCATCTGGGTTGTCTTTTTTGATCGCATCGGTGAAGTTTTCCGCCAACCGAACCATGTCTGTGTTGTATGGCCCCGCCAAACCACGGTCGCCAGTGATCAAAATCACAGCGATCTTTTTGATTTCATCGCGGGTCACCAACATCGGGTGAGCGGCCGCAGCCGCACTACCCGCCAAGTTGTTCAAGATTTCCATCGCTTTGGCCGCATACGCACGAGTATATTGAACCCGGGCTTGGGCGCGATTCGCTTTTGAAGCGGAAATCGCAGCCAGAGCGCTGGTAATTTGCGATGTGCTCTTAACACTTTTAATACGATTTTTGAGTTCTCTTTCTGTAGCCATATCTTAGTGGTTAGTGATTAGTGATTAGTGATTTAGATCGCTTTCGATTCGTTTTCATACTCTGCGGCCGGTCTCCCGACCAAGCCACAGAACTATAGAATCAACTAGCACTTATCCCAATCATCAATCTGCTAGTTAGCTACTTAGCTGAAGGTTGCGTTGAAGTCTGAGATCGCTTGTTTCAAGCTGTCTTCACTTTCATCGGTCAAGCGTTTACGATCTTCGATAGATTGCCCGACTTGAGAGTGAGCGGTGTCCATGTAGCGCAAGAACGCAGGAATCCAACGTTTAATATCCTCAACAGGCACTTCGTCTAAGTGACCGCGAGTACCAGAGTAGATGATGAAAACTTGGTGAGACAATGAATAGGGTGCGTATTGGTCTTGCTTGAGGATTTCCATCAAGCGTTCACCACGATCCAACTGACGGCGGGTCGCCGCGTCTAAGTCAGAGCTGAACAACGCGAACGCAGCCAATTCACGGTACTGAGCCAAGTCAGATTTCAAACCGCCAGCAACTTGCTTCATCGCTTTGTACTGCGCGCTACTACCAACACGGCTTACAGAGATACCGGTTGAAATCGCGGGCAACTGACCAGAAGCGAACAAGTCTTGTTCCAAGAAAATCTGACCGTCGGTAATAGAGATCACATTGGTGGGGATATATGCAGAAACGTCACCCAACAAGGTCTCGATAACTGGCAAAGCGGTCAATGAACCACCAGAGCCAGGAACTTGTACCACTTCGTAATCGTCTGGATTTTTGCCAGCTTCTTTCAAAGCAGCCAAAGCTTCTTTTACTTTGTGACCGTCATCGTTACCGAACATGATTGAGTCAGCCGCATTAACTTCGGCCGCATTTTCTTTGGTAACTTCGGTTCCTTTTTCAACAACAACCCATTCATCACGCAAGCGAACCGCACGTTCGAGCAAGCGACTGTGAACAGAGAAGATGTCCCCAGGATACGCTTCACGGCCGGGAGGACGACGCAAAATCAAGGACAATTCGCGATATGACCAAGATTGTTTTGACAAGTCGTCATAGATCACAAGAGCATGTTGCCCTTTGTCCATGAAGTATTCACCGATCGCACAACCGGCGTAAGGTGCAAAATATTGCATTGGCGCAGGCGCAGAAGCGGTTGCCGCCACAACAATTGAGTAATCCATCGCGCCGTTTTCTTCAAGCGCACGAACAACCTGAGCAACCTGACCAGCACGCTGACCGATCGCAACGTAGATACAAATCACGCCTTGACCTTTTTGGTTCAGAATGGTGTCGAGCGCGATCGCGGTTTTCCCGGTTTGGCGGTCACCAATAATCAACTCACGTTGACCACGGCCGACGGGGGTCATCGCGTCAATGGCGATAATACCGGTCATCAACGGGGTATCAACTTCCTTGCGTTCGATGATACCGGCCGCGATCCGTTCAATTGGAACAACCAAATCAGTTGCGACAGCACCTTTGCCATCGATGGGAGCACCCAACGCATCAACCACACGGCCGATCATCGCATCACCAACCGGAACAGAAGCAACAACACCTAAAGCGCGAACTTCGTCACCGGTATCGATACCTGCATAGTCACCCATGACCGCGATACCGACTTCTTCAATGTCCAAGTTCAACGCAATACCACGAGTGCCATTCGGGAACTCAACAAGCTCATTTGCGGTAACATCGGTCAAACCGGTCGCCAAAACGATACCGTCGTAAACTGAACTTACAGTCCCGACACTGCGAACTGCAGTTGTGGTCTCAAAAGCATTAATTTGTTGCAGAAAGCTATCTGCCATGTTTTCGAATGAGGGGGCAACACCCATGAAAAACCTCCTAGCGGATTTACATTCTCTCTATGTGGCGCTTATAAATAAGGAACAAGTGGAAAGCCACTTATGCTTTCCTGAAAAACAGCACCAGCAAAGTAAATTTAAGTATTAATGAATACATGTGGGGGGTCATTTAGTTGAAAAAGCGGATTGCGCTGACCCTCTACATGTGGAACTATCTTATTTTTAAGACAAACAGTTGGGAAAGTGTACCGTATTGATGAAACGCAAAAGGCGCAATCATGGTACGCTAATTTGTCGGTATGGTAGCTCACTTAGGGTCGTTTGTCCAATAATTCACAAACGTACATTTGTTTCACCAACACAATGTTATGATAGACGGTTTTAGCACATGTCAGCCCCACAGAATTTACGAAGAGCCACCGAAATTGCCAGTAAATCACCTCATAAATTACAGTACAATAGCAATCGCCCTTATCCCCCCACCACTATTGTAAAAAGATCGTGGTTCTTAACGGAAACCAAGGAGATTGACATAAAAACCTAGTTGTCTTTCTCTCCTCCTATGAGGGGGGGGGAGATGGAATTTTAAAGAATTTCCCCTCTCCCCTAGCCCCTCTCCCTCAAGGGAGAGAGGAGCAAAACCGCTTGAATCTGCAGCGCCTTGAAACGCATAAAGAGCCAAGATCATTTTAATCGGCAATCACGGGGCCAAGATAAACGACTAAGATAAGTAGCCAACCTGACATTGCAAAAAGATCGGTTTCAGCTGGCACGTGCCAGCCGAAACCGATCTTTTTATTTTACGAGCCGCCGCAAGCGGTGACGAGCCAATTATCGCGAAATGCCTAATCGTGCCAAGTTACTTCGGGAACCACGGCCGGTTCACTATACGGCCCGTTCGCCAAATCATCAAAATACCCGTTGTCATACAGACCACCGTAAGAAAAGAGGGCATGTCCGGCCGTTCCGGCCGACCGCGCCATTTCGATCCGCGCTTCGATCTCATCAAATGAGCAATAGCCGGTCGCAATCCCCGGAATCACATAACGGCCACTATTTCCCGCTTGAAAATCCTGCGCCAAAGTCTGCCAACGACTCTGATTCCACACACTATTGTCAGGACAATTAAAAGTCGCTGGATAAATCATGGGAGAAATGCTATCGATATAGCCATCCGCCAACCATGACTTCGAGTCTTGATGATAGTCATGATACCCTTGGTTATATCCCCAGCCCCAGTAATCCACATAGATCGGCCACACGGCCGCCGATAGCCACAGCCCTTCGCGCAGAGGCAAAATCTCTGTATACACTTTATAGACTGTTCCATTAACCTGACGACGCAACCAATCGCTATAGGTATAGTTGTTATCGTACTGCGCCGAACTGACCGGATCAAACGTACCTCCTCGCTCAGTCCGAATATGATCAAGATGAATCCCATCGACTTCGTAACGGGTCACAAGATCTCTTAGCACCGCTAGAAAATGGTCATCATAAACGATTGAAGAAGGGGTTGCACGCTGATAAGCGGCACAGAACACATCTCCCCCACTGGTCCATTGCAAGCCGTTCAGTTTGCCATCAGTTGTGCCATGCGCTTCATATAAAGTGTGGTATACGTGCTGGGGAGATGTATCGGCCGGTGGTGGGGTACAGCCCGCCCAAATCGGATAGACATTCACATAGGCATGCACTTCGATATTGGCCGCATGCGCTTTTTCAATTAAACGGGCCAAGGGGTCCCAACCGGGGTCTTGCCCCAGCGTGCCGGTCAAACGACGCGACCACGGTTCTAACCCGGGGGTATAAAAGGCATCCGCTTCGCCACGGACTTGAAAAAAGATCACATTAAAACCGGCCGCAGCCGCATTCTCGACAACTTCATCGATTTTTTCCGGCTCCGCCCCAGCAAAGGTGGTCCAATCGAAGCGGGAAACCCATAGGCCACGAAATTCTTGTAGCGGCTCAACCGGTTTCGACATCATTGGTAAATACACCGCATAGCTGGCTTGCGACTCGGCCGCAACGGGGGCAGAGGTTTGGGTTGTAGTTATTAATAATGTAATGAGTAATAGGCTAGCGATCACAGGGAGGGATAAAGGGGAGAGGAAAAACTTCTTCATACTACAATTCCTTCTTTGGTTTAGCATTTTGTGTGGCGGTATCGTACAAAAAAGTGGCGTGTATCCTCCATTAACCAGACGTTCAAATGACGTGAAAGCTGTTTGATTCGACAGTGTTTAAAATTAAAAAACGGCCTTTCGGCCGTTTTGTTTTTGAAGAATTGTGCAGATGAGAAATCTAATTCCCCACCACACTTTGTGTCGCAATACGATGGTGGCGACGAGATTGCCAGAAGGTGAGCATCGTATAGGGATCATCAGGGGCGACCGGTTTCAATAGTCGATAAAACAGAAATCCGGCTTGACTTTCCAATTGATTGGCGACGGCAGCGATTTGACCACTAATTTCCGTCATAGACCGGCCCTGTGCCGGAATTTGATACGCAGCTGATGTAATCTTGGACATAAACACCTCCTATATTTATGTTTTTAACGCTGTTTGGTTTCCTTCAGTTATCATAATTGTGGCACACAAACCTTTCGATTCATGTTACCCAAACCACACATTAGACTAAATGTTCTTTATAACACATATACAGGATACGTCATTTTTATGGAGAAGTTGTGTAGATTAGAGGAATTTCATTTTTTATTCACGTAATCGAGAATATGACAAAAGTGGACCAATTTGCCTAATCACGTAAAAAAAGCGGACCGATTGACTTATATTCATGCAATGCAAGACGTATAAGAAAACCGGTCCACAACACAGCTTCAGGATTACATTATGGTTGGGGTGGTTCCCCAGCATCGGCCGGAAACGGGATGCCATCGGCCAGATTACGCAGGTAATCACAGGGCACCATTTGGATATCTTGCCAGACAAACCCCATCTTTTGGAACGTCGGAATATCTTTGATCCACCGCTTCCCATCCCCTTCCAGCGCATACACATGGGGGCTTGCTTCACATTTTAGCAACAAATAGATCGGATCTCCTTCTGGAAACTGATTCAAAAATTGATCCTCTACTTCGTGAACATTTTCCCAGCGATAGCCGAAAGATTCAAAGGCGGTCAGGGATGTAATCCAACGCCGTTGATTATCTTGTAGCACATAGACCTTGGGGCCGTCTCCTTTGAGCAAAAGACCATCCCGAATAATCATCGCAGATTGGTCCGGCATGGCGCGAGCCAGCGCGGTGCCGTGCCGATTGATAGGAATATTGATTAGGAGTAAAAGCAGCGCCGTGGCCGCAACCATGCGGACCAATAGCCGCTCTAAATGGATTCGCTCTTGGAGTGGGGGTGGTTCGGCCGGTCGATCATCTTTTTCCGACTCCTCATCAATCGGCGAAGATTCCCCCATAATTGTGATCGTATCCGATTCTTCTGCGATTTCCCCAGCCGTAAACGCATCTTCCGTCACATAGGTCGGCTGCGTGTCAGAGAACTCATCCTCATCCTCAATAACATCATCGCCCCAATTTAGGCTTTGCTCACTTTTAGTTCGTGCGGTTTGTCGTTCCTGCAATGCATCTAAGAGCAAATCTAAAATCTGATCAGTCGTTGATTTATCCGCCATTTCTGATTGACCTCGCTTTCATTAATTGAACTGGTTAACCGACGATGAAAAAACCAAAGATTTCCCCGAAGCTGGCGAAAATATTGGTGTAAAAATTGCCACCGAGCTGACGAAATAGCTCAAACTCCATGCTGGGGGCACCGATAAACGGCCGGATCGTCCATGCCAATTGGCTGCCCACAAATGCATAAAGGAACATCCACATCCTTAAAATAAAGCGTCGTCCCCCCACACCATCCGCATCGTCGGCGACAATTCCCATCCCTTGCCACAGGAAATAGACCCCCATGCCACCCGAAATAGCAAAAATGGCGACATTTAATAACTTAAAGAATTGATATTGGCTGGTTGTCAGCAAGAAAAAGAGGGTGATCGGGGCGAAG
This sequence comes from Anaerolineales bacterium, assembly GCA_011524645.1. Classification (GTDB taxonomy): domain Bacteria; phylum Chloroflexota; class Anaerolineae; order Promineifilales; family Promineifilaceae; genus WTJY01. Next base: position 3,309 of record WTJY01000371.1, on the reverse strand, counting down.
CTGAGTAACAAAACGGCCGTGACCGTAATCGCGGTCAAGATTAAAGCGACATTTTGGGTTAAGCTCTGGCGAGCCCCAAATAGCACGTTGAAAAAGTAGAGGGTGGGTGCGCAAATAAACAACGTCGCCAAAAACATAATCGGAAGCTTGACGGCCGAACTCAAAGCCTGCCACAGGCTATGGGTTGAGCCGAGCACCGCCCCGTATAAAGCGAAAAAGGCGATACTAGACAGGAGCATCGCCCGCATTTTACCGGGTAGATCGACCCCGTCCTTGATCTCTTTGAAAAAATAGTAGCGGTTACGCAAAATCGTTTCAATCACCGCCAAATCTTGTGTTCTACGGCGGGCCGCAGGTTTTTCTTGTGCTTGTTGCATGTTGTTTCTCCAATAGTTACCAATTTTGAATATTGGGTAGTGCGATAAAGAGAACGGTTACCGTCCAAAAGAAGCTCCAACTGATGACGGTGTAACGCCAACGATGGAATTGAATGAGGGGAATAATGAGTAAAACGGCCGCGACCAGCCAAAAAGCGGGCCGTAATAGCCACATCTGCCAACCCAAGGTGGTGCCTTCAGGGGCGAATGCCAGCCAGCGCAAAACGAGTGTGGTTAGAACCGGTATGAAACAGGCCATAATCGCGTCGGTCGATTCCCACGGGGCGTGAACCGCTTGTAATGCTTGCCCCACTTCGGTCGCACCAAATCGTTCTGCGACTTTTAATAAGGCGATCTGTTCATCGGCCCCTTTGGCTCGCGCGTCGTCAACCGCATCCTCTAAATGGCCGCGAATTTCTTCGAGTAGCTCCAACTCTGTTTCGGTGCTCACTTGAAGCTCTTGGCGAATCGCATCTAAAACACGTTCGATTGTCATCATTGGGCTACGCTCCGCCTTCGGCCGTTTGGTTTTTGTCGATCAAAGATTGCAGTTGGTTCATAAAACGCCCCCACTCGGCCGTTTGTTCACCCAAAATCCCCTTTCCCTCAGGGGTGATCGCGTAATATTTGCGGCGGCGCTTGCCACCAGCCTGACGCCATTCGCTGGTCAACAGACCGTCTTGTTGCATTCGATGTAGGGTCGGGTACAGAAGCCCCTCTTTAATGTCGAAATACCCATCGCTCTTGCTCGCCAATTCTTGGCTAATCTGATAGCCATACATCGGTTCGGCCGAAAGCAAAAGCAAAATCAATGTTTCTGTGCTCCCCTTGCGAATTTGATCTCGAAATGACATAGCACACCTTTGTTTTTACCTATCTATCTTATACATAATTAAATTATGTATAAGATTGTAACGGTGTAACAGATGGCTGTCAAATTCACACAGGTAGCCCATTCATCTTTACAGGACACATCACCCGCCAGTGGGACAAATCCCACGGTGAAAGCAACGGCCTACGGCCTAAAATAGCTTAAAGGGGGTTGTGATATCATATGTATTTAGCTCTTGCGATTATTTCAGGGTTTGCAAATAGGCGATTAAATCGGCGATCTCTTGATCTGTTAATGCATCCGCATATTGGCCGGACATAACCCCACCATTAAAGCTGTCCACGATATAAGTGTTCGGATCAATGATCGAATTATAGAGATAGACTTCGGCCGATTCCCCCTCGATGGTAGTGGCCGCACGGCCGCTCACCCCTGCCAAAGATGGTCCAGCTAGCCGTGTCCCCTCTTCAAGCGAATGGCACAACACACAAGAAGGTAGCAGAGCACTCCCATGGCTATCTTTATTAAACAAGGCCTCTCCATTGGCAGCATCACCAGCTAAATCTAATACAGCCGCCATTTCCGGTGATCGCTCGGCAACGGCCGGTTCACACCCTACAACAATCATACAAATCAGTAGCAAAAATAGTATTCTTAATCTCATCTCTCTTTCCTATCTCTCTTCTCTGTCTCTCTTCTCTGTCTCTAAGCGCGCTTCACATAAATCCAATGGCTGGCAAACGGCCGCATTTTCAAAACAGGTGGCACCATATCATTGAGAGACCATGTTCGCCCTTCATGGAATAAATCGATCAGCTTTCCTTGGCCACGTAGCTCTTCAAAGTAAAGTGAAACAGATTGCACCTCAGAGCTAAAATTATAGAGACAAAGCGTCCATTCATCCCCCGATTTGCGCCAGTAACCCAAAACGGCTCGACTGGCCATATCTAACAATTCTAATGATCCCAGTTGCAATTCTAGATGGGCCTTGCGGACTTTCAGCAAAAAGCGGGTCGCTTCGAGATAAGAAGCGGGCTGTCCTTCTTGGGTCTCTACATTGACGAGGGTGTAGCCATAAGAGAAATCGTCGTTTACCGGCCGTGCCAGTTGTGCGGCCGTGGTAAAACCGCCATTTAAACGATCATCCCATTGCATCGGGGTCCGGCCGGGATTTTCCAAAGCGATATTGTCTCCCATACCGATCTCGTCACCATAGTAGATAGCGGGCGTGCCTATTAACGAGCATAAGATCCCGTTTAGGATAAGCCATTTCCCTTTATGTCCTTCCAAAAGAGGGGACAAGCGGCGGCGAATACCACGCGCTGAATTCATTTCTGGCTCTGGCCCATATTGTTCACGCAACCAAGCGCTTTCAACATCGGTCAAGGTGTCGAGTGACAGATCATGGTGGTTCCGCAGAAAGGTCAGCCATTGAGACCCCGCTGGCATATCCGGCATTTCGTCTAAAAGATCGCGAATCGGCATCACATTTTCTTGCTTAAGTGCCACATACAAGCGGGTCATCAGGGGAAAATTAAAGCAGAGATGCCCCCCTTGCCCTTGACCGACATATGATGTGTATCTGTTTAACGGCACATCGATATCGACCAGCAAAATTCGGTCGGGGTATTGAGCATCAATCGATTTTCGAATCCGTTGTAGGGTAGAAGATACGGCCGACGCATCTATTTGATGGGTCTGCAAATCAAGACGAATCCCATCGGTGCCTTGTTCAAAACAGCCGCTTATGCGGGCGAGCAAGGACGCAGGACGTTCTAAATCGGCCGATTGTATGCGCTCCGTCACCACAACTTTTAATCGGTTCTGGTGTGCGGCCTCCACAAATCTATCGAAGCCAGCACTGTCCCAAGAAAGTAACAGCAAGACATCGATCCCCAAGGAGCAGATATAGTCGAGTTTGCTTGTAAGCCCAGTAAAATCCCCTTGACCATCCCCATCCCCATCACAAAAAGTTTGAACATCAAGTTCATAAAAAACGGCCGTTTGAAACTGATCGATCCCCATATTCATCACCATTACCCCATCATCTTAGCGAATGTAAATTGAATAAAGCGGGCTCCATCTATTATGTTTTCTTTT
>WTJY01000058.1 GCA_011524645.1 Anaerolineales bacterium | reverse complement strand
TAATCTACCTCCCCCAACCCCTCCTCATAGGAGGGGAGCAAATCCAATCAGACGATTCACATTGGCGAAGGTATTGGTTTTAAATCGTTTTTATTGATGCGCCATAGGAAGTAAGCGTTGGATGCATTTGCAACTAAGATTGTTAATTGTTCGTTGTTGTCTGTTATCTTAATTTGCGTTTGCATCAAAGCCCCGCTTGATTTGGATTTTTTTACGTTTCGCTTAAATCGTAAAATCCCGATTGAAATTTTCGGGATATTTCCCTTCCATATCTTTATAGAAAGACGCGATCCGCTGAATATCTTTGTGAATATCACCGGTTAAATGAATCGTATCGCCAATACCGACTCGCCGCGTCTTAAAGTCGAGAAAGCCACAGACGACAGGGACCCCTGCACCAAGGGCGATATGGTAAAAGCCTGTGCGGATTTTAGGGCGATACGGCCGTGTGCCCTCTGGTGAAATACCCAAAATCATCGAATCGGTCGCGTTAAAATGGGCCACCATCTGGTCCACAACATTATTGCTTGTGCTCCGATCAACCGGAATGCCCCCGCTCCAATCGATGAGGAAGCGTAGGGGAAATTTATAAAACCCATCCTTAACCAAGTATTGAATACGGAACCCTCTGGCAAAGGCGAAAATAACCATCAAAAGCCCATCAACAAGCGCGGTATGGGGGGCGGCCGTAAAAACGAATTTTGGCGTGTCATTTGGTACGTCGCCGACCAAGGTCCAACCGCCAAGTCGTAAAATGATGCGAGCGATGAATGAAAGAATTGTCATGAAATATTGTCCTGTAATTGCTGGCTGCTCAACACGGCCGTTTTGATGTAGAGATGAATATCTTACACACCAAAAGTATCAACCCCACCCAGCCAACAAAGTCGCGCAAATCAAAAGGTTTGGCCAGTGGTCCGCAAATTTGATCGAATGAGGCTTGAATCTTCACGAGGAAATTGCGTATGATGTAAAAACAGAGTCGCTTTCCTCAACAAAACATAGGCAAAATATGCACAAAACCTAAAATAACGGCGGTGTTTGTGTAATACTGATACAAACAAAATAAAAATACACCCTACTTCTTAATAACCTATCGCCACCTTTGACGATTCGAACAACCTGCAAATTGGAGAAAAACGATGTTAGCCAAATCTCAAACCAGCTCGCCGCAAGCAACTCAACTGGTATCGGCACGTATCCCGACCGATGTCGGTGAGTTTCAGCTCGCCTTATATGAAAATAGCCATGATACCAAAGAGCATATGGCTTTGATTTATGGAGATGTTTACGGCCGTGACGATGTCTTGGTTCGTATTCATTCAGAATGCTTTACAGGTGATGTCTTGGGTTCCCTTCGTTGTGACTGTGGAGAGCAACTACAGCGAGGCATTGCGGCGATCGCTCAGGAAGAAAGTGGTGTTATTTTATATTTACGCCAAGAAGGGCGTGGAATCGGGTTAGCAGAGAAATTAAAAGCGTATAACCTACAGGATGAAGGATACGATACCCTTGATGCTAATTTGATATTAGGTCACGGGGCCGATGAGCGAGATTACACCGTCGGGGCCGAGATGTTACAAGATCTCGGCATTAAATCGATTCGTCTCATCACCAATAATCCGGCCAAAATTGAAGGTTTAGAAGCGTTGGGAATTCATGTCACCGGCCGTGTCCCCTCGATCGCGCAAAACTTAGTTTCTGACAATGCCGCCTATCTGCAAACAAAAATTGAGCGGATGCGCCATTTGCTCAATTTGCCAACAATTCCGGCCCTTGCAAAAGGGCGGCCGACCGATTCCCCCATGCCATTTATCCACAGCGCAACACAGCGCAAAAATCAAGGCAAACGACCGTCTGTCACCCTCAGCTATGCCCAAACCTTAGATGGTGCAATTACCAGTCAGCAGGGACGCCCGACGATTATTAGTGGTCATGCTTCGCTCAAGTTAACCCATGAATTACGGGCCGCTCATCAAGGGATTTTAGTGGGTATCAATACGGTCCTCAGCGACAATCCACGCCTTACCGTTCGCCTCGTAGAAGGGGCAGATCCGACCCCAATCGTGCTTGATAGCTGTTTGCGTATTCCTTTAACCGCGCGCTTGCTCCAAAACGGCCGGAGCCCGATTATCTTAACCAGCAAAGAAGCACCGCAAGATAAAGAAGCATTGCTAACCGGAATGGGCGCAACGGTGATTCGCATCCCTTGTACCGCACCACACAAATTGTCTTTGACCCACGCGCTTGATGCGATTTATGCACAGGATATCCACAGCCTCATGGTTGAAGGTGGGGCGTTTGTGATCCAAAGCTTTTTGACGGCCGATTTGATCGATCAAGCGGTCATCACCGTCTCACCACGCTTTATGGGTGGGTACCATGTCGTCAACGGCGTTCCTTTGCAAAGCACCCCGATCCTGGACAATCCCCAACAGATGCGCCTTGAAGAAGACATTATTTTATGGGGTTCGATCAAAATCAATGAAACCGCTGTGATTTAATCATGAGTGATGCCACCCGCAAACGAAAAACGGTCTATTTCACCGCCCCCCACGCTATTGAGGTACGGGAAGAAGCGATACCTAGCCCGTCGGCCAACGAAATTTTGGTCGAAGCGGTTGTATCGGCGGTAAGTGCCGGCACAGAGCTCTTACTGTATAGCGGACTCATGCCGACAGAGTTCGCATTGGATGACACCATCGAAGCTTTGGCCGAGCAAAAAGAACCGTACCCCAGTAAATATGGCTATGCAGCGGTCGGCCGAGTCATAGGCTGTGGTTCAGCCGTCGATGACCAAGAATGGGGAGGGCGTTTGGTCTTCGCCTTTCAGCCCCACCAATCCCATTTTTGTGTGCCTCCTGATGGGGTGCTGCCGGTCCCCGAGGGGGTTTCGGCCGATGATGCCGTTTTTCTCCCCAATATGGAAACGGCCGTATCGATGGTCATGGACGGCCGTCCTGTCATCGGAGAAAACGTCTATCTGTTTGGTCAAGGAATTGTCGGGCTACTCACGACCGCCATCTTAGCCCGATTTCCACTCGGTCAACTCATCTCCGTCGATGGCTATCCACTGCGCCGCCATTGGTCGAAGATGCTAGGCGCAAGTCAGAGTCTTGAACCCAATGGGATCACAGCACAGCACCCGTACGCCGATTTAAGTTACGAGCTATCAGGCAATCCGGTGGCGCTCAACACGGCAATCGATCGGGCGGTGTTTAGCGGCCGGATCGTAGTCGGGTCATGGTATGGACAAAAAACAGCCGCCTTAAACCTCGGCGGCAAATTTCATCGCCAACATTTACAGCTCATCAGCAGCCAAGTGAGCCACCTACACCCTCAGTGGTGCGGCCGTTGGACAAAAGCCCGCCGCTTCGACCAAGCATGGGCCATGATCCGCCAGATCAAACCGAGCCAGCTCATTACCCACCGCTACCATGTCAACAAAGCGGCCAAGCTATATTGGCGTTTAGATACGGCACCAGAAACGGCCGTGCAAGCGGTTTTTTCTTATGGTGATGAGATTGATACCACTGATCGGGATAGCGATAGGCGTTGATAGGCTCCCCGTTCGCTAAAATAAAGCCTTAAGCGATCGCTTCGGCCGTTTCCTCTGTCAACATCGAACCCAATATGCGCTCCATCGCCATCGTATGGCTACAAAAACCCCGCTTTTCAAAAAATGTGCAATCACAAGACCATTGCCCATCTTTATAGCCTACGGCGTGGGTCGCCCCATTTTCGCCAGTGAGCTGCACTGCAAAATGCTCAAAACGAATTCGTTCCTGCTGTTCGGCCGCGTATATCTTCGATTTTTCAATTTTGCCAATTAATGCGTAATCCATTAGATGATCTCCAATTTTGTTGTGATCTGCGTTGCTTGCATCGTCTCAAAAGTAATCTACCGTTTCCCTGCTCTCCTATGAGGAGGGGTTGGGGGAGGTCGATTTTATAAATTTCCCTCTCCCCCAGCCCCTCTCCCAATGGGAGAGGGGGGCAAAACAGACGAATTGTAAAAATTCATAAGATTTCTGAGACGATGCATTGATGAGTTAGAAATAAAAAAAGCGCATGTTTTAGGGTGAATAAAAAACATGCACTTTTATTTGAAATTGATTGGGGGATTGAGCTAAGTTACTCGCTATAAAAAACATGGCATTAGTATAGTTTGCACAATTTTTCTGTCAATAGTTTGTACAAAATGCAATGCTATGTTTCAATCGATTTGAGCCAATCGCACGGTTTACATCGCCAAGCCGCCATCTACCCGTATAACTTCACCGGTGATAAATGCCGCACGATCAGACGCGAGAAATGAAACCGCATAAGCAACTTCTTGTGAATTCCCCATCCGGCCGAGTGGGGTGTTTTCCAATATCCATTTTTGTAGATCTTCTGGCAATGTCGAAGTTAGATCGGTCGGAAAGAAGCCGGGCGCGACCGCATTAACCGTAATTTGACGATCACCCAACTCTTTTGCGAGTGCTTTAGTAAACCCGATCATTCCCGCTTTCGATGCGGAGTAGTTGGTTTGTCCCGGCAAACCGACAATTCCAGACACGGAAGAGATATTGATAATACGCCCCCCATTTTTGGCACGAAGCATCGGCCGAGCAACCGCCTTGCTACAGTTGAACACACTTTTTAAGTTAATATCCAACACATCGTCCCATTGGTCTTCCTTCATACGCATGATCAAGGTATCACGGGTGATCCCTGCATTGTTGACCAAAATATCGATTTGGCCGAATGCGTCTTTGGTCGCTTTCGCCAGTGACTGTGCTTGCGCAAAATCGCTTACATTGGCTTGTATCGCGATCGCTTCACCCCCATTCTCTACGATTTGAGCAACCACTTCATTGGCCGCTTCTGCATTGCTGTTGTAGTTGACAGCGATTTTAGCCCCTTGAGCGGCCAATTCTTCGACGATGGCACGCCCTAAACCGCGTGATCCACCGGTTACGATTGCTACTTTACCTGATAACATAATTACGTTTTACCTCTTCTTTTATTTTTACTTAAACGCGACCCGTTTAACTTTGCGATTGACACGTTTCATTAATTTTTGCAGAACATCGCCAGAACCGACTTCAACGATGGTATCGACCCCTTGGTTGACCAGATATGTCATCGATTCGGTCCAGCGGACCGAGCCGGTGAGTTGGGCATTCAGTTCGGCCCGAATATCGGCCGCTGTGACCAACGGAGCGGCCGTGGTGTTGCCGATCACCGGTATGGTTGGATCGGCGATGTCTGTTTCCGCCACCGCTTGCGCAAACGCTTCTGCGGCGGTTCCCATGAGTGGCGAATGGGCGGCGATGGTGATCGCCAAAGGGACCACTTTGCGGGCCCCCATATTGCTCAAGATCGGTAAGACCGCTTCCACGGCCGAGCTTTCACCTGATACCACAATTTGCCCAGGACAATTGTCGTTAGCGACTTGGACAATACCATCAATCTGGTTACAACCAGCGACGACTGTGGCCGTATCTAGCCCCAAAACGGCCGCCATGCTACCGGGAGATTTTTCCCCCGCTTCTTTCATCAGCTCCCCACGGCGACGAACCAAGCGTAAGCCAGCCGCGAAATCGAGGCTACCGGCGGCCGTGAGCGCCGAAAATTCCCCCAAACTATGTCCTGCAACAAAGGCGGGTGCGCCATAGTCGGTGTCGCTATCTTCCATCCCCATCAGGGTCGCCAAACTGGTCACATAGAGCGCCACTTGTTGGTTTTCGGTTGATGTTAATGTTTCCAAAGGCCCATCAAAGCAGAGGTCTGATAGAGCGAAGCCTAAAATATCATCCGCTTGGGCAAATAAATCACGGGCACGGCCGCTGGCATCTGCTGCGTTTCGGCCCATCCCCACCGCGTGTGATCCCTGACCGGGAAATAGATATGCGGTACTCATGTTTTGTATCCTTCCTTTTGGTTGAAGCTATTCTTTGGGGCTGTTGCCCGATTGTGTAAACCCGAGAGGCGGGGCAAAGTTGCAGTGATGTTGGGTGCAGGCATGGGGGATGGGGGGGAAAAATGGTAAATGGCAAATGGGCAACGGTAAATTGTAAATTTTTTAACGCGATTGACCTCATTGGCAATTCACCAGGGTCCACGAACAAGTTGTCATCAAAATTTTTTTACCCTCCAAGGGGGTTTT
>WTJY01000337.1:4188-6162 GCA_011524645.1 Anaerolineales bacterium | reverse complement strand
AGTCTCTCGTCATTTGTTTTCGACTTTGTCGCAAGACAAAAAGTTGGAGGAATGAATGCAAGCTTTTTCATTATTGCTCAGTTACCTGCACTACCACCTAACAGTTACACATCCATACTGCAAAAATACATACTCACTTACATACTCGAACTCAGTTACACCGCATGGGACTTACAGGCATTTGCAGAAGACGTAGGGTATGACGGGCCGCCGTTTGTGTGGGATGAGGAGCGGCGCTTTTGGCTACGGGCGGAGCTCGATGCGCTCTACTTCCACCTCTACGGCATCGCACGGGACGACGTCGACTACATCATGGAAACCTTCCCCATCGTCAAGCGAAAAGATATCGCGGCCCACGGCCGCTACCGCACCAAAGAAGCGATCTTAGAGATCTATGACGTCATGGCCGCCCTGCCCACCATTGACGTACCCGCCCCCAAAGGGGATGGCACCATCGCCGTGCCGAATGTCAGCCACTATGACAGCGTGCTCGATCCCCCACCGGCCGATCCCCGTGTGGCCCATCCCCCAGAATCACGCGAGGGTCAGGCATGATCGAAATTAAGCAAACTGAGTTACGCCACTATCTGATTCAACTGGCGCAAATGGGGGCGGAGCCGGTCACCTATAGCCAAGTGGCCAGCCACTTTAAGCAACGGATTCGGGGGGATGGAGATGCGCGCCATATCGGGCAGCTGTTGGGGCGGATCACCGAAGAAGAAGATGAAGCGGGACGGCCGTTGCTCTCGGTGTTGGTCATTAATCAAGAGCTCAATCTGCCCGGACACGGCTTTTATGAATTGGCGCAACGGCTCGGCCGGTATCGGGGCAAAGGGGAATTGGGGAAAATCGAATTCTTCGCCACCCAGCTACAGGCGGTCCATCGGTACTGGGAAACGGTCAATCGGGTTCCGTTTCGCGGCGGTGAGATTAGCGACAAAGCGGTTCATATGGCGCTACAGGGGTTTGATCGGGCGTATAAAAACAGCAACGATTTTGAGCAATGGCTAGAGCGGGGGCATATCGCCGAGGCGCTGGTCTATGGGGGGCGGTTTTATCCCCCCGCCCATGTGGTGCAGGCCGCGAGCGGGGAAGCGGGGGTGGGTGAGGCCGAAGCGAAGGAGGTGTTACAGGCACTGGGATTTCGCTTGATCGAAACGCCGCTGGAACGGCCGTTTAGTACCTATTTATTGACTTGGAATCCGCAAAATTGGGGGTGGCCGAGGTTTGATCCGCTTTATGAGCAGCTGTTGGCGGGTGGACGGCCGTTGTTACGCTGGAGCTGCGGCCGGACCAAAAAGATTGCGGTTGGTGATCGGGTTTACCTGATGCGCTTGGGCTCAATGGAGCCGACTGGGATTCTAGCGGCGGGGTGGGTGACCGAAGCGCCTGTGTCGGCCCCCCATTGGAGCGGCGAAGCCGGCCGTGAAGCGCTCTATATCCACTTTGAGCCGGAGGCGCTTCTTGATCCAAATCAAGATCGTTTGCTAGATCCGACGGCCGTCAATGAAGCGTTTACGTGGCGGCCGCAAAGCTCCGGCATCACCATTCCCCCCTTGATCGCAGCCCAGCTGGATACCGCATGGCAAGAACATCTTGTTGCCCCCCAGCGTTCCCCCCAGCGAGAGAAGACGAAGGGGGCTTTTCAAGAAGGGAAAAAGATCAAAACCACCAGTCATCGCTATGAAAGAGACCCGAAAGCACGTCAGGCCTGTATCGATCATTATGGGGCGGTGTGTCAGGCGTGTGGGTTTGATTTCGGCGCGGTGTATGGGGTGCTGGGGGCGGGGTATATTCAGGTGCATCATATCACCCCGCTGGCGGTACGGGACGGGCCGTATGAGGTTGATCCGATCACAGATTTGGTGCCGCTGTGTGCCAATTGTCATGTGATGGTCCATCGGCCGGAAAAAACGCTGACGGTGCCTGAGTTGAAAGCGATTTTAGAACGGTAGGGGCTGTGGTGGCTGGCCA
>WTJY01000337.1:0-4088 GCA_011524645.1 Anaerolineales bacterium | reverse complement strand
GATATTCCAGCCATCCCGCCCGCTGTTTTGCCAGTTGGATCGACTGCGGGCAGGACGGCCGGGTGACACAAGGTTCTGCGATGCTGGAAAAGCATTGCCCGGCCGCCGCGGCCCCTACGGTGGTGGATTATTGGTCGAAATTTAAGCGAATCTTATCGAACTCACTACTCACAAAAAACGAGGAGAAACAACATGGCGATTCCAAGCCAACAAGAAATTTTGGTCCCTTTTTTAGAAACCTTGCGCGATGGACAACCCCATACGCGAGGAGAAATTTTATTTATTCTTGCCAAGCGGTTTAATTTAAGCGAGGAAGAGCTTAACCAGCAAAGCGGTAACCATTTCACTATCATCAACCGGCTGGCATGGTGCGACACCTATTTTCGCAAAGCGGAGTTTGTAGAAAAAGAAAAGGACGGCAAAGATAATTTGCAAGATCTGTTTCGGATCACGGCCGTGGGTCAAATGCAGCTCATGCGCCATGCGTCACGTATCGATGTCGGGTATCTACAAAGCTTTTATCAAGGAAATATTTTTCGTGGCGGTGGCAGCAGCTACACAACGAGCGATGCTGAGCTCGCCCTATATGAAAAGCTAGAGCAGTTACCTAAACCGTTTGCCACATTTCATAGTGTTTCTTGGTTCGCCCAAAAATCGGCCTATGGCACGGTCGGTGAAGTTGATTTTTTAATCGCTCATCCAGATCATGGGATATTGGTGCTCGAAGCGAAAGGGGGAGAGTTATCAATCGTGCGCGAAGGGAATCGCAATGTGTGGTATAGCAAGGGGTTTTATGGCAACACCCGTGAAATCAAAGATCCTTGTAGCCAAGCGGAGCGAAATCGGCGTGAGCTGCATGATTATTTACAAACCAATCGATTGACGCGCGGGCATGACTATGCCTTATTTCCGGCCGTGGCCGCCCCCGACTCAGTGATTCGTGGTGATATTCGCATGGATTGCCCTGAAGATATTTTTATCGACATGCGTCATTTAGAGGATTTACCGACACGCATTTTAGAGATTTTCGCTTATTGGAAGCCGCGCGCGGATCGAGCAAATCAGGCGATGGGTGGCACGGCGGCGATCAAAGCACTGATCGAAGCACTGGTCCCCACACGCAAACTCGCGCCGCGTATTGGGGATGTATTTGCTCGGGAGCGGCAAAAAATCGACCAGCTGACGGAGCAACAGTTCCGCACCTTGCGCTCACTACGACGACACAAACGGGCGGCGATTGTGGGTGGTGCCGGGACGGGGAAGACGATGTTGGCGATGGAAAAAGCACAGCAATTGGCTGATGATGGGTTTAAGGTGCTGTTTCTCGCCTTTAATCGCAATATTTCGGGCTGGATCGGACAAAATCTCAAAGACCCTCTCATTACGGTTTCGACTTATCATAGTCTGGCGGGCAAGCTCAGCAATGAAGCGAATGTCCCGAGATATGGGAGAGATTTTTATGAGGAAGCGCCAGAGCTCCTCATTCAAGCAACAGAGCGATTTCGCGCAGGTGACATTGATCGACTCTATGATGCGGTGATTGTTGATGAGGCGCAGGATTTTAATGATGAGATGTGGATATCGGTTCCCGAGTTGCTGAAAGATCCACAAAATGGGGTGCTTTATGTCTTTTTTGATGACAGCCAGCGTCTCTATCAACAGATGAGCCAAGTCCCTCTGGAAACGGACCCTTTTTACTTAACTGATAATTGTCGTAACACGCAACGGATTCATACGACGATGATGCCGTATGCAACGGCCGATTCTGAAAGTTACTGTGATGGGCCGCTCGGCCGTGATGTAGAGATTATTTCGGTGTCAGGTCAAAGTGATCGCCAACGCAAGCTACAAAAAATATTGCACAATTTGGTGCATGAAGAAAATGTCGCACCTGAGCAGATTGTCATTTTAACGCCGTGCTCGGAAAAGCGAAGCGATTGGAAAGATGATCAGTTTATCGGCAATTTCGTTTTGACGTGGGATATGGATAGCGACATGAATATGGCGATTAAAATCTGTTCCATTTACAGCTTTAAAGGGTTAGAGAAAGCGGTAGTGATTTTGACCGAGTTGGATAGTGGGCAAGAACACTTGAGACGCCAATTATTGTATGTGGGGTTGTCGAGGGCGCGTCATCATGCGATTGTGCTGGGGGATTTGCCGCAGGTTTAAGTAGATAATGGAGGCTGTAGCCGACACTTTGCTGGCATCTTCGCCTACGGCAAACGGCCGTGATCGGCCGAGTAGCGTTATCTGATTACAGGGGCTTAGCAACTCAATCAGACAGGGGGAAATGTCGTAACTGAACGGCCAACACTAGAAAGTGTACCCATTTAATGGGTGTTAAGTGGATACACTTTGAATTCTGCAATTAGAAATGGCTAGGCATAAATGAGTGTCACTGTCCGCCCTTTGGGTGAAACGGTCAATTCAGTCCGCACCCGTTCAGAAATATCTGGTTGCCCGCTTCGTTGATCAAAAATAACTAGCCAGCCTGTTTCTAACTCTAACCCATCTAAATATCGGTCTAACTGAGGCAACCCATCTTGTGTTGGGTTTTTATGGCCATCTCGCCATACTTTCAGTTCCATAGCCACTTGTACATCCCCATACTGAATCAGCAAATCAATGCGGCGGGATCCAATTGCATATTCTCGCTCAATGCTTCCCTGACCATTAACTACCCGATGTAAATAAGCCATCATAACTAAATGGGGTGCAATTTCATGGTAAGGGACACTTTTAAGCAATGGTTGACCATGTTGTTTCCAAAAAGAAATAAAAGATGCTAGCAATTTATTTGGGTCAAGTTTGTTATCCGCTGTAAGCCAGCTAGGCTGAATCATCGGCAAAGAGTCTTGCGTGCCACTTGCTAATTCACGAGGAATAATTTCCTGATAAATCGGGTTTGCGACAACGATATGCCCACCCTGTAGCCTTCGCACAAGACCTAAGTCAATCACATAGTCGCGGTCATCGGTTGATACATTATCCATGACACTACCAGCTAAGAGCGGTTCGATAACATGCTTTACCCGTTCTTGGCGAAGTTTATCTAATAGTTGATCGAGATGGGTTTGTCGACGTAGGATTAATATCTCTTTGGCTTTATTAATTATATCAACCGTAATTGATTGGCTATGATCTTGTGCCAACTCTTCTGTAGCTACAAAGGCCAGTGCGTTAATGAGCCACGGTTGCCCTTGAGTAAGATACCAAACATGATTAAGTGCTTCGGCCGTGAAATCCTGTCCAGTTTCGGCCGTATGTTGTTGCAAAAGTTGTTTGGTTTCTTTCGCTGAAAAATTGCGTAAAGTGATGGCTCGCACAGCGATATTAAACGGGCTTGGTGAGCCAAGGCGGGAACTTCCACCAGATTTTATTTTGTAATCTCGTACATCACGTAAGCCAATTAAGGCCAAGGCTGCCGGGAAGCCATTAGGGCGCCACCGAAAGCCAGATCGTAACTGCCGTAAAATCGAGATAAGAACATCATCTTGCAAGGCATCAATCTCATCTAAGAACAAAACCAACGGCCGAGGACTGGCTTCTGCCCAAGCCTGCAACGCACTGCTGATTCGCTCCCCCTTTTTGTCTTCTGGCCAAGGTGGTGGTTGAAGTTCTTTTGGTAAATCATAACTTAGCCCTTTACGCCAGTTGCTTAAAATGGCGTCTTCGGCCGCCCCAATATCCTGAGGGAAACCCGCACCGACTTCCATAGACACAAGGGCGGATGTATATTGACCAGAGGCGGTTAATTCCTTAGCCAACGCAACCATTGCTGTTGTTTTTCCCGTTTGGCGTGGGGCGTGAACAACAAAATAGCTATCCGTTTCAATTAAGCGGGAGATATTTTCTTCCTTCAAACGTTGCGTGGCTGGAAGCATATAGTGCCGTTGAGGGTGGCATGGCCCTGCTATATTAAAATGTTTCATAAACACACCATCCTTTAATGGCGAACCTGATAACCATACGGTTTAGAGTTACATTAAGTTGGCCGGATCTTGAGCATTGTGAAAGGGGTGAAGTTTTCCGGCTCTTCGCTAAATAGTGTGCTTGCCACTTGAAAAAAATCGGTTAACTCGTAT
>WTJY01000321.1 GCA_011524645.1 Anaerolineales bacterium | reverse complement strand
CCGTGGCGACCAAGTTGCCACCCGCATCATACAAACCGACAGTAATGCCACTCAGTGGGCTTTCACTAGGGTCTTGGATACCATCTCCATCACTGTCTGCCCAAACACGATTACCCAGCTCGATCGGCGCCGCCTCACAGAGTAGGATTAAGTCCCCCAATCCATTCCCTTTCGACAAAAGACCGTTGCTCGCAGGAGTGCCTGAACCGCGATAAATTTCATAAGATGAAACGTTTGCACCAGATGTATTGTCAAACCACCTAACACCGCCCGCGTTATAGCGTATAGGATCCATTACGGTAGATACAATTTGATCAAAGCGAGGGGCGAAAGCCAAGCCACCTTGTGCAATTTCTTGATGCGGGTAGATTCCTGCGCTTCGTTGATTAATAAAGTCAGCCGGATAATACTCAGCAGTCGCTTCCGATCCGCTATCCGGTTCTCCAGATGAGTTTCCATTGGTGGGACAACTGCCAGTTCCTTCCCATTCATAGGCGGTTCCATTCCAGCAAACATAGATTAGATCACCACCAGAATCAGGGCGAATGGTCTCCGTGTCTGTTATTGGGTCTTCTGTGGTACCCAATCCCGGTGTTAATGCGTTTTCACCGACTTGATCGGCCATACGATCTCGGAACCCTAAAATTAAAGAACCATCGGTATCAAACTCGATATCTGACAAAATCGGTTGAGGATAAACTCGATGCTGATTCACAACAAAAAGGTAATTGGTATCCCATTCCGATATCCAAGCGAACCAGCGCCCATCCAAAGTCCCTGTATACCCGCTATTTGCTTTCGCTAAGCCGCGGTTGTAATCCATATCGGCATAGGAAAAAAAGCTAGTTGCGGCCGAACTGCTTGATGACGTATTAAAAGGATCATCAAAACGCAAGAGATGAGTGCTTACTTCCGCAATATTGTCATTGTAGGTATATGGTGAGGTCGCTGTATTTTTGGATAAAGATGTGTTATTGGTTTCGCCCGAGCAAATACCACCGACATACAGCTCTCCATCATGGAATTCAAGGGCAAAGGGACGCCAATCGTTGGCCCCTCCGGCACAGCCGGGGTCGGCAATCTCCCCTTTATCATACACCGTGCCATAATTGGCATCACCTGGGGTGACATCGACCATATAGAGGTGACGGTCAAACAGATTGACGACCCAAAGGGTATTATCATCGTCTGAAAGCTCAATGTCACCCAGCCCTTCTTTACCCACACTGTCAAAGAAACAAGAATCTCGATCCCAATTTGTGCCGTTGCTTGCGGTTGTACAATCCCCGCCACCACCAACTAGAGTAGGGCCATCGACCGCTCGGGGAGTGTTCCCTGTATTTGGAATCGTGAAAATATCGACAACATTAGAATCCGTATCTGGGATTTCGATGTTATTGATTACATAAATAGCACCAGAATCATCCGCATTCCCAGCGATACCATCTTCGCCATATCCCCAAGATGCATGTCGTTTGGCAAATGCACCCACGAAAATATGGTTGGTTTCTACTTGATAATCAAGACCGTATAAAGCCCCAAGAGTATCTATATATTCGACATATTCATTCCGGCCATTGTTCGCCCCATCCTTATCCCATCTTACAATGGAGGCCATAGACGATGCGGTTGATTCATCCCCTTGCACAAAACAAGTGGTCATCAGTTGCGGATTGCTTTGGCAGTAATCTGCTGGGTTCTGTAACGCAATGTCTATATCATTGCTGGGGCTGGTGGCGAAGAGAACGGTGGTGCCATTGTCTGTGCCATTGGCACCAGGTTGCAGGTAACTGGGAATGTCGCTGAATTCGATGCGATAGGAAGTCCCGTCGCTTAAGGTGGAAAGCGTATATTCACCGGTGATATTGGTGCTGGTTGAGATGACAAACCCTGCATCACTGTAGGCAGAGACAGTGATGCTAATCACACCAGGTTCTGATACATCTTGTTCACCGTTAGAGTCGAAATCTCGAAATACGGTTCCTGTGATATTTCCAGGCCCAGACATTGTGGCTAATAGAGCTGGGCTTTGCACAAGGCCATCTGCAATGAGTTCGGCCGTATTCTCCTGACTCGCTGCCTGAGTATTAGACGTAATGATTCCAAATGCTAATAAGGAGCTTGCCAATAGGCACACCCCAAAAAGCCGCTTGATCCCATTTGGGAAAACTTGTTGAAATAGATAGTAAGATTGGTTCATGAGGAGTGTTTCCTTGTTAATTATCTTGAGATAAGTTGCGTTGAGTGACATAGCAATACCTAAAATTACAATCAAGGAGGGGAATGTGTTCTTTTTTGTTAATAATTCAAAGCACACTAGGCCCGCTACTAACAATCAACTTGCGAATTGGCATTCCTAATACGACTCTTGCAGTCTAAGAGATTTAGTTTGTCTAGCCAATGGAACTTATCTCTCAAAAAAATGATACGAAAGGTAAAAAAATGTTTGTTTTGTTTGTGATGTGTGTAATGAGTGCTCTTTGTTATGAAATTCACGATGTGCAAAATTCTTTGCAAGATTAATGAAGTAATCAAGAAGCATGGTTGATGGGAATCCATACAAGATGGCGAAAATTAGCTTAACGATTTTCCGATTGTTTGTAAGAAGGAGGTCAATGACTAAGTTGTATTGTTTGCGCAATTTTCATGGAATCTCTTTAAAGTTTTCACTTTCGCGGGATGGTAATATAAAGTCGTGTTGAGGCAAAGATCTATGTTCGGCGTGGTGACGTTGCTGGTGATCAAGATAGCGTTTTGGGTTATAAGCGTGACGTTTCCGATGGCGGAGGTGACGATTCGCATGACTTGAAAAACGTTAATGCGCTTTGGGTGTCTGCCGTGACGTTGTGTGGCTCAAAAATGATGCAACCAAAAGGGAGGACGTGTGACGCTCCTTAATGTTGCCTATATAACCCCTCTGGGTGTGTAGATTTTTTGTTGATAGGTTCTGCAATTCTGCCCCCCAACGGCCAAAGGCCGTTGGGGGGCTTTAAAAAAGGGTTTTTGTGGGTTGCAACGCAACCCACAAAAACCCTTTAGAACAGTGAGTCACCATAGGCCGCGAACGTTTTGCCCCATTTGAGGCAATACAAAAGGTGTCAATAAAAAATTCCTGATACTGCCGAATTTGGTGGGATAAGTGTAAATCGTTCAAAAATAGTCGATTTACAGGGGTGTCATCCCCGCGTAGGCGGGGATCCACCGCTCAAACAGAGTTGGATTCCCACCTTCGTGGGAATGACAATCGTTAATTGATCAAGTCCCCCCAAATCCGACAGGGCTAGAAAAATTCACGCACCCTCACCCTCTCATGATCTTCGGCCGTAATGTTCGCTAGAATCTTTTGTTCCTAGCCTTTGTTCATATAAATTGCAGATTTCACGATTTGATCGAACATTATTCAAAAAACTATTTTTAATATGCTTTTTTTTCATTTTTGTAGCAATGCGCTGGACTCCATCGTAGGCTTTTGCAAGGACATCATTTGCGCGATCATCTTCCAAATGGGTAAATGTGTCTATGAGATCTAGGCAAGCTTCTCCCCATGACCAATTCGCATTGAACTCATTTTCTAAAATAAACTCCCAAGCCTTATCTGCGTACTCTTTTGCTTTAGTCAACTGATGCAAACTGCAGTAGCTCCAAGCCAACCCACTAAACGAGCGTGCAGTTAAAATGGGCACTTCAGAATTTGAAGACCGATTAATTAGGTCACAGCTTTTTAGATAGGCTTCTATAGCTTTGTCATAATTGCTGATAGTCGCTAAAAGCTCGCCATATGACATCCAACACCAAGCTTCACCTATGTTTAAGTGAGCTTCAGCCCTTTGTTTTAATGCTTCAAGTGTGTGTACTTTAGATTTTTCATATTCGCCTAGATTGAAATATACTCGCCCCAGAATTTCTTGGGTATGGGCCACAAATGTGGATTGCCCAAGCTTAGATTTTTCATTGCGAACAATAATTAAATTCTGCTCAGCTTCCTCATAAAGCCCCAAAAAATTTTGAATAATACCTATTCTATATAAACACCTCATCCTATAGCGACTGCCATTGAAATTCTTGGTAATCTTAAGCGCATCTTCTGCAATCTCTAGCCCAATCTCTGCATCGTTGTTGAGTGTATGAAGGACACCGGCAAGGGTTTCCATTGTGGCAACCATTTGATAAGCTAGCCCTTGTTTTCTACACGCTTCAACAATTTCATTGCAAATTTTAATCGCCGCATTGGCATTGCCTAGCCCCCAATGAGCAAATGCCGTTATTTCTCCTAGCTTCAATTTAAAAGCGGGTGGTGTATCAACCTGATCTAATAGGTCATGACAAAGCTGGCTTTTTTCTAAGGCTTTATCAAAATAGCTAATTATCGACAACATATGAGCCATCTGATATAAGATAAAAACCTCTCCTTTGGTGTAATGAACCGCTCGGCATAATTCTAGAGCAATCTCTAAATGTTCAAGGCCTTGTATCTCTTGGCCAATGGTATCCTTGCATTTGGCGCAAATTAGATGGGCATGAATTAATTTGATGTGGTCACCAAGTTGCGTTGCGAGAGCAATTAATTCTAAACTAACCTCTGCTAGTTCGTGTAGATCTTCTTGGAAAAATTCTTTTGTCGTGATCAGCCCCATAAGCAAATGGTATCGTACTTCCGCATCTTCTTGATTAATGACGGATAAGCTGTCTTCCAATTTTTTGGCCGATGGAAATGGAAAATCAAATTTTTGGTCTCTCTCAAGAAAAAGTAAATGCTCAAAATGATTACTTTGTTGATCTGAAGCAAATTTTTTGATTAAAGGATGTAATTTAAAGTGGCCCGAACTTGTTTTCTGCAACATAGAAGCTTGTAGCAGCTCTCTATAGGTATTCAGCTCCGCAGGTGCGGCTAGGCGCATCGCTTTTTTGCTCCATTTTGATTTAAAGCGAGCAAGCTCTGGTAAAACTTGTTTGGCTTCATCTGAGAGCCGTTGCCACATATTCTCTAAGATTTTCAATACATCTTGATGTTGTAATGACAAGTCTGCTGAATTATCTTTTAGTAGTAACGTAATATCTGTTGATTCTGAAATTAATTCATCTAATGTAAACAAATCAAGTTGCTTTGCTAGTAATTCAATCGCGAGTGGCAACCCTCCTAGCTCGCCACAAAGTTCAGTAATCGTTTCTAAGTTTTCTTGATTCAGGCTGAAATCTGGCAACTGTCGCTGGGCGGCTTTTTCGAATAGTTGGATAGCGGGACCATATGCATGTTTTTTGTTTGATTCATTATCTAATCTAAGACCCTTTAAGTGAATGATATTTTCTTTAAAGAGGTTTAATTGATATCTGCTTGTGATAAGTATCGTTAAATCAGGGAGTCGATCCAACAATTCTGTTAAATATTTAGCTTCGCTTAGGATTGACTCAAAATTGTCTATGATTAGACAAAGTGGTGTGTCTGAGAGCGATTTAATTAGAGCTTCTACTGAGACTGTATCCTGTTGCTCTACGAATATCGTTTTCGCGATTATGTTAATGAGTATTGATGAGCCGGCCCTTTTTCGAGCTATAAACTCTTGGTTTTTTCCGAAAGAAATATTGATGAAATAGACTGAATGTCCAAAGTGATCGATTAGCGATGGAATTTGGCTGCGTGTAAAAACGGTTTTGCCAATGCCTCCAATCCCTACTATCGAAATTAATCTCTGCTTTTGCATTAGAAGTTTTTGGAGTTGCGAGGCTTCTCTTTCTCGACCTATTACTTCTTTTTCCGGAATGATAAACTGTATTGCATTGCCTTGTTTATGTAAGGTTCTGGGTTCGACCGGCCGGAAGACATATGATTGGTTTAACGATAATAGATGGGTGGCAAGCTCTTCTGGTTTGGCTAATTTAGCACCGAGATCTAATAGGTCTTGAATAAATTGATGATCAGGATGCTGTTCTAAAATCTGGCTTCGATAATCATTTAATTTATTAAGAGCTAAAGAGATCTGACCATTTGCGATAAAGCTTTGTATGTGTAAGAACTGAATCCGGTCATCATAGGGGAAAATTTCAGATATGATTTTGCCGTAAGTAATCGCATTTTTTGCTCTGTTTTCGCGGATGAGGTTCGGGGTTAGGAAGAGATATGCTTGGTATAGGATTGTCTCAATCTCATGTTGCACAGTGAACCCCCAATTGTTTAGCTCTGAAAGGTTTTCTAGATTTATATCAGACAAAAATGCGCCTTTGTATGTGTCAAATAGCAAGAGAAGTTCATCTGTAGAACTTTGCTGAATTTGGGAGCTAATCGAGCGGAGATCGTTTAAGTCGAACTTGATGTGTGTGTTCTGTAAGCCGATATGATTTCTTTCAATCTGTAAATAAGCACCAAGGTCGCTACCTTTCAGGCGGTTGAGCATTGACCTTAAATTGCCCAGGCCTTGTTTTTTGTCTGTATCGGGCCAAAGTAGCTTGGCTAAGTAGTGTCTCGCTTGCTTTTTCCCTTTTTCTGCAAGATACACAAAAAGAATAATGCTTTTAGAGTGAGTGCTTAATGTTATTTTTGTGTTTTTGAACTGAAGTGAGCTGTGTCCTAAAGATGAAATATTTAACATCGGCTTGTTGATCTAATTTTGAAAGTAGTGCAATACCTTCGCCAAATTAATCAACTGATTGGATTTGCTCCCCTCCTATTGAGGAGGGGTTGGGGGAGGTGGATTACTCCTTTCCCCCAACCCCTCTCCCAACGGGAGAGGGGAGCTTTTGATTCGACGCAAATTAAAAATAATTGAGCCATCTGGCCGAGATATTTTAAGTTCAAGGAACAAATTTACCTTAAAGGGGAATTATTTGTCATAGCGATCTAAAAATGGCGAAGGTATTGGTAGTGATACACTTATTATTGTACTTATTCAGAGCCGGTAAACACCCCTTATCTTAGTACTATGCCAGTTTGCAAAATAAATCAGTATTGTTTTGGTAATTATTCACCTCCCCCAGCAGTTTTGATTCACCGCACCGTTTGTGGCTCGGTGAGGACACCGGCCACAGCTAGGAGGAGTGAGTGGTTACTTGTTTTGTTAATTATCTCTGGGTAGATCGATAGACATGCTAACCATTGTAAGTTCTGCTTCGTCATCGTCCCACTCTAGATCGAGAACAAACAGGCGATTATCAGGCAGTTGAAAATAGATTAGTTCACGGGTGTTGTTGGGGCGAATGGTGTTTGTTTCGATCAAGCCTGCTTCGGTTAGCTCCGTACGATAGTCAGCTGCGATTTCATCATGATTGTGACTTAATTCGTATTCTAGGACAGGGTTGCGTTCCTCGCGTGTGTCTACAAATACGATCTCGCCTTCAACACGAAAAATGTAGTAGGGATGCAGATCTGGAGGAATGTTAGGTAAAAATTCTCGCTCGTAGAAAGTTAAGCTGTCGGGTGGTGAAACCGCGCCGTTAATCGGATTGCCGTTGCCTTGCCTCGGGCCACGGCCGTCTTGTAGTGGCTGTCGTATCCCGTCACCAAATTCATCGGTAATCGATATTTCAATGCTGGCGCCGGGGATGGTGGATTCACTATCGGTCCACGTGGTTTGTTGAATCACACGCCCCCGTGAAAGACCGTCAAGAATCATGGTGAACGATTCTTCTTCTGGGTCAAATATGGGCGGACCGGAGATGTTTAAATCGAAATCAGAGATCAGCTCATCGATTTTTTTGTTTCGTTGGTCTGCGTGTAAGCTGGTGTCGAAATATAGGACGGGAAAATCGGGCTGGCTTATATCTGAACCCAAAAGGAGCGCATCTTCAGGAACCAAGGCACTAAAAACCGGCCGAAGCTCAGGATCGATGTCCGCTAGAAACTCTTCAAATATCACCTCTTCTTCATCGAAGAAAACAAACTCTTCTTCGTCCAGAATATCGCTTTCCCCTATGATGGCGACATTGTAAACGTACACACCTGCGTCAGGGCTGTCGTGTACACCAACATCAAAGTATCTATTGTCGCTTAAACCTGAGGCGCTGAGGAAGCCACGTTCTTTATCGGCCGTATATAGATCGATTTGAATCTCTTCCAGATTACGTGCAATGGCTGTTTCTTGATACTGTCTTAGCAGGGCGTTGGGGTCATCTGTCACCAAAAGGAATTCGATTTGAGGGTAGCTTTCATCAAACCCTTCAAATTGGAGTTCGGCATCGGCCGGAAGGGTAAAAAATGGCTGTACACTTTCATCGAGCCGTGTTAAGAAGTTGCTCTCGTAGCTAAGATCGACGGCCGTTGTCGCCGTGGCTGTGGGTTCTGCTACTTGTGCACTTTCCGTGACGGTCATTGCCTCTTCATCCGCTTCGGATTCATCAAAGTCCCCTTCAATGACGACAATGTAAAAGATACCGATGGTGACAATGGCGACCAGCAACGCAATTACGACGCCGAGAAGCCACATCACATTTCGGCTTTGAGTGGGTGCTGGGGCGGGTGTTTGCTGGCGATTTTGCGCGAGGATCGTTTCGGCCGACATGATCTCGGTTTGGACACCACTAGCCCCAAATGTGGACATTTCTTCCGGTGTGAAAGAGGTGGTTTTGTCACCATGTGCGCTTGTCGGCCGACGTTGACCGGCGAGTGATGGGGTGACTTTTGCATCTCCTGTTTCGGATGATGAAAGGAGCTTTGTGTCGGCTAAGTCCGGTTGGGGGGGCGCGGCCGAAGGCGCCCGTTTGATCACGATTTGATCGGTCGAGCCACCCAGCGCTTCGGTTAGTTCAAACGCCAATTCGCTGGCTGTATTGTGGCGTTGATCCGGCTCTTTGGAGAGTGCTTTGCGAATGACATCAGAACATTCTTCCGGCATTTCCCAATCATCGGCCGAGGGTAAATCAGGAATCGGCTCTAGTACATGGGCCATCATTTGCTGAACCGGTGTGTCCGCTTGGTAAGGGACATCCCCAGTGAGTAATTCATACAGGATAATGCCGAGTGTGTAAATATCGCTACGGCCGTCGATCGATTTACGGCCGTGTACCTGTTCTGGACTCATGTAAGCGGGGGTTCCTACGATGGTATTTCCGGTCAAGCTCGCTGTCGCTTCCCCTAATTTAGCAATACCGAAATCGGCTAAATACGCTTCACTATGCTGATCAAACAGAATGTTGCCCGGCTTGAGATCGCGATGAATGATGCCATGTTGATGGGCTTCATCAAGGGCGGAGGCGATGCGTTGCACAATATTTAGAACTTCATGGGAACTCAGCGTTTTGCGCGCTTCTAGCCGTTCTGACAAAGAGCCACCCACCATATGACGCATAACGAGGTAAGGCTGGTTATTGTGTTCTCCAAAATCATACACGGGAACAATCGCTTTGTGCTCTAAGCGGGCGATGATACGCGCTTCCCGCTCGAATCGTTGGCGAAAACCATCATCATGCAAAAAGACTTCGGGAAGCACTTTGAGTGCAACTTCGCGGTCAAAACGTGGATCATGGGCCAAATAAACGGTAGCCATGCCCCCCTTTCCTAGCCGTTTTCGGATTTCATAACGGCCGAAACTTTCTGTTGTCATAGCATCTCCTGACAGGCGTTAAGTGGATTCGTTTTTTTGCCAGCTTCAAACTGGACTTTACCCCATTTGATCCAAATTGATGTTAAATCAACTTTAATATTATCAGACATGGTGAGTTTTTTCAGCCTTGTTTATTTTGGGTTTGGCTGGAGATGAGTTGATGGGTAGGAATGAGAGGAATGGAAGATAGGGATAGGGAGGTGGCTTTGCAGAGATGATTTTTCTGGCGTTGGTTTTTGTTGTGCAGGATCTAAAGATTTGATGCAGGTGTGTTTTGGCCGGTGGCATTTATGGCCCCAGCGTGATATTTATTGGTCGCTTTCGCCCTAAATTTTTAGACGACAGGTGATAGATGGTAGAGATAGAGAAATCTCCTTTGCAGAGCTTCATCCCTATCTCTATCTTGTGTCCCTATCCCCTTATTGCCGACCGCTGATGCCACCACCTTTCGGTGATTCCATGCGGACCACGACCGGTTCAAATTCAGCCCAGACGCGGACCAAATCAGATTGGGCGGCGATGACCTTACGCGAATCTTTGTAAGCATCGGGTGCTTCATCTAAACCACCACCGATTAGGGTGACCCCGCGCTTTTTGAGCATACTGCGGACCTCTTGCTTTTTGAGACGACGCTGTGCTTCACGACGGCCGAGTACGCGGCCACTGCCGTGTGCGGCACTGTTAAGCGATTTGTTCTCTAAGATTTTGTCCGGTGTATCCCCTAACCCTTCAACGAAGAAGCCGGGGGTCGCCATCGATCCGGGGATAATGCCCAAGACACCGGCTTGGGCGGGGGTCGCCCCTTTGCGGTGGACAAAAATCGGTGGGCCTTCTGTTTGTTCAATACGCCACGCAAAGTTGTGGTGGTTTTGTAACTCGCCGACGACAACATCACGGCCGAGATCTTCACGGATTCGCTGATGAATTACTTCGTGATTCGCTTTGGCATAATCACCTGCCAAGTTCATCGCCATTTCGTACTCTTGCCCCTCACCCGATTGATGATCAAGGTAAGCTAATTTAATAAGCTCTTGGGGCAAGAATGAGCAGATGCGTTCGGCCATTTGGCTGTAGTAATTGGCCACGCCATAACCGAACCCGCGTGATCCGCTGTGGGTTACGAGCGCGACATATTTGCCTGCGTCTAATCTCATCGGGTTGTCGGCCGCAACGGTGAGTTTGGTCCATTCGGCGAAGTGGTTCCCACCACCTGAGGTGCCAAGCTGAACGGCCGCTTTGTCTTTGAGTTGGCGCAAGGCACGGGGCAATTGTTGCCAACGAGGATCGTCTAAGATTTCATGTTCGGCCCGCTGATTCTTGCGGGGGGTGGTACGGCCGAAGAAGGTGTGGTCTTGTAAATAGCCGACGTAACCACGGGTATCTTGTTGTAAATGGATCGGGTTGCGGTCGAAAATGGTAGCATGCATACGGCAACCGATATCGACACCGACCATATAGGGGGCGATCGCCCCTTCAAGCGCGGCGACACCGCCAATGGGCAGGCCGTAGCCGACATGGGCATCCGGCATGAGTGCCACGCGCAAGGTGACCGGTAAACTGGCTGCGTTGTTGATCTGTTCAAATGACATCGGATCGATCAGTTCACGCCCCCAAACGGAAAGGGGGGCTTTTTCGGCACGAATTTCTATTTTCTGGGGGACAAAACGCTCTTGCTTGAGGGCGACCGCAGTGTCTCCCCAGACCGGATGGCTGACAAATTGATCAGGATCATAATGAAGTTGGGCTAGCGACTGCTGCACCGTTAATTGATCGATGCCATTTTGATTGAGTTGGATGTCTGCGGCTTGCAAAGCAAGACCGATTGATGGACCGGCTGTCCATCCTTGCTTAATAAGATATTTGCCATTAATCATAAGGTTTGTCCTTTTGTGTGATTTGCAAGTGGGATTGTAGCGAGGGGATAACGGCCGTGCATAGGGAAAATGTCACACTTTGGGGCTGTGGTGTGACTGAGAATCACACCTTGTCACAAATGTGATATAAGTGTGCGAGAAACTGACCGGTTTGAATGATCGGGTGTCCTTAATTCAACAGAATGCGGACATCCCCTTGTCGCTTGGTCACCTTGATAGCGTCTAGATGTTCGAGGAGGGCGATGGCGTATTTGCGGCTGGTGTTGAGTAGATCACGGGTCTGCGCGGCCGAGATTTGACCGTTGGTGGTGAGATAATCTTTGATTTGTTGGATAATCCGCTCGTATTCCGCTTCCGCATAAACGACATCGGTACTGAGCGTTTTTAGATAACCGAGATCGATTAGGGCGAAAAAGAGCTCTTCCCCCACAGCCGCTTTGGCCTCTTTGACACTAGGGGATTCGACACCGGATTTGTTAAAGCGGCCGAGTAGCTGGTCGATCTTATTTTGCTGTTCGGCCGAAAATTGGACCGTATGGCTGTCTTCGCGGACCAAAGCCCCATCTTGGACCAAGTCTGAGCGTTCGAGCAATGGGGCGAACAGAACGGCCGAGACGCCGATCCGACTACGCAACTCTTCACGTGACATACCGAGCCGAAGTGGGTGCTGGCGATGGAATTGGCCGACCAAATGGCGTAGATCACCCAAATATCGTTGGCAACGGGCCCATGATAGCAACTGACCTTCAAGTAGGACCGCTTTTTGTTCTTGCAACGCTTCTTCGAGCGCTTCGTTAAAGTCAGCCTCTTCTAGACCCGCCTGACGCTTAAACTTTTTGAGATTGGCCGGTTCGACACGGACCAACTTTTCGATGAGCAAGTCGCCGGGGGTGCCGCTTTCAAGGGTACGAAGCCGTTGGACCACTTCGGGGCGGAAGCGGCGATGTTGACGGCCGGGGTGCGGGTCGATGATTTGCCCACCGCCCATTGTTTCGGCCGGTGACGGCCGACGAATGATATAGCGGTCACCACGCAAAACCGCGATCGGGTCGCGCAAAGCGAATTGGACCCAGCCCGATTGTCCCGGCTCGATCATTTCTTGGCCCAAAACGCGGGCACGGGCGAGGACTTCGGTTGCGCCGACAAATAGTTTGACTTCGGTGTTGTGTTTGAGTGGGCCGAGTGCATCGGGCAAATGACGATAGGTGGCATCGCATAAAATCGTACTGCGAACGATTCCTTCACCGGCAAGGACATCTCCCCGTTTGACCTCTTTTTTGTCGATCCCACTAATGTTGACCGCGACGCGGCTACCCGGCTCGACGATGTTTCGCTTGGTTTTGTGGCTTTGTAACCCTCTGATCCGGCCGGTTTTGCCGGTGGGCTGAATTTCGACCGGTTGGCCGAGTTGCAAACGGCCGTCGAGGAGGGTGCCGGTGACCACTGTGCCGAAGCCTGAAAGGCTAAAGACACGGTCGATGGGGAGACGGGGGCGGCCGTTATCCGGCCGTTGGGGGACCGCTTGTAGTTTGCTGACGATCATTTGGCGTAGCTCGTCCATCCCTTGGCCGGTTTTGGCCGCGACCGGTACGATGTCAACCCCCTCTAGCGCGGTCCCTTCTAGCGTTTCGGCCACTTCGAGTGAGACGAGTTCGACCCAGTCCGGATCATCGATGAGGTCGGTTTTGGTTAAGACGACTAGCCCCCCTTTGACGGTGAGCAGGTCGAGAATCGCTAGATGCTCTTTGGTTTGGGGCATGACCCCTTCATCGGCCGCGATGACGAGTAGTGCGAGATCGATCCCACCGACACCGGCTAGCATGTTTTCGATAAAGTCACGATGTCCGGGAACATCGACCACTCCGATTTCTTCAGCCATGGCGGGTAGTTTTAGCCAAGCGAACCCTAGATCGATGGTCATTTCGCGCGCTTTTTCTTCGCTCAGACGATCTGGATCGATACCGGTTAAAGCTTGGACAAGGGTTGATTTGCCGTGATCGACGTGTCCGGCCGTGCCAATTACATACATGAGGTTTTTGAAATATGAGGTGAGAAGTATGAAGTATGAAGTAGCCGACAGGCAGATATAGCAAATTTCGCTATTTCATACTTCATATTTCATATTTCATACTTTAGTAAAGCTCTTCGTCTACGGGAACCAAAGAAGGCTCGCGACGGCGGTTGGGATCACGAGAGCGGGCTTTTTCCACTTCTTCGAGCCAGACACGGGGGATTTGACGAATCGCATCGAACTGAGCGGTTTGCACACGCCAGAGAGAATCCTTTTCAGATTGCAAGATTTTGAGTGTTTCTTGCAACTCGTAAATCATCTCTTCCATACCACGATCGCGACGTGAGGCATCGGATAAACGTTGGTCTTGATCGGTCTCGAAATTACGCCATTTCTTGTCCATTTCACCCAAGAAATTGTCCCAGCGGGTTTGCATGCGGTTTGTTTCGATACGGGTTAATTCAGACGATTCTTGCTGTTGTTGTTCGATTTGTCGCTGCCATTCCGTTAAGGTTTGGACCGCCATTTGCGCTTCTTTGTATTGGTCTGAATAGTTGACCCATTCACGGTGGAATTTGGTCAGTTCTTGTTTGAACCCGTCGATAGCGCTATGCCAGCTTTGTACCCGCTGATTCCGTTCGTATTCACCCAGTTGGACTTGGTCAACCCAGCGTTTCAACTGTTGCCGCTGTTCGAGCTGTTGCTCACGGATGCTTTGCATGGCGGGTTCGACTTTGACCAAATTGTTGTTGGCGACATCTAGGCGGGTACTGATCGCGTCTTGACGGCGATTGTAGTCCTGAATCGATGCTTCTAGGGCGGTAACCGATTTACTCCACCGTTTTTCCGCTTCTGAGACGAGAGAAATTTCCCGTTCCCAGCTATCGATACGTCCTTCGAGCGGATTGATGCGGGTTTGTAGCTTGCCGATGAGGTTGGCTAAACGAGATTCTTCCGCTTGGCGCAGTTCCATGTCATTGCGTAGCCGGCCGATTTCAGGGAGTTCTTTACGAACTTCCGAAATTTCACGTGCGGTTACTTCCTGTTCGACACGGCGCAGGCGTTCCATTTCGTTGGTCGCACGGCGGACCCGTTCGTCGTATTGGTCGATCAATGTGACCATTTCATCTTTAAACTGCTGTAGAGTCGTATCGAGATTGGTGGCGCGATTTGCCAGTAATGTGACCTCAGTCAAGCGGGTTTCTAGTTCTTTAATGCGCCGTTCCCGTTCGCGAATGACTTGTTCTTGGGCGTTGACCCGTTGTTCAAGCTGTCCTGTTTGCCGTAGGGATTTACGTCTCTCCCCATCGATCCATTCTAGTCGGGCTAAGACTTCCTCTAATTCATGTCTTTGTACCGCCGATCCTTGTGCCATTTTTATCTCCTGAGTTTTGTACAGGAAGGGATTGGATATATGCTAAAAAATCCCTTTTGTGAGGAAATTATACCCAACAACGGTTTGGTGTACAGGCGTGCTAAGGAATGGGGATATGGATGGAGGGGGGCGAGGGGCATAACAATGGCTAACATCGGCTGCGATTTATCTATCTCTTTAATTTATATTGGGTCAAGATGGCTCAATATACGAGACACCGTTCGCTTTGGAATCGATCTGGGAGACAAGATTTTTATCCTTTTCCCTTTTTCTTTTCCCCTTTATACTCCATGTGTCTCAACCGCTAACTCAAGGAGAACCAGATGAGTGGAAGTTATCTTGATCAATTAAGTGATAAAGAATATCGACGTCGCATACGGGCTTGGATTACCTATGACTGGGCCAACTCTTCATTTATTACGACGATTGTCGCGGCTATTTTGCCGATTTACTATAGTCAGGTTGCGGGGAGTACCTTGTCTAGTGCCGCCAAAGCGACCCAATATTGGAGTCTGACCCTGAGCATTTCAGTCTTAATCGTGGCGGTGTTGTCCCCGATTTTAGGCACGGTGTCTGATGTTATGGCAGGGAAGAAGAAATTTCTTTCCTTTTTTGTCGGCGTTGGTGTAATTGGTTCAGGATTGCTCTTTTTTGTGGATCAAGGGGATTGGTTGATGGCTTCGATCTTTTTTATCATCGGGCGGATTGGGTTTGGTGCTTCGACCGTTTTCTATGATGCACTGTTGCCCCATGTGGCGAAAGACGAAGATCAAGATCGGGTGTCCGCTCAGGGGTACGCGTTTGGCTACTTGGGGGGCGGGATATTGCTGGTGATTAATGTTCTTATGACGATTTTTATTGACGGAACATTAGGTGTTCGGCTTTCTTTCTTGAGTGTCGGTATTTGGTGGCTGATTTTCTCGGTGCCTATTTTTGCATATTTACCAGAACCCCCTCGAGGTGGTGAGGCACTTAAACCGGGAGAAAGCTTGGTCCGTACGAGCTTTAGCCGAATTTTTAATACGATTCGGGAAATCCGCCAATATCGTGATCTATTTATGTATCTAATTTCCTTCTTAATTTACAACGATGGGATCGGGATTGTTATTACCGTTGCTGCGATTTATGGGGCGGAACTTGGCTTTGCGACAAATGACTTGATCTTCGCGTTGGTTTTGGTGCAGTTTTTGGGGATTCCATATAGTTTGATTTTCGGTAGCTTGGCGGCCGAACAGAACGGTGAAAATGATAAACGGCAGTCTCGGTTTTTGGCTTTTGTTATTTTTAATATTGTGATGTTGCCACTTACCGCCTTGGTTGGGCAATATCTGTTGCCCCAGTCAGTGACAGGACGGCCGTCGCCCGATTTTGTGGCCCAAGGAGAGTTTGTGGGGCAAGGGGCGCATTCGATTAGCGAGGTTGGTGATACTCGTGGTGATTGGACACCGGTTGTGATTTCGGCGGCCGATTTAGGACAAGGGTGTGCGTGGTATGCGTTTTGGTGTGATGAGGCAGCATTTTCCGCGACCTATTTACAGGCTGTTCATAGCGATGCGCGACTTGATTTCCCCTACAACGGTCAGAATGTAGAGCTGACATATAGTACCGGTCCGGATCACGGAATTTGGGCGGTTGAAATTGATGGTGCACCTTTGCTTAATGAAGAGGGTGAACCGATGATGATTAATGCCTATCGGGAAACGACACGTTACGATGTGACGGAAAAATTTTTGACGGATGGTGAAGGTCAACATACATTGTCTTTGGTTAATATGGTAGAGGCTGACCCAGCCAGTAGTGGTAATGTGATGTCATTGCGTCAAGTCAGTGTGTTGCAGCCACTTCGGACGAGCAATTTAGTGGTGATTATCATCATTTTGTTTACGCTCCAAGTTCTTGGAGGGTTGTTGGCCTTTCTGTTTGGACCGGCATTGTTTAGCTCGATGGCGGAACGGATGAATACCAAACGAGCGATTATGCTGGCGTTAACCGCTTATGCGGTTGTGGCTGTGTGGGGCTATTTCTTGAGCTCTGTGATTGAATTCTGGTTTTTAGCTTGGTTAATTGCAACGGTTCAAGGCGGGAGTCAGGCGTTGAGCCGTAGCTTGTATGCCGCGATGACCCCAACTTCGCGTAGCGGTGAGTACTTCGGTTTCTTTAGCATTATGTCGAAGTTCGCGTCGTTCTTGTCGCCATTGGTGTTTGTCCTTTCGGTGGCTCTCTTTGACAGCAGTCGTCCGGGGGTTCTCTCGCTGATCGTCTTCTTTGGTGTTGGGATGTATTTGCTCTCCAAAGTTGATGTGGAACGTGGGATTGCGACCGCCAAAGCGGCCGATGCGAAAGCGTAGGGCGTGACGAACGATGAGTGATGAGTGACGAATAAGGGTCGCATGGCGATCAATTATCGTATCGGCATTAATCATTGCCTTGTGATCAACCCATGTAGGGGCAAAAGGGATGCGGTGAGAGAATCGAGTCGTGGGTAAAGCGTAAGCAGTCATTCCTTTTGCTCGTGAGATAACAGGGTGCACGAACAAGTTGTTATCAAAAATTTTTTACCCTCCAAGGGGGTTTTGTTGCGGCGAAGCTGCAGCAAAACCCCCTTTTAAATGCCCCGATTTTCGTGCCTCCGGCACGAAAATCGGGGCAAACCGGATAACAAAGCATATGCTTGTTCAGAATTTTTAGTTATGTTAACTTTTTTGACAGGTTGTTCGTGCACCCGAGATAACACGTGGGGCGAGTGACAAGTGGCCGATTTTGGGAGCCGGAGAACATCGATTTTATGAGCGAACGAATTTTACAGCTTGAGCAAGTAGCACGGGATGCATGGCCTGCGGGGCGGGTGGATGAATTGGAAGGTTGGCAACTACGGTTCCACTATGGGGTCACACGGCGGGCCAATTCGGTGTGGCCGAATGGAGGCGTGGATAGCTTGAATGTTGTTGAAAAGATTGAGCGCGTTGAGGCGTTTTATGACTCTCTTGGTGTGCCAGCACGGTTTCAGATGACGCCGGTGGCTGTGCCACGTGATCTGGATCAGCGGTTAGAGGCGCGGGGGTATGAGGCTGGGGGATTTTCGGTGGTGCAGGTGACTGAGATCGGCCGTGCTTTGATGTTGTGTGCGGAGCCGTCAATTGTTGTGCTGTATGAGGTGGCGTCAGAAGTTGATATGGGGTGGTTTGCGTTGCAGGATGAAGCTGATGTGACGGAGGCTCAACTGGAAAATCGGCGCGGTAGATTGGGGATTATGGGCCGTATTGAAGGGGGGATTTATGTGCAGGCGTTTGTGGGGGAAACGGCCGTGGGGCAGGTGATGGGGGTGTTGAATGGGGAA
>WTJY01000170.1 GCA_011524645.1 Anaerolineales bacterium | reverse complement strand
CTCTGGTATTGTGTTCTGTTGTGGGGTACAGCCCCATAAAGATAAGCAAAAGAGCAAAAAGATGAAGGGGAGAAATGTGAGTTGTTTCATATTGTTGATTATTTTGTCTTTATGGGGTGATCGGTTCGGCGCGATACACAATTAATTCAGATCCTGCGCCTGTTTGTAATAGATAGTTGTCCTTAACCGCGATAATTTTCTGTTTCCATAATGGGCTTGGGCTGTAACATCCATCCTGTTCTAGGCGGGTATACTGTAAAAATTCTTCTTGGGTCAGTTCTGAAGAATCAGATCGATTATGAATTTGTATGGGATCAAGTAGACAACGCTCTACGTCATAAATCAATTGTAGGGTCTGTTTATCTTGTGTGATATCGAAAACACAGAGGTGACCGTAGTTACAGCCGAAGTAGAGCCGGCCGTCCCAGAGTTCGCCGCGGGTTAAAAGCGCTGGTGGGCCATCTATATCTATTTCTGACATCGATTGGAGAATATCGATGTTTCCATTTTGAATTAAATTATTCGTGTCAAGCGTGAATACCAATGCGCCTCTACCAATAATATATGTGTACTCTGATGTGAAATGTGGAGCGTATTCAATCGAGTAGGGGAAGGTTAAAGTGTGTTTAGGTGTTGGGAGGGGCGAATTCCCTTGTTCCGCTAGAGATTCGATGATTAGGGTCTGACCTTGCCCATGAATAAGCCAATCATCAAAGGCGGTTATAAAGGGGTTATCGGACCATTCCGTAACATCGTATGAAATGGTTCTTCTCTCTATCGCTGTGCCTGATTCAACTTCTTCATAAACCATCACATGATCAGCAGATTCAAGCAGTAAAAACTGTTGATGTACCTTGATATTACGAGCTGGGTAAGGTAGCTCGATTTTCTGTTGCAATGAGATTTCTGGCAGATTTGTTAAATCAAGAATGAATAGATTGCCTTCTTTGTCCGTGATGTACCCAGAATCTCCCGCAACCGTTATGTCTGAAATATTAGCGCCTGTGAGGAAATCTGAGACGGGAATTTGCTCTAATGAGAGGGTGTTGTTGCGTAGATTAGGATAATTTGCCCAAGTTAAATCGCTGGGAATGGTTGAGGATAAGTCGATTGTGATCGATTCGCTTGCACTGTGATCTGGGTTAATAGTAAGTTGCCAAGTTGGGTCGAGAGTCAATAATTCTGCTCGGTAGGGGATTGATTGGGATCCCAAAAGTGAGGGGGTGGCTTGATCGCTTAAATCGAACCATAAAATACCGGCTTGACACTCATCTAGTTCGGCCGGCCGTCCTAATGGACAAGTATTGACATCAAACCAATGGATGACGAGTAAATCGCCACTTAGGACAAAACTTGATAGGGTGTCTTTGACTTGATCAAGTTCTAGCGCAATCAAGCCATTGCTGTCTATGCTAATTTGTTGAGCAGCTTGAGGGTAAATTTGATTTAGAGGATGGGTGTCCGTTATAGGCTGAATTTTTCCATCGACTTCCTCGAACATGGCGAAGCGAGGCTGTACATAAATGCCGAGCAAGGTGAATAAAATATCATCTTTGGCGCGAATATCGAAATAGAGAGGCTCCCAATTTTCATTTAAGCGTGTGGGGATTTCTGGGTTTGATAAGTCTAAGATTGTGCTAGCACCCCCATGATAATTGTAGCTATTCATTAAGAGAAATGTTTTATAAACAGCCATTTCCCCTACACGATATCCAAATGGAATGGTATTGATTAATATTGGTTGTGTAGGCTCTGTTATATCGTAAATCAATAAATCTTCATCTAAACTTGCATAGACATAGTTTTCGTATTGGGCTCTCAGGGTTAAATTGCCCCCATAGCGTTGCTCTTCTACCAACTGCCAAGCATCGTTTTTGGGGTCTGGTTGTGGGGCGGCTTCGCTGATTTGTTGAGCTTCGACACGCTCCCATAAAATATCACTTGATTGAATGGCGGTGACCGGCCGTAAATCGGGTGTGAGTGCCCATAACGTTTCATTATGCCAAGCGAGTTGATCGATATGATCGCCTGTCAGTATCACTTCATCAACAAACCAACGTTTTGTATTCCACGCTGAATCTTCTTCCCTCCTTTCTAAGGCGATGGTTGTAATGTACTGATTATCTTCTGTTTCTGATAATAGATAGACAAATTCTTTATCATCATACACCGCATGAATCGCATCTCCGGTCACATAGTCGAAATCGGAAGCCCAAAGGTAACTCGGTTGAGAATCACGTTCTTCCCAAGATAGATATTCACGCAGGCCTTGGCTACCGGCCGTGGCAAATAGCACATCATCTACAGCCCAAATTGAGTTAATTATGCCGCTGTTTTCGATATGCCACTGCGGTCGTGGTGCTTCTTGGAAACCGATTAACTTAGCTGATTGCGGGTCCTCCATGGGGACATGAATGCCATAAATCCCTTGCTCCTGTACCGCTATATTTAGGAAGCGGTCGTTTTCATTGGCTCCAACACTCATTTGCTGGACAACTAAATCGCTCACTGGATGTGTAAATGGAATGGTCGCAATAGGGGCGAATTCTAAATTTAGGATTCTTATATTATCTTGATCTGCGACTAGATAAATTAATTCCTGGTCAATGGCCATGTGCGTAATCGGTTTATAGTTGTAAGGATAGTGTTGGGCATTGATCAGTTGGGGTTGCTCTA
The DNA here is from genome assembly GCA_011524645.1 of Anaerolineales bacterium. Classification (GTDB taxonomy): domain Bacteria; phylum Chloroflexota; class Anaerolineae; order Promineifilales; family Promineifilaceae; genus WTJY01. The sequence goes on along the minus strand of WTJY01000170.1, from coordinate 3,521 downwards.
TGATGCTTAAATCAACTAGTGTTAGGCAATCATGATTACAGGTAAGGACGTAGGCTGTTTGGTCACTTATGGCGACATCCCATGCTGGCATATCGACAAAGGCGAGCGGGATTGGGCTGTCATAGTTGGCTAACGATCGGATAAAGAGACCGTCTTCCCCTGCGGCCGTGATCACATAATCTTCGTAGAAAACGTGGGTTAGATTGGGACGATCTGGGACGTTGGGGATGATTGTCTCGATGGCTGTATTTTGTGGGTCTGCTGTTTGATTGATGATGGTGGGTAGAGGCGTTACGGTGGGAGGAGGTGTTGTGGTGGATTCGGCAACGGCCGTTTCTGGTGTAGATGAGAGTAGATCAGATTGTTGGGTGCAGCCCCAGAGAAGTAGACTGGAGAGCAAGAATAGTACGGAGAAGATTGTGTGTTGTTTCATGGCTGTGATTATCCTGCATTGGGTCGATTGTTCCACCACGGCCGACCGACGCCCGTCCTGCGCGTGCCCCACGGTGGCCGATAACGTAGTGGATAGGTAAATGGCCGTCCCCTCATGACTGTTGTATCGCGACTGTAGCCATTTGTCTCTCCACGGTGCAAATCATCAGACGAATTGGCCCGTGGAGAGACAAACGGCGGTTGGCTAGATTGCAAATGAAGTCAGATTAGCCGTTTGCTTATCCACTAATGTGTTATTACGACATTAGGAAAGCTCAAATTATCCATCCATAACTAAAAATTTTTTATGCGGAGTCGATAAGTATGTTATGATTTTGCCATAAAAGAAGGTTTGTACTATGAAAACATCACTTGATTTAGAAATCTTTTCATCTCATCAATTAAATGAGTTGTGTGAGAAATATCATATTGATCAAATTGCCTTGTTTGGCTCGTTCGCGAAGGGTTTAGCAACACCTGATAGTGATGTAGATTTACTGGTTCAATTTCGGCAGCCTATTAGCTTATTTACCTTTGTAAAAGTTGAAGATGAATTTGCGGAACTGCTTGGAAAGCCTGTGGATTTGGTGACAAAAGGTGGCTTAAGCCCATACTTAAAAGATGAAATTTTAAGCTCATCTAAGGTTGTATATGAAGTCTAGAGAAGAGATGTTTTTACACCATATCGTCGATGCGATAGGTAAGACAGATGGCTACCTAGATGGTGTTTCATATGATCAGTTTTTGAACAATACAATGATTCAAGATGCCGTTATTCGGCAAATCGAAATTATTGGGGAAGCGGTAAAACAAATTTCGTCAGAAACACGCGCACTTCAGCCTCATATTCCATGGCGGGAGATTGGCCGGATGCGTGACAAGCTAATTCATCATTACTTTGCGGTTGATCTGGAGTTTGTGTGGCAAACAACGCAGGAAGATACACAAATATTGAAGCGCGCAGTTCTTGAGATTTTGCATATTATGGCCAATGATAATGAATCCCTTTAGATAGTTTATGATGGGGTGATTTCATCCTACGCTATGGAGCCTTATGAGTGTCGTCCATTTCTACGGTTCTAGACCCGAAGGGTTTTGGACGCGGGTTATGTGGGCTTGTTTTCAACTGAAACCCTTGGGGTCTTGGTGGGCGATAAAATTTATGGTTAGTGGCGGGCCGCTACATGGGGCGAGACAAACGACGGCCGACTTGATTTCTGTGTGAGTATTCGTCGTCGTTTGCCTAGCCCGTACGGGGGGAGCTGGTGTGAGGCAGAGGCTAGCGGCCGAATTAAGTTAGAAGAACGTGGCGATTTGGGCGTAAATATCGCTGATATTATCGACAGTGCTAGAAAATTGACGGCCGCCGGTCGTATCAGAAATCGTGGCCAGTACCTCAGAATCGGCCGTGTCACCAAAGGCGATGGTAAAGATTTTCGGCGCGTTCCCCCCTTCGCTCGAATTGCTCGCTAGCTGATCGCTTAGCTCATCAAGACGCATGCCGGAATCGGTATCTTGCCCATCGGTCAAAACAACCATCGCTTTGATATGATCTTCATCGGCATTGGTTAAGAGCTGCTCATAGCCGACCGACACCGCGTCGTAGAGCCGTGTTCCTCCCTGAACCTGAATCGTTGAAATCTGTTCTTGCAGCTGTTGGCGCTGATCGCTCAAATAGTTGAGTGGGGTCATTTCATAGAGCTGATCGCTAAATAAAATGACCTGTACGCGATCACGATCGCTGAGTAAATCGACAAATTGACTCAGACTGTCCTGCGCTGCGTCGATTTTATTTCCAGACATACTGCCGGAAATATCCATGACAATGACCAGATCGACCGGCTTTTTTACTTCTTGCCATAACTCTAACGCTTGCGAGGTGACTTCCCCAGATGGCACTTCGAGAATGGTGCTGGGCTGGTTGATGTCGATCCCATGATCTTGATCGAGCGGGCTGGTGAGCTGGATCGTCGGATCGGCCGGACGAAAACCGAGCTGAATCGCTTGCTCTTGTTGGGGGCGATCAAGCAGAAACGCTTCAAAATCGAGCGCCGCTTCCCGCTCGATGTCGCTAACCCAAGGGGCGTTCACCACGGCGTAGGGGTGATTGGACCAAAACGTTCCTTCTTTGGGATAAATGGCGACTACGGGTAGCTGAAAGCTCTCTCCGGCGAGCCGTTTCGTTTCTTGTTCTACGATCAGGTTCTCGTAAAGGACGGTTGCGCTGAGATACGAGGGGCCACGCTCGAATAGTTGCAAGGCGAAAAATCCGGTGCTACGGCCGTAGTGGATGACACTTTTTTCGACTTGGCCCATAAAATCCTGCACGGCCGGATCTTGTAAATCGGCTGAGGTTAAATCGGCCGTTTTGCCCGCCCCGGCATACGCTTCCGCCAAAACAGAAGTAACACCGCTGTTGCTAAATTCCGGATGGGTATGACCAAATTTGAACTCTCCCCATTCCGGAAAACCATACGCATCCCATCCTTCGTCGGCGGCAGATAGCTCAAAAATATCACTCCAGCCGAGCTCTTTTTCCGGCCAGCCTAGAGCGCGCGCCATCGGGTCCCACATGGCGATAACGACCGGACTCAACACCAAGTCGTTGGGGGTCCCCACCACCAGATCATCCCCATTAACGGCTCGCCATTCATCATTGGCGACCGGAATATAAATCGATGACGCGGGACTCCACACCGTGGGTTGGAGATCGCCCGAGATAATGCGCTCGGCCGATTCAACCGATCCCATCGCTTCCGCTTCGATCACAATCCTTGTGCCATCGGACGCGAGGTGTTCGGCCGTGTTGTATTCCGCGACCAGAGGCTCAAGCCACCCCTCTTTCTCTGATCCATAAACGATGGTGACAACCGTGGTGCTTTGAAAGAGATTTTGCACGCCACAGCTAACTAAAGTTAAAACAATCAGCGGCAAGCCTAATAAATAAAGTGCTTTACGTTTGGTCATGAAATCCTCGTGTTCTTACAATACCTTCGCCAAATTAATCAACTGTTTGGATTTGCCCCCCTCCTATGAGGGGTTGGGGGAGGTGGATTACCCCTCTCCCCCAGCCCCTCTCCCAACGGGAG
>WTJY01000318.1 GCA_011524645.1 Anaerolineales bacterium | reverse complement strand
TTTGATTTTAGCAAAGTATGCTATCCCTTAACAGCACACTATTTAGCGATGAACCGGTTTTGTCTGAAAACCAGCGCCACGCCTAAACTTGGGTCGCATATTCTACAAAACAGATGGTAGATTAGAGGCTCTGCCCTGAGAAGGAAGCCCTCCTAACATAAGCTTGAAGCTGACACGGCGAGGGAATCGGCCGTGCAACTTATAGGCAATCAAATACGCCAATCTTGGATTGATTACACATTCACATATTTCAGTACCGTACAAAATTAAGAAAGTAGAAAGCGGCTATTAAATCAGGTAAATTCTTCTAATCATCACAAAAGGAGAATTACCGTGACCAATAACCGTCGCATCTATCGTGACATAGAAAGAGAATTGAAGCAACTTTATCCCGCAAAAAGCCTTAATGGGCATCGACAACAACTTTAACCGCTATAGTTAGTGGCATAGTTCAAGGGAAAAGCTACCGATTAGAAAAAACAGCTCGCGAAATACCCGATTCAACCCAAGTTGAAAGCCGCATAAAACGGTATTCTCGCCTCTTACAACATAAGGTGGCAACGGCAGATCGCTATTATTGGAGTTGAGACGTGTCTATAATTTCCGCAAAAGGTTGGTTTCTAATATGAGAGAAATAGGTGAGAACTTGTTAGAAGCCTGTTTTGAGCAAATGACTGACGAGCAATCGCCTCGAAATTGAAGAAATCGGGACATTGATGAGCCAGCTGGTTTCCACATTAGCCGACGGGTATGGTCAAGAAGAAGAATATCTGATCCTAAAGAGTGTCTATACTGTTCGTGAGTTGACTTGTCGTATTCGCACATCTAAATTGAGAGCTCGAGGACTATATCGCGTTTCGATGACTATGGTTGCATCGGGTGCTATGTGCAATTTACGGCGGATTTGGCGGTATCAGCAAGCAGAGACATCCTCCTCTTCTTTTTACGCTCATTTTTGCTTTATTTCTCTTGTTAATGAGCTTGTTGCGCCTTTTATTCGCTTATTGGGCGCGCTTTACTTTGATAAAACTGCTCAACTCCACTAAAAGACTTTTAGTCACCATCTGGTCTTCTAGGGGGCGACTCTTAAAAAACTCGCTGTTTTTTCAGCAGACTCAACTATTAATGGATAAGTTGAACCGTGATGCTCCCACTCTTAGCACAGGCTCACTAATTTCAGGCCACAGACCGCTGTGATAGCGCGGGGCATTATTCATACCCCCGCGTAGCCAAAATACTAACGGCCGTGAATCAGCGTCGTCAGCGTATTCGGTTCAATGTCGGCCGTAAACCCACCTCCCATCCCTTTCACAATCACAGACACTGCATCATGACTATGTAACGATTCTTGGTGAGAAGCGATAATCTTAAAATCGCAGATTCGGTCGTCCGCTTCCAGTTGCTCGTACAACAAACGGGCCGCATCTTCGACAAATTTCAAATAAGCCGCATTCATTTCCGCAAACGCTTGCTCATCTTCTCGCTTAACCATCACTTGTGTTTCAGTTTGTAATGCGGCCAAACATAAGTCTCGTAAATCTTCAAGACACATCATTTCACGCAGTTCAATGCTGACTCGTGCCACCGACCGCTGGCTATGCGGCACAGCCGCGATCCCACGTGTTTCAATCGCATGTTGTGCCAACTCGTAACTACACGGGCAAGTAGATGAATAGACGAAATCGAGATGCATCAACTTCTGTACCGATCCAGCTTCATCAATTCGCGCTTCTAATGCGACCGTATAGTATTGCCAGCCACTTAAACCGGATCGCAATGATTCATTTTTAATCGGATAATTTAAACGTAGCATCAAGCGAGCCGAGAGACTTTCTAAATTGTTTTGATAATCATATAGAATCTTTTCGAGCTGCTCCAAAGAAAAGGTTTCATCTTGATATTCATAAAATGTGCGCAGAATACGGGACATATTAATCCCCTTTTTGTGCGCCTCAAGCGAAACGGTACCGGTCACGGCCGTTTCCAGCATCAAAAATTCCCCATCTCGGGTTTTAAAACGGAGCGGCAAGCGAAAGTTATGAATCCCTACCTGTTGAATCGCTACCCGAGCCCCTTTAATCAAAGAAGAAGGGCCGTTTTGCAAATCGGGCAGTGATTCTTTATACGCCGGTGTCACTACAAACTCTCGATCATAATGGTGTGACAAGCGACGCTCGGCCGTCTGGGTTCCATTTTGTGTCGCCAATGATGGCGTGATCACCTCATGACCATTGGAATAGTGCCCATTTTGTTTCATTTATCGTTCCTTTATCGCAATCCAGTATCGAGAAAACAATCACCAGCATTATGGACACCGCCCGCTCAAATCACCAGCGGCGAAATCCATCATTTCGTTAAGTCAATCTTTTCTCGTAATCGTAAAAGTAACCTATTCAGATTGTGCTATTGACTCCAACGGCTGACAAACTACACCTGTTTTTTCTATCATTTACAAGACCGCATCTAGATCATTATAGCCAATGCACCATAACTGATAGATCCCTTCTATTGTATTCAATATAAACACCGTCTAACACTGTGCGTCACACCCAATATTATGTTCGTTTATCGATAATGTGCTAGTCAATCTGCTTTGTCTCGCTACCTGTAGAAACCAATCATAACTCGACATCTTGCACAGATAACAAGACAGCACCATCTTCAACCTGATCACCAACCGCATATCCCGGATGAATCGCATCCGCCCCCGTACGCAATGCGGCCGCAATCACCACATCCCCGCGCAAATAAGACTCACGCGCCACAGATTCACCGATCCACGCCGCTTCATCCGCATCTTGGCAATGACGGCTCTGCGCATCGGCCGTACTATAAACCGCGACCGTACGCAATCCCAAGCGCCTGCACGTTCGCACAATCCGGCAAGCGATCTCCCCTCGGTTCGCAATCAATATTTTTTTAATCATGATTATTCTTCAAATAGTTACAAGCCCACAAAGACAGAAATCGTAGCAGAAATCAACAAGATCAGAACCATCAGTACCCCAAAAGCAAACGCAAAGGCACGCCACGGAACATAATTCGATCCGGTGTGAATGTAACTATGTACCAAGCGGCTTACAACAAACAACCAAGCAATCACTTGTTCAAACACCGTTACCGCACCCAACATCCATAGCACCCCTACCAAAACAAAAAACAACATGGGGATTTGAAATTGATTGGTAATATTTTTATTGACCTTTTCAACCGGTTCTGGCCAGCCATCATCATGAAGCTTAACACGCTCTTTATCAAAATCGCGATTCTTGACCGCAACCCGTTTACGCTGGAGCAATATCAAATAAAGAGACAAAATCAAACAGATTTGAACAAACACAGGCAAAAAGATAAGTTGATCAGACATATAGTTTTTAGGGGATGGAGTGGAGTTAATAAATAATGAAAGCGATCAATCGCAACCGCCATCTAGATTATACCTGTGCATAGTAAATAGGCTCGGCTCCCTATAATATAGCCAAGGCAATCGCATTCTAAATCAAATCGATAGTAAAGTGGACTATTTTCACCATGACATATCACAAATCCCAAAATTAGATTGCCCTGATAATATAGCTCTATAAGCAAATATTGGGGATGTCATAATTTTTTAACTGGACCATTTACCTCCTCTGGCCCATGCTACACAAGCAAAGATTATCGATTTTTTACCGCATGCAACTGCGCTTTCATACCGGCCTGAAGCATTCCAAAATCGGCCACGGCCGTAATCATGCGAAACCCTTGGTCCTCACGCTTGTGACACAAATCGGTGTTTTCCGCATGAATCGCAGGAATCACATCCGCCTCTTGGCAAGCACGCACGATGAGATCAATCGCTTCAACAAACTCAGGTTCTTCACCATCCATTGCGGGTGATAACCCCATAGAAATTCGCAAATCGGCCGGTCCCACATAAATCATGTCAATCCGAGGCAGGGCCAAAATAAGCTCTAGATTGTCCAAAGCCTCGGCCGTTTCAATTTGGGGGATCACGACCACTTCATTATTGACATTCTGGTAGTAGCTCATCCCTTGGCGCAAAGAGGGCCGCATCGGTCCAAAACTCCGTTTGCCACGTGGTGGATAAAAAACAGCCTCAACCGCCCGCTCCGCATCTTCAACCGCATTGACTTGTGGAATAATAATCCCCATCGCTCCAGCATCTAAAAATTTACCGATTTCTTGCTCAGAATTCGCCCCAACACGGACTAATGGCACAGTGTTCGCTAAGTTAAGTGCCTGTAACATACCCAGTGCGACTGTATAATCAATCAATCCATGTTGCGTATCAATACAAACATAGTCATAGCCACAATAACCAACCATCTCGGCCGTAATGCTATTCCCTAACATCAACCAAGCTCCCCAAACCGTTTTCCCCTCTCGCCACAATGCACCAAATTTAGATTTACTCATCTGATTTCACTCACTTTTCCTAAACTATAGCTACTCTTTCTAAGCATCATGCATCAAATTATCATATTCACAATATAAATGTGGTGAAAAAACAATAGAGGATTATTCTCTCACTTTATTTCATTATAAACTTGTTTTACAATAAAACTCTCACATCTAATCACCACAAAGCACAATTTAAAAACAGTTGTGATAGATACTTCCAAAAAACAGGCTGATTTTATTAGCCATTTGCCATACAATATAGAGAAAAAATTATTCTCAATCGGCAAATCTAACCATCTTCATCTTCAACACCTAAGCAAATTCCATGCAAAAAGAGCAAAAAACACAAGCCCAAAGACTAGAAGCACTTTATAAGGTGAGTACCCAACTTGGATCAACGTTGGATCTGTCTGAATTGCTCAACGTGGTAATTGATGCGGTCATCCAATTAACCGAAGCTGAACGTGGCTTTGTCGTTTTGGTCGATGAATGGGGTCGCTTAAAAACAATGGCCGCACGCAATGTTGATCAAGAAACGATCGGCGGTACCGAAATCCCGATCAGTCGCACCATTGTACAACGCGTTGTGGCCACCGGAGAGCCGGTTCTAACCAGCAATGCGCAAGAAGATGCACGATTCGCTGACCGCCGTAGCATCATCGGCTATCAATTCCGCTCTATCATGAGCGCACCACTTCGTGCTCGCGACCGAGTTACCGGTGCGGTGTTTGTGGACAACCACATGTTATCTGGGGTCTTTAATGATGATGATCTCGATTTATTGGTCACTTTCGCCAATCAAGCCGCAATGGCGATCGACAACGCACGTTTGTTTCAACAAACAGATCAAGCACTGAATCGTCGCGTTGAAGAGCTTTCCCTCTTCCAACAAATTGATAGAGAACTCCACACAGCCGAAGACCTCTCACGTACGATCAGCTTAGTTCTAGAATGGGCGATTAACTTAACCAATGCCAATGCCACGGCCGTCGGGCTCCTAGAAACGATCGAAGACGATGAAGGGGAACCGAAAGAGGTAATGAAAGTTAAAACGCTCATCGAACATAACAATGTTCGTACCGTCAGCTCCGAAATGCAGACGCTAGAACTCACACACACCACCATCGCCCAAATGTTTAACAACCACGATATTGTCCAACGGCAAAATATCGCGGCCGATCAATCATTTACACAGCAACAGGTTGCCACACAACTAACGATTCCGGTCTTACTTGATACCAAAATTCTAGGCTTCCTATCCATCGAAAGCACCACTGTCTCACTCTTCTTTGAGGAAGACATCGAGTTCGTGCGCAGGCTGTGTGATCGCGCGGCCGTTGCCATCGGCAACTCTCGTCTCCATGAACAATGGCGCAAAGCGGTCGAAGATCGCACCCGCTTTATATCGACCATGACCCACGAACTACGCCTCCCGCTAACATCGATTCGTGGCTATAGCGATCTCATGGCCAAACAATTGGTTGGCCCGCTCAACGATCAACAACAAAACTTTATGGAGACGATTCAACGCAACATCCTGCGTATGACACGCCTCATCAGTGATTTATCTGATCTCAATCGCCTAGAAAGCGGCCGGATGAACAATGAGCCAGCCGATTTTAATATCGGGACCGCCATAACAAAAGCACTAGAAAGCGTGCAAGCTGATATAGACAAAAAACAGCAAACTATTGAAAATAATGATTTAATGACAGATATTTCTGTCCATTTGGATGAAAGCAAAGTAATCCAAGTGATTACCAACATATTGGAAAACGCCAACAAATACACGCCAGAGAACGGCTCGATCAAAATTTCAATCAATGCAGAAGATAGTAACAGCCCAGACATGGTCAAAGTTACCATCAAAGACAACGGGATCGGCATCCGCGATGACGAACGCAAAAAGGTATTTGAACAATTTTTCCGTTCTGAAGAACAAGCGGTTCGCGACAGTACCGGCTGGGGCTTAGGACTCTCTGTTACTCAAATGTTACAAGAACTGTTAGGTGGACAAATTCAACTTAACAGCGTCCACGGAGAGGGAACCGAAGTCACCCTTCTGTTCCCCAAAAAGAGTTAAAAACATGACCATCTCACAAGGCATGAAATTACTAATTAGTTACGATATGCGAAATGTTGCAGGACAAGAATATTATCAATTCGTTCTCGGCCGATATATTCCAATCATGCAAAATTTGGGGCTCGACATGAAAGAAGCTTGGCACACAGCATACGGCAATGGCCCTGAAAGGTTAATCGCATTTGTTGCCAAAGACGAATACATTATGGATGATTTACTCCACAATGAAACATGGCACGATCTAAACGAACAGCTCGATCAATTCGTCACCAATTTCTCCTACAAAGTTGTGCCCTACAAACAGGGGTTCCAAATCTAATAGCGCTTGCCCTCTTACAAGCTACCTTCAATTACCCATTTACGATTGGCCCTTGTTGCTCCATCATTCGTACCGTTACAGGTTTTTAGCAACTTACGAATCATATGCCAAAGCAACACCCCTTACTAATTTACAGAGCCTTGAGCCGAACCTTGGGACGCCCCATTCTGCTAATGATATTTATTGGCCTGATCAGTCTGTTGACCCATTGGTTTATTGTCCCCTTTCTCAATCAGTTCGATTGGCTCCTTCTCCTCATCCTTTTCGTACTAATCGCAATCTGGGCCACCTTCACGGCCACCATGCGCAAAGCAACCGTTCAGGTACACAAAAAGCATATTGTTATTCAAGGGCCGTGGAACCGATTTCCCATTAGCTATCGCAATATTCGCGGTGTTATCCCGATTCGACTTTCTGATCAATACACGGCCGGCAACATCAGAGAAAACGAACTAAACTGGCTGCACACGCTCTACGAAAAACCCTGCGCGTTCATACAAACACACAAAAGCATCAATGAATACCAAGCACGCTACTTCGATTTCCATCGCTTGCTATTCCCCCAATCAGATCGGGGCGTGATCTGCATTGTCGATGATTGGGTCACACTAGCGGATCAAATCGAAAAACAAAAATCGATCTGGATTCGTGAACAGACCGATCTGCCTAAACAACAAAGCACGAACAGAACAACACCATCACCGCAAAGCGATACCGGCAGCGACGCGCCACGAATACTAGTCGTCACTTACCCCGCCAACCAACAGGTGCGTTTCACCAAGAACTTTTTCTTCCGTTACCAGCTAGAGTTCGCCAGCAATGGCACAGAAGCACTACAAAAAATCCGCGAATCCAACCCCCATATCGTTTTAACCTATGCTAATCTACCGAAAATGGATGGGGTTCAACTGCTTAAAGCGATCCGCAAAAATGAGCACACGGAACAAATTCCGGTGTTCGTGCTTTGTCAGCAAGATTCTCCACAGGTAGCGGCCGAAGCATTTGCCGCTGGGGCTAACGATGTCATCACTGAACCTTTTACCGATAGCGACTTACCGCAACGGGTCGAGTTTTGGCTAGAATACGGCCGTAAACTCCACAGTCTAACAAAGCAAAACTATCTCCTGCGCAACAAAACCCTCAGCCAAACAGCCGAACTCATTCGCCGTGGCGAGCTAATCAACTTCCTGCCACAAACGGTCGCCCAAAATCTGATGAACGGCCAAATCGACAGTGAAAACCAGCCTCTCAAACGGTTAAACACCACCGTCTTGTTTATCGACATCGTTGGCTTCACCTCGCTCACCGCCGAGCTTGATCCGGCCGTTCTTGCCGAAATCCTCAATGAATATTTACGCGAAATGACGGCCGTCGCCATCACCTTTAACGGCACAGTCGATAAATTTATCGGCGATGCGGTCATGGTCCTATTTGGTGCTCCCAACGAACAAAACATCGAAGATCAAGTCTGGAACGCCGCTCAAACCGCCTTTGAAATGCGTCGCCAAGTCGAAACGATGAACATGATCTGGCGCAGTCGCTTACCACGAGACCTAGAAGTCCGTATCGGGTTCAATACCGGCGAATGTACCGCCGGTGTATTCGGCAATGATTTACTCCGCAGTTACACCGTTATCGGCCGTGGGGTGAACATCGCTGCCCGTCTCCAATCGGCCGGAAAACCGGGGCAAATCGTTTGTAGTGCCGACAGCTATGCCTATCTACAAAATCAAGTCGTAGGCCGACCACTCGGCCTACTCACCTTAAAAGGGGTCCCCCACCCAGTCGATGCGTATACGCTCGAAAAGATCAAACCTCAAAATCGATAACAACAAAATTTACTAGTCCTGTCGGATTTGGTGGGAGTTGATCAATTAACGATTGTCATTCCCACGAAGGTGGGAATCCAAGTCTGCTTGAGCGGTGGATCCCCGCCTACGCGGGGATGACACCCCTGTCAATCGACTATTTTTGAACGATTTACGCTTATCCCACCAAATTCGGCAGTATCAGAAAATTTACGCAACACCAATTGACATCCCCCCCCATCCCCATTACCATTCCAACCTAGAACTCTCAAAACTCAACCTGAAAGGTGCGCTTCTCATTTCAAGAATCACGAAGCGCATAATGGGGGAAGACCGGTGAAAGTCCGGCACTGTCCCGCAACGGTAATTTGTTTCGCTCGCCCGATAACAAAAAGTCCGATTACCCGCCTTTTTGGTAACACCCTGTATCTCTTTCGTGGACCAAAGATAGCGTGTTTTCAGCCGATCCGGCTGATTTAATCAACTCACCTTTGGTGAGTTTTTATTTTTTAAAAAGGAAAATACCATGCCCAGATTGACAAAAATTTACACCCGTGGCGGCGACAAAGGAATGACCTCCCTCGGCAGCGGCCGTCGCGTTCCTAAAGAATCCCTCCGTGTTTCTAGTTATGGAACCGTCGATGAACTCAATTCCCATATCGGAGTAGCGGTCGCGCACCGCCTTTGCGACCGTCTCATGGATGTTTTGCCCGTCATTCAAAATGAGCTATTTCACCTTGGTTCCGACCTTTGCTTTAACGAAGAAGAAAAAGTGAAATACAACATCCCCCAAATCGAAGAGCGACATGTCCAAAAACTCGAAGTACTGATCGATGAAATGACCAATGTTGTGGGGCCCCTCGAAAATTTTATCCTCCCCGGTGGCTCAATCGGCTCCGCGCATCTACACGTCGCCCGCACCGTCTGCCGCCGCGCCGAAAGGGATGTCGTCACCCTAACCCGCGATGAAGAAGTCGGCCCCTACGTCGTCGCCTACCTCAACCGCCTCTCCGACGCCCTCTTCGTTATGGCTCGCTTTGAAAATTTCATGCAAGAAACCCCAGAACCACTCTGGGACACTCTCGCCTAACCTTACCCTACGTCAACAATCGCAGAACAACGTTCAACTTTTCTCTCTTGAGAAACGACCACCAGTCGGTACAAAGTTGAACGTCTTCCCCCCTCACATGCTACCTTACTGATACAAATGCCGATACACCGCATGATGTCGATAAATCTGCTGTAAATACAACCGCGTCTCAGAAAAATTGATCGTCTCTAAATACAGATCATGGTCTGTCCCCGCCTGCTCTAGCCAGTTGATCGCATTCCCCGGCCCCGCGTTATACGCCGCCAAAGATGCCCCGATCTGCCCATCAAAATAGTTGAGCTGCCAATCTAAATAATAAGCACCAAAAATCAAGCTGACATACGGCCGGTATAAATCCGCATTCTCATACCCTTCCCATGCCAAATTATTAGCCACAAACACCCCCGTATCCGGAATAATCTGGCTCAAACCCTGCGCATACGCGGTCGATGTCGCAAACCCTTCAAACAAACTCTCTTGTCGAATCAACGAAAAATGAAGCAAAGGGTCATACCCATACTGTTCAGACAGTGGCACAATCATATCGGAAAAATAAATCGGATACGCCAAACGGCCGACCAAAGACGGCACCGTAAACGGGTCAGCACCCGCCAGAAAAATCACCCGCTCGGCCGCCAAAATCGACGACCGATACAACCCCAAGTCACGCAAATAGAGCGATAATTGATAACTAGCCAGTGCATCCCCTTTATAATCGTCACGCACCCACTCCAATTCACGCTTCGCTTCTTCATACCAACCGATATCCCATAATTTTTGCGACCGAATCAACCGTAAATCAGTGCTAATCGTCGCTGGCAACTCACTACTCGCACTCGTATACCCAAGTTGTTCCACAAACCAAGCTTCCACGGCCGCGCGTTCGCTCGCCTCATCCCATTCAAGCTTGAGCAGCTCAGCGGGCAACGGCGCATAAGAAGACACCCCATTCCCCACATCTTTCGCACGCAAGCTATAATAATCAAATCCACTTACAACGGCCGCTTGATTCAAATAGGGGGTTGGATCATCCGCTGTTCGGCTAAGCCACAACAGCGCACCACGGCCGCTCCCATTATCATATGTGGCCGCCAGTCGCCACGCCGCCTGCGCTCCCAAAACATCCCCCATTTCCCACTTCATCGTTCCCACGCGGAACCAAGCGGTACTCGCTCGCTCATCAGTCGGATACGCCACCGCAAACGATTCATAAAGCGGAATCGCCTTCACCGGATCTTGCTGAAAGCGATCCGCCAACTCACCGGTCCGCCACGCCGCCCACGGAGCCAGCGGATGTTGAGGATAGCCATCCTTAAAGCTGAGTAGCGTCGTAATCGCGAGCGATACCGACACCGAGCGGGTTTCATACCCTGCGCGTTCTTCGTAATAACGGCCGATCACCTCCGGATTGGTCGGGTCCAGCGCCCGATAAGCCTCAAATTGAGCATACGCATTGGCATAATCAGACACCCCTTCATAACTCCAAGCCAAATACAAATGGGTATCGGCCGGGTAAGCCGCCACCGTTTCAGTAACCCCTTCTGTCGCCACAGGCTGAGTCTCCGTCAAAACCGCATTCAACGCACTAATCGCCGGTACATACGCTTGGGCATAGTAATCAACAACGCCACGGTCATAATTGCTCACCGGAATCCCCCCATCAACCAGTTCTATCAACCCCAAATAGCTTTCATACGCACGGCGATAATCCCGTATACCGGTCAAATAACTCGCATACGCCTCCGGTAAACTACCCGCCTGTTGATAGGTCGCCCCGATCAAATAGGTCATCTCCCCCTTTGTAAATTCCGTAAACGCCGCATCACGAATCGCTTCATATTGAGCGATCGCCGCCGCGTAATTACCCGCCTGCAAATAATAATCAGCCAGCTGACGACGACTCTGAATACGAACCAAATAATGGCTCTCGCCAACCACGGCCGCTTCATAACGCGCCACCGCGTTACCCGGATCAAGTTCCGCGATCACCGGCTCAATATACGCCGCCATATCAGGATTCGCCGCCGCATAAAGCTCATAATAGCGCAACGCCTGTGCCGGATCGGCCGTAGTTTGCGCCAAATAATAATAAGCCGCACTATTAAACTCCTGTGCCACACCCAGATACTCAAGAAACGCATTGACCGCCGTCTCTAAATCTCCCTGATCCAGCGCCGACAATCCCAGCCCATACAGAGCTTGCTCATGTTGTCGCTGATTAAGCGGCTCTTGCAAAATCGCATAAAACTGTTCCTGCGCCGTTTCCGTATCTCTTAGCTCTAGATTCCTTTGTGCTATCGGCAAATATTCATTTGGTGGGGGAGCCGGTGTACTGGTCGGCACCGTTGTCGGTTGCACCGGTTCATTCGTATCAACTTCACCAATCACGGCCGTCGGCAAAACGGGCACCACCGTCACCTCAGCGACAACGACCTCCTGCAACTCAGGCACCAACGTCGGTGTCGGCAACAACGGCGCAGATACCGTTGCCGTCGGCCACACATTCTCAGCCTGCGGCTCATCCGCACAGGCCACAAATACAAAACAAATCAGTACAACAAACAAGGTCACAAAGCTTTTCTTCATTCAAAACCCAAAAAATTGTCAATGGTAAGCAGTAATGGTAATCGGTAAATGAAGGGGGCGCTCGCCCATTTCCCATTTACCATTCTCAAATTTTAACATTTTAATCCCCACTCATCCCCAAAACTCATCTTTCCCCCACCCTTTTCCCTTTTCCCTTTCTCCTTTTTCCTTTCCCCATTCCCCTTTCTCCCCTAAAATCTCCCTATGGCAGTCATCAAACGTGGTTTTCAATACCTTACCCCCTACTGGACATTCGCTGTCGGAGCATTTATCTCGATGCTTCTCGTCACAGCCACCAACTTGTATGTCCCCCAGCTGATTCAACAGTTGATCGACGAAGGCATCGAGCTGGAAAATTGGAACGGCATCTTATTCGCTACCGGTGGACTCTTACTCATGGCCCTCATTCGTGGTGTTTTTAGCTTTACCAACACCTATTGGTCTGAAAAATCCTCCCAAGGGATCGCCTTCGACCTGCGGAATGAGCTATTTATCAAGTTCGAAACCCTCTCTTTTTCGTTCCACGACACCCACCAAACCGGCCAGCTCATGACCCGTACCACATCTGATGTCGAAGCGGTGCGCAATTTCTTTGCTCAAGGATTGCTCCAACTCATCTCCGCCATCATCACCTTCATCGGCAGCATCGCCATCTTACTCCTCACAGATTGGCGGCTCGCCCTTGCCGTTCTCACAACAGTTCCGGTCATCATCGCCATCTTCTTCTTCCTCTTCACCCGCATGGGCCCCTTATTCGGCAAAGTCCAGAAACTACTAGGCCAGCTCAACAATATACTCCAAGAAAACATCGCCGGTGTGCGGGTCGTTAAATCATTCACGGCCGAACCATTTGAAGCGGCCCGATACCAAAATCAAAACGAGCGACTTTACAAGCAAAACATCGAAGTCTCACGCTATTTTGCAACCGGCTTTCCCACCGTGTTCCTGCTCTCCAATATCGGCACGCTCATCGTCATCTGGTACGGCGGCAACCTCGTCATTTCAGACCAACTCCAACTCGGCGAGCTGATCGCCTTTAACAGCTATCTCAGCTACCTCCTCACCCCGATCTTCACCCTAGGTGGGCTTTCACAACAGCTAGCATCAGCTACCGCATCCGGCAATCGCCTATTTGAAATCTTAGATACAGAAATAGAAATCACAAATCCAACCAATGGGATCAAACTCACGCACCACCAACCAGGTCAGGTTGTCTTCGAAAATGTCAGTTTCCGGTATCAGGGAGCTGAAGAAGATGTCCTCACCAATATCTCGTTTACGGCCGAGCCGGGTGATACCGTGGCCCTCATCGGGGCGACCGGTAGCGGCAAAAGTTCAATCGTCAATCTAGTCCCCCGTTTTTACGACCCCACGGCCGGCCGTATCACCATCGATGGCCACGATGTGCGTGACTACGACCTCGACAGCCTACGCCAACAAGTCGGTTCCTGCCTCCAAGAAGTCACCCTGCGTAGCGGTTCGATTCGGGACAACATCGCCTTCGGCAAACCGGATGCTACTTTTGAGCAAATCGTTGAAGCTGCCAAAACCGCCCAAGCCCATGACTTCATCATGAAACAGCCCAACGGCTACGATACCGAAGTCGGCGAACGTGGTAGCGGGCTCAGCGGAGGGCAACGGCAACGTATCGCCATCGCCCGCGTCATGCTGGTCCACCCCCGCATCGTCATCTTCGATGATTCTACCAGTGCGCTAGATGCCGAAACAGAACTAAAACTCAAAATCGCCCTACGGCCGTTTCTCAAAAAACATACCTCGATCATCATCGCCCAGCGCATTTCTACCGTTCGTACCGTCCAGCAGATTCTCGTTCTCGACAAAGGGCGTGTCATCGCCCGTGGCAACCACGAAGAACTGCTCGCAACAAGCCCACTCTATTACGACATTGTCAAATCGCAACTGGAGAATGATGAAGCATGAGCCAAACAAAATTGTTCAAAACAAGCCCACTCTATTATGACATTGTCAAATCAAAAGAGGAGGACGACGAAGCATGAGCCAAAAAGAAGAAAACCAACAAAAAAAACCGAAACGGACCCGCACCGATTGGGATGTCTTTCGTCGTCTCCTCAGCTATATCACCAATGAACGCGCCCTACTTAGCATCGTTTTTGTCGCCTTGCTCATGCAAACGGCCGGAACAGCCCTCGGCCCAGCCCTCATCGGCCAAGCGGTCGATCAGTTCATCATCGTCGATGACCGCGCCGGACTAGCCCGCACCATGATGTTACTCGGAGGCACTTATCTCATCGGCTATCTCGGCTTTATGGGGCAAATATTCTTTATGAATATGGTGTCCCAGCGCCTGCTCAAAAAGCTACGCGGTGACATCTTCGCCCATGTGCAAAAACTATCGATGGGCTATTTCTTCAAACATGGCACCGGCGACCTCATGAGTCGTCTCGTCAACGACACCGGCGCGATCGGCACGCTTATGGGACAGCAATTAATTCAATCGCTCGGCTCCGTTTTTGGCCTTGTCGCCGTACTGATCGCCATGTTTACCCAAAACGTCCAGCTGTCTATCGTCACCATCCTCGTCATTCCGATCATGGTGATTCTCACATGGCAATTTTCGATCCGCTCACGGGCCGCTTATAAAGAGTCACGCGAAGCGTTGGGCAAACTCTCGGCCGACCTCGAAGAAGATTTAAGCACCATTAAAGAAGCCCAATCGTTCGCCGTCACCGAAGAAGTCATCAACCATTTCCGCCGTGACAACGCCCATAATCGGGATGCCAATATTCGCGCGGCCGGTATCACCGCCGCCTTCGCCCCGCTCATGGATGTGCTGTCAACTTTGGCAACCGTCCTCGTCGCCGGTTATGGCGGCTATCTCGCCATCTTCGGCGATGGCACCGTCACAGTCGGGCTTGTCGTCGCCTTTTTATCCTACGCCCAGCAGTTTTTCCGGCCGGTCCAACTCCTCTCCAATCTCTACACCACGATGCAAGCCGCCTTCGCCGCCGGTGATCGTGTCTTCGACCTCCTAGACGCTGAACCCGATATCGTTGACCGGGCGCAAGCCCAAACGATCAACACGGCCGACGGCTATGTCCAATTCAAAGATGTTGTCTTCGGCTACACAGAAGAAAAAATCATTCTGAACAACGTATCACTCGATGTCCAACCCGGCCAAATGATCGCCTTTGTCGGCGAAACAGGCTCCGGTAAAAGCACCTTCGTCAATCTACTCGGCCGTTTCTACGACATCAACGCCGGTTCCCTCACCCTTGACGGCATCGATGTGCGCGACTTGACCCTGACCAGCTTACGCCAGCAAATCGGCGAAGTGCCACAGAACAGCTTTCTATTTAGTGACACCATCGCCAATAATTTGCGCTACGGCCGTCGCGATGCCACCCAAAGCGAAGTTGAAGCGGCCGCCCAAGCGGCCATGGCCCACGATTTCATCATGGAGCTACCCGATGGTTACGAAACGGTCCTAACCTCCGGTGCCGGTAGCATCAGTCAAGGACAACGCCAGCTCCTTTGTATCGCCCGCGCCATTCTCGCCGACCCCCGCATTCTCATTTTGGACGAAGCGACGTCAAACATCGACACCCGAACCGAACGTCTCGTCCAACAAGCGATCGACAACCTGCTCAAAAACCGCACCGCCTTCGTCATCGCCCACCGTCTCAGCACCATTCGTCACGCCAGCCAAATCGTCGTCATCGGCGATGGTGGCATCCTTGAACAAGGGAATCACGAACAATTAGTGACGGCCGGTGGCTATTACGCCGGTCTCATCAAAGCGCAGACATTGGATTAGTATTAATATGAACCAAATTCGCCCGTGGCTCCACATCGGCAAATACGCCGAAACAAAAAGCTACCCCTTACTCAAACAAGAAGGCATCACCGCCATGTTTCTACTCGCCGAACCGGTGTCCTATCCCGATATCGATTCAGTTTACCTCGCAGTCGAAGATGGCGAGCCGCTTCCTATCGACAAAATCGAGCAGGGCATCGCCATCTTAAAACAACAACACGCCACAGGGGAAACGATCCTCGTCGCCTGCGGCGCAGGCATCAGCCGCTCCGCCACCTATTGCATTCTCGCCCTAAAAGAGATCGAAGGTGTTGATTTATTCGAAGCTTTTCGTCAAATTAAAGCGGTCCACCCGGGCGCCTTGCCCCACAAAGACCTTTGGGAATCGATCTGCGCCTACTACGGCGAATCAATTCACTGGATTAAAATTCTCCGCGACGCATAACAATACACCCTATTTTTACATCATCCTCTCTACAACCAAGCATCTCATCCACCAAGCTTTCAATGCACCTCCCCCTCATTTACCATTGGCAATTTATCGCCAGCCATCGACCATTAATAATTTTACCCCCCCCAACAAAACCAAATCAACATGAACAACAAAACCCACCCTTGGCTCCCATCGCACAGCCAAACCTATATCAACGATCTCGAAGCTCACTTCGCAGCCGCATCCCATAGCGAACTCGAACAAACCATCCACAATCTCGTCACCGAAAACGACCACATCCACAATCGCCAGTCGATCAATCTCAATCCCGCCACCAACACCATGAACCCCCGTGCGGAGAAAGTAATGGGCAGCGGACTTGGCCCACGGCCGTCGCTCGGCTACCCTGGTGATAAATACGAAATGGGGCTCGAAGCGATTGAAAAAATAGAAGTCCTCGCCGATCAGCTTGTCCGCCAAGTGTTTAACGCCCAATACGCAGAAACACGGCTCGCCTCCGGCTCACTCGCCAATCTCTACAGCTTTATGGCGACCACCCAACCGGGTGACAATATCATCGTACCGCCACCGGCAATCGGCGGACATGTCACCCACCACACGGCCGGTGCGGCCGGTCTCTACGGCCTAAACATCCACTTCGCCCCGATCGATCCCCATCTTTACACCGTCAATATCGAAGCATTGCGCGAACTCGCCCAAAAAGTACAGCCCAAACTCATGACAATCGGTGGTAGCCTTAATCTTCACCCCCATCCTGTACGGCAAATGCGCCAAATCGCTGACGAAGTCGGTGCCTATCTTCATTTTGACGCCGCCCACCTTTCCGGCATGATCGCCGGCCACGCTTGGCCCCAGCCGCTCGAAGAAGGGGCCCATATCATGTCCTTTAGCACCTACAAAAGCTTGGGTGGCCCACCGGCCGGTGTGGTCGTCACCAATGAACTCAAACTGGCCCAGCGACTCGACAAAATCGCCTTCCCCGGTCTCACCGCCAATTTCGATGTGGCGAAAACGGCCGCACTCGGCATCACCATGCTCGACTGGCTCGCGCACGGCCGTGACTACGCGCAAGAAATGGGGCGTTCAGCCGCCACCCTTGCCTCCGAACTCCAAACCCACGGAATACCCGTCTACACCGTTCAAGACACCCCCACCCGCTCCCATCAATTCGCCATCAACGCCACCCCCTACGGCGGTGGACAAACCCTCGCAAAAAAACTCCGCCGCGCCAACCTGCTCACCTGCGGCATCGGTTTACCCACCCCAGAAGTCACCGGCGACCTAAACGGCTTAAGAATTGGCACCCCAGAAGTTGTGCGTTGGGGCATGACCACAGCCATCATGCCCGAAATCGCCACCTTCTTCAAACGGGTTCTCATCGACCAAGAATCGCCAGAACAGGTCGGACAAGATGTAACCGAATTCCGACAGCAATTCACAATACTACACTACATTCGCCCTTAAAAATCCCCCCCCCCAAAAACCCCCGCTCCCACAGGGCCATTCAGTAAAAAATATCTAGCCCTGTCGGATTTGGTGGGACTTGATCAATTAACGATTGTCATTCCCACGAAGGTGGGAATCCAACTCTGTTTGAGCGGTGGATCCCCGCCTACGCGGGGATGAC
>WTJY01000229.1:6849-18258 GCA_011524645.1 Anaerolineales bacterium | reverse complement strand
TAAGATAACCGCTTAACATGGCACTCAATATATCGCACAGCCCTAGTGCCGTTCCTTTTGATACAGTTGTAAACAACATTTGCTCGATTAGATTCACGATATGATAATTGATAGGAACAGGTATTTTTTATTGAGTCTGACATACTCCAGTGATTGTACAAAACACCTGTTTTTTCATCCCCAATTTTGGGTACGTTAGGGAAAACTAAAGAAATTGTTGCTACATTTTTCCAAAACTTCCCCCACTTATCATAAAAACCCAAAGCAACACACTGCAACTGATGGACAAACTTGATTTTTCATTTGAAGCTGACCCCACCACAGTCGGCATGAGCCCAGCAGGCGTTGACCGCATCGTCTCGATCTTCGAACAACATTTTGCCGAAGGGCTCAATATCGGAGCCCAATTGGTTGTCGCTCGACACGGCCGTGTCGTCGTAGACCGCGCCATCGGTCTTCGCCGCTTAGGCACAACAGAAACGGTGCAAAACACCACACCCTTCTTGCTTTTTTCTTGCACCAAATCACTCACGTCAATGTGTGTCCACAAACTTGCCGAAGAAGGAAAGGTCGATTTAGATGCGCCAATCGCCGACTATTGGCCCGAATATGGCACAAAGGGGAAAGAAACCGGCACAGTCGCTCATGCCTTGCTCCATCAAACCGGCATCCCCGGCCGTGGGCTTTATCCTCAAATCCCGCGCTGGTGGTATTGGGATTGGGTCACCAGTAGCGTGGCAGACCTCGAAGTTGAGCATGAGCCAGGTAGCAAAACCGCCTATCATCTCGTCAACAACGGCTTTATCTTAGGGGAAATCGTCCGTCGGGTTACCAATGTCATGATCGATGAATATATGCAACGGGAATTTTTAGACCCGCTCGGTATGGCCGATTCTTATCTAGGTATCCCGACAGATCAGCTGGCTCGTGCATCCGAAGTCTATTGGTCGGCCGCAGATCAGCGCGCCCCCGCTTTGCTCTTTCGCTATGCTCGCCAAGCGGTCATTCCGGCCGCAACCCTCAACGCCCCCGCCCGCGACCTAGCCCGCTTTTACCAAATGATGATCAATGGAGGAGAATACAACGGCCGTCCCATTCTCAAAAAAGAAACGATCGACTACGCCACTAAAATCCACTATACCGGCCTCGATGAAACCCTCGGTGAACCGGACCGTTGGGGCATGGGGTTCGGCATCGGTGGTCCACAATTGGAAGATCAGCGGATTTATGGCAATACCTACGGCCGTTACAGCACCCATAACACCTTCGGCCATGGCGGCCAGCGTAGCTCAATCGGTTGGGGGGATAAATCGGAAAATCTAGTCATCGCCTTTACCACCAATAACATGATCGATGATGTCGGATCCACCAAACGGCAACAAGACATCGGCGACGCCGTTTGGGAAGCCCTAACCGACCACCAAAACCCCAGACTGGGGTAACCGTGGCAATTTAAAAATCGTTGCTATAATGCAACACCAATGCGCGATTCATCCCAGCCCCTGCCCCCCAGAATCGCGCCCCGACAACCACTATATTCTAGCAGTGCCAAGGAGGCTCTATGTCCATTGATGTTAGTAATCCAAGTCAGAGTGAACCGTTCCTCACATTTCCATCTCAAAATGCCATTATTGTCGTAAATTCCAAGTTCAATGAAGAAAACCAACTTCACTGGATCATCGCTTATAACACTGACAAAACTGAGTTTTATCTTTTCAAGCTTCATGACTTAATTGAAGCGGTTAAAGAAAAGTATGGTCAAGATAGCAGTACAATTGCCGACAAACTCGGCAACGATGCCCTACAAGACATGCCGAGCTTTTTAACCAAGTTCAAAGCCAATACAAAAGTCGCCTCACAAAGCGACTTCGCCATGACACGAAAGTTTGCCGCGCTTGAAAAACATCCGAAAAAAGCGTTTGTCATTGTCGATGATGCAGGAAATGCGGTGGGCGTTGTCAGCACAGGCACAGGCATGGGGCCAAATCGAGATTTAGATCCAAAACCAGAGCTAGACTACCTCCCGAAAAAGAAAACAACCCTGATCAACCCAGGCCCAGATACAAACCCAGATACAAACCCAGATACAGACATTGAACCGATCGAAGTCGACCCTCGTTTAGTCAATGTCGAACTGCTCGACGACGATTACAATAAGCTAGACCCCGAGGAAGCACCGCTCAAGGCGAACACCAACTACACTATTTCCTTCTTTGTCGATGCGGTTGTCAGCAAAAACAATATCTCCACAGACATGATCGACTTTAGCAAAGACAAAAAATTCTTCCGCGACGAAAGCGGCGAAGTCTTAGATGAAGTTGATTTAGAAATCCAACTGATGAGTGAAGATTTTGACATCGGCGAAGAAAAACAAAAATTCACCGTGCCACGCACCGGCAAATCACGCAAAGCACGCTTCGACATTACCCCGCAAAAAGATGGCCCCGCGACCCTCCAGGCGATCTTCTTGCGTGACGGGACCTTTGTCCAAATCATGACCCTCAACTTCCATGTCGGGAAGCTGTTCACGGCCAGTACCCAAGGGCATGATCTCAACGATGCGGTCCGTGTACCACAGAAGGACTTACATCTTACAATTATCGAAAGCATCGGTGGCTACCAGCTGATTATGTCAGGACCAACGGCCGCCATGGCCAGCCTCCCGATCAATAAAGCCTATCTCCACGCCATGATCGGCACCCTGCGCGAAACTCTCTTGAAAAAGGTGGTTTATCTAGAAGCGGCCAACGGCTTAAATGTCTACCAACAAGGCATCAAAATCGACGACGATTCATACAATCACACGCTACCCATTCTGGCCAACGCTGGCTATGACTTCTTCGACAAGCTCTTCTACGGCCCCGGCCATGACCTCTCGATTCGCAAAATCGGTGACACCATCAAAACACGTGCCAAGAAAGACAAACTCAATATTCAAATCTTCGCCAAAGATTTCACCCTCCCGTGGGGCCTCCTTTATCTGGGTGACGATCCCGACGAACCCGATCCAGATATGTTCTTGGGCTTAAAACATGTCATTGAGCACATCCCGCTTCAACCCCAAATGCAGGTCACAGACGCGCAAATCAACGCCAAAGATGGCCTTCGGGTCGGCCTCAATGTCAACACCGATATTGATCGGGAAATGGGTGACCGAATCATCGGCCGTCAGCTTGAATTCTGGAACAAGCTCAAGAAAGAAAACAGCGCCATTACTGTAGATGTCTATGAAGAAGCGGGTGACGTAATGGGCGTTCTTGCCGGAGACGAAGATGCCTTCGACATCATGTATTTCTACTGTCACGCCGAATCGTATCACTTGACCGATGATAAAAAAGGGGGGGCAGACGGCTCTCAAATGATCATGTCTGGTCATCGGCCGCTCGTCCTCAAAAAACTACGCCGTAACAAAGCCTCACTTCCTGGTCAGCCGCTCGTTTTTATCAACGCCTGTGAATCAGCCAAAATGTCACCTGAATTCTACGATGGTTTCGTGCCTTACTTCATGGACAAAGGGGCCCGTGGGGTGGTCGGAACCGAGTGTGAAATCCCCGCTTTGTTCGCCGAAGAGTGGTCCTATCGCTTCTTCCGTCGCTTCCTTGAAGGGAAAAAAACGATTGGCGAAATCTTTTTAGAGCTGCGCCAAGAATTTTTCCATGATGACAAAAACATCCTCGGCTTACTCTACGCCCTCTATATCGAGGGCAGTACCATGTTGAATCAAGGGGTTCTCAACACAGACTAGATCATCAAAAACTATATTGTGATGTAGCTCTACGTTTCCACCCCACCCCAGATCTCCAACGCGATTAAGTTAAGCGCAATATCTGTTGATTCTACGGCTCTTCCCCAAAAGGGCAGAGCTATTAGAAAATACGCTATTTTTGTCGGCCGTGCCGACAAAAATAGCGTAAACAGAGAAAGCCCCCTTCCCTTGAGGAATGGGGGTTGGGGGATGGATATGGGGCCGCAAATCCTTAACTTAATGGCATTTCCTTAAATCCCTGACCAATCCAACGTTGTTGTAGCGAAACAAATCGCCCCAACAGCTTTATTTTTACCTGTTTCCACGGCCGAACATGACAAAATATTAATTTGTAGCCAATTTTATTGGTTTACCAACAGTGGGCGCGGACAATAAAAGGAAGCTTATCAAAACACAATAAAGGATAAACAATGACATTACAAAATCTAAGACGTTTGAGCTTCTTGCTACTGCTCTCAGTGTGGCTAGTCGCTTGTGGCAACAGTGCCACAGGACCGGAACCGGTCGATACTGAAGAAGCGGTCGCCGAAGTTGAGCCAGTTGAGCAAACAGAAGAACCGGCCGAAGAAATGGTTGAAGAACCAACCGAAGAACCGGCCGAAGAAATGGCAGAAGAACCAACTGAGGAGCCTGTCGAAGAGCCAACAGAAGAACCAGTCGAAGAGCCAACAGAAGAACCGACTGAAGAACCAACAGCTGTCCCTACAGAAGAACCGGCCCCAGCGATCTTCACCCCCACCTTTGTTGAAGGCAACTGTAATTTCGAAGTGCCAAGCGAAGTGGCAGAAGTGGTCTGTGGGACCATAGAAGTACCCGCCAGCCGCACCACGGCCGATTCCGGCACAATCACCCTGCCAATCGCCGTTTTTCCTAGCACCAGTGCCACCCCCGGCATTCCGGTCATCTATCTCGATGGTGGCCCCGGTGGCAGCACCCTCGAAACGATCCAGTACAGCTACGAAGACAGCATCGCCCCCTTCTTAGCGGACCGCGCCTATATCGCTTTTGACCAGCGCGGTACAGGCCTATCAGAACCCTCTTTGGCTTGTAGCGAAACCCGCGCAGCCGAGCTTGACCTGCTCGACGCACCACGCGACGAAGAGGCCCAAACAGCCATCTATCTTGGGGCGCTCGAAGATTGTTACAACCGCCTCGTCGGTGAAGGAATCGATCTATCCAGCTACAACAGCATTGAAAGCGCGGCCGATGTCAACGACATTCGCCAAGCTCTAGGCTATGACACCCTTCATCTAAATGGCATCTCTTACGGAACCCGCTTGGGCTTAACTCTCATGCGTGATTTCCCCGAAATGATCGAAAGTGTCATTCTCGACTCACCGGTTCCCTTACAACTCAACACCAGTGAAGAGCTTCCCGAATCGGTCAGCGGTGCTTACGATGCCTTCTTCGCCGGTTGCGCGGCCGATCCAGAATGTGCCGCTGCGTACCCCACCCTCGAAGATGATTTCTACGCCCTCGTTGACCAACTCAATAGCGACCCGCTCGTTTTCCCCGTCCTAGAAATCTTTAGCGGCGAAGAATACGACGTCTGGTATGACGGAGAAAGCTTAAAAGGAACCCTCTTTCAAACCCTCTATTCCAACGAAATCTTCCCCGACATGGCCAAGATTATTGATCAGTTGCAAGAAGGGGATACCAGCGAATTGCGCTGGATCGAAGCCAACTTCCTCGCATCTGGCGAATTTATCAGCGAAGGGGTTTATCACTCAGTCCGCTGTAATGAAGAGGTGCCATTCTATGATGCGGCCGTGCTAGCCAGTGCCCCCGACATCGCCCCAGAACTCGCCGATTTCTTCTCCGATCATGACCTCATCATAGAAGTCTGTGACCTGTGGGCGGTCGATACCGCACCAGATTCAGAAAATGTCGCCGTCAGTAGCGATATTCCAACGCTCGTTTTAGCCGGTGAATATGATCCGGTCACCCCGTTCTCGTATGGGGAAGAAACGATGACCACACTAAGCAACGCCTACTACTTCGCCGTGCCCCATGTCGGTCACGCAGTCCAAGTCGGTGGCGACTGCCCTCGGGATATTACCCTCGCATTTTTGCGCGATCCCAGCACCGAACCTGATAGCAGTTGTATCGCCGAAATGGCCCCACCCAACTTTACTGTTGCAGGTGAAATCGATACCACCATCACCCTTGAACCCTTCACGGCCGATGTCGCCGGTGCGGTCATTTCCAGTGTCAGTCCGGCCGAATGGGAATCGATTGGCGATGGCTTATTTGCTCGTGGCTCATCGGCCGCAGACCAAACCGCACTTGTCTTCCAAGCGATTCCGGCCGCCACTTTTTCCGTTAACGAATTTGTCGATCTCTTCGCTGCCCAAATCGGCATCGCCGAAGTCCCCGCACCCGAACTGTACACCGATGACAACGGCCGCGATTGGGATATGTACCGTGTCGAAACCAGCGGTCTCCCCACCGACATGGCGGTCTATTCCGACTCGAACTTCATCTACTTAGTCGTCTTAGCGATGCAAGTCGGTGAAGAAGATTTGTGGCGCGAGCCACTTTTCTTCCCTGCACTAAGCAATATGCAGGTTGAGTAACTAATCAAAAAAAACAGGTCCAGTCTGGCAGACTGGACCTGTTTGGCAAACTGAATCTGCTTGGAAAGAACAATGAACAAACCACGCCTAGTTGAATATGAAGGAGCCGCATATGTTCTCGGCCTACCCCACCGTGTAATCGAGCCGGAAGGAGAAGGCCCCCACCCGACCATCGTCATGCTCCACGGCCGGCACGGCAACGAAATGGTCCCTTGGGTTTTCGCCCGTACCTTACCCAAAAATTGGCTTCTCGTCGCCCCTCGCGCCATCGAATTCGACCCCGAAACCGATGCCACTGACGACATCGGCTATTCATGGATGTTTATGGGGAATGAATGGCCCCATGTCGATGCCTTTGCCGATGGGGTCGAAGCGATCCATGAGTTCGTCACCAATTTGCCCGACGTTTACAATGCTGATCCAGAACGAATCTACTTTCTCGGCTTTAGCCAAGGGGCGGCCGCCGCTTATGCCTACGCCGTTCAATACCCGGACCATGTTCAAGGGATCTCTGGTCTCGTCGGCTTTACCCCCAAACTTGACGATGAACTGATCGCCCAACAGCCACTCGCCAATAAACCGATCTTTCTCTCTATCGGGGAAACCGATGACCGTGTCCCGCTTCATATCGCTCAAATCGGTCGTAAAGTCTTAGCCTCGGCCGGAGCCACAATCACCGCCCATCAATATCCGGTCGGCCATAAGCTCAACGGCCAAGGAATGCGCGACCTCGCCACATGGTGGGCCGAAATTGAGAAACATGCCACTTAAATAAGCCACCCACCAAAAGAACGATTTCCATTCCCTACCATAATCAGGAGGACAAAACTATGACCACCGCATTTGTATACGCCCCCGCCTTAGATCACAACGAAGAAGGACACCCTGAAAACAACCAACGAGGACCGGCCGTTGAAGAAGCCCTCAAAAAACATGATGTATGGGAACAATTAATCCATCTCCAACCCAGAGAAGCGACCTATGAAGAGCTGGTAGCCGCTCATGATTATCGGGTCATCGATCACGTACAAGAAATCTCGCTCAGAGGGGGTGGCCGTATCGATCAAGACACATACGTCACCGCCGAAAGCTACTCGCTCGCCAGCCTCGCCGCCGGTAGCGTTATCGTTACGGCCGATGCGATTATGGCAGGCAAAGCGAAAAACGGGTTTACCCTTGTCCGGCCGCCCGGCCACCATGCCGAAAGCCAGCGCCCCGGCGGCTTCTGCCTCTTCAATAATGTCGCTGTGGGTGCCCGTCATCTCCAAGCCAAATACCCAGACATCAATAAAGTACTCATCCTAGATTTCGACGTACATCATGGAAACGGCACTCAAGATATTTTTTACCACGATCACACCGTCTACTTTTTATCGATCCAGCAATGCGATGGTTTTATTTACCCAGGGTCTGGTACGCTCGGAGAAATCGGTTTAGGCAATGGAAAACATTACACACTTAATGTCCCTTTACCGGCCGGTGTTGGTAACGATGGCTATGCCGCTATCTTTGCCGAAATTGTCGCCCCCGCAGTCCGCCGTTTCGACCCCGATTTCATTATCGTGTCGGCCGGTTACGATGCCCACTGGGTCGACCCACTCGCTAGCACCCTCGTCAGTGCGGAAGGATTTAGCCGCATGAGCCATACCTTGGTTCAACTCGCGGAAGAGCTTTGCCACGGCCGAATTTTATTTGTCCAAGAGGGGGGCTATGTCCTTCCCGCCTTGGCTTATGGGGTTCTCAATACCGTCTATGCCTTACAAGGTGAAATGATGTGTCTCGACCCATTGGGACCCAACGATCAGCCGGAAACAGACATAACTAAATTACTAGCCGATATCAAGGCGTTACACTTGATAAAATAGGGCAAAAACTGCATAATAAGTTGACATATATAGATTTTTCGGCAAGTTATGTATACTTGTTTATGTTTAGTTTTAAAACGCAATTATCAAACAAACCCCAATGATGATGGCACAAAATTGACTTCATCTCGCTTGTTTTAGATAAGTGTGTGCGCTCAAAATGGGAAAATGAGGCATCTGTGGCTCAGGTTAACCTGTATGAATATCTCGACCAAATTCGAGACCTATTAGACCAAGAACACTATACACAAGCAGCACTCCACTGCCATCATATCCTGCGGCAATACCCACGCCACGTGGAAACTTACCGCTTATTGGGACAGGCATTATTGGAGCAGTCTTCCTATCAGGAAGCATCTGACCTGTTTTTGCGCATTTTGAGCGTCGATCCAGAGGACTTCATCGCCCATGTCGGGCTATCCCAAATCGCCAAATCAGACGAAAATTACCGGCGAGCCATCTGGCATATCGAGCGAGCCAGCGATATTCGGCCGAATAACGAGCAAATCGAAGAGGAGCGGCGCAATCTCTATGATCTAGCCAAAGTTGAGCTACCAGAGTCTGCCGGTCTAACCCAAGCGGCCGTCGCTCGTATCTACATGCGCAGTGGCATGTACCAACAAGCGATTTCCGATTTAAACAGCTTGCTCGAGAACGAGCCCAACCGTTTAGATGCACGGGTTCTCTTAGCCGAAACCTATTGGGCCGCCGACAAGGGAGGAGATGCCAGCACCCAAGCGAACAAAATTCTCGATTTGCTACCCGATAGCTATAAGGCCCATGCGATTTTGGCCGATTTTTGGATGCAAAAAGAAGAAATGGGTCATGCACGCTCCCACTTAGACAAATTGGGAGATATATTATTGCCTGATAAGCGATTCTTGGATGCGGACACCCCTAGCGGCCGTGCCCTCACCCGCGCAAGCGATGATTTTATCATGCAAGAAATCCTGATCGATCAAGCGGATGTCGCCATTGATGATGTCTCTCTAATCGGGGGTAGCGATTCTTGGCGCGGACAGACAGGGCTACTGCGCAGCGAAGATTTCAACATCGATGAAGAGCTCGGTTCGGGCGGTGAAGATTTCGAATGGCTCAGTTTTGGCAACGAGGAAACAGATAGCCAACCAGATGATAGCGAATCATCCAAAGGAGATAGCGATTTCTTATCCCTATTGGCCGAAAATAGTGACACGGGGCGACTCATCGACGATTCTGAAGATGTTTCTGATGAAGACGATGCCGCCTTTATGGCATTTCTCGGCTTCGATGATTCAGAGGATACAGCCGATGAAGAACCGGCCGAAGTGATAGATGATGTCTTCGCTAGTGAGGATGACTCATTTACATCATGGCTTCACTCATCTGATGATGATGTTGACGAAGCAACACCCCTTGACACAATCGCAAGCACCAATAGCGATGACAGCGAAATCGACTTCCTTGATGCCCTCATGGCGGAAGACGATGAGCCGGAAACCATGGAATCAAGCACCCCCTCTTGGCTTAGCGAAGAGGAAGAACGTGCCAATAATGAACTCGGCCGGAAACCAACATGGCTGTTGGAACGCGATGACTCAACGGCCGAGAATGAGCAAATCGACCTATATCAGGCGATCTTAAACGAAGATGATTCAGATAAGCCAGATACATCATCCGGTGATGATGATTGGTTCGCCGCCCTCGAAGGGGGGGCCGGAGCCGATGGGCAAGATGATAACATCTCTTGGGAAGATGCACTCAGCACCATCAGTGACGATAAATCTTCACCACTCACGCAGGAAGCGGATGATAGCGATGTTCCAGACTGGTTAGCTACCACTTCAGGTGTTGCCCTTGATGATGAGGCTACTCCCGACTGGGCACAAGATTTCTTAACGGAAGCGGCCGAGCAAAATCGCTCAGGGCAAGAAGGGATCAACGATTGGATTATTGGGCTTGAAGGAACAGAAGATGAATCGGATGCGGAATCGAGCGACGATTTAGCTGACATTTTCGCCACCATCGACGATGATTCAGCGACAGACGATTTCTTTGCAGATGCTAGCGATGATCTAGCTGACATTTTCGCCATCACCGACAACGATTCAGGCACAGGTGATGCTGATTCAGACATGGCCGATTTTGCGGCCCTCTTCGATTCGCCTAATGATTCGGAAACCACAGAGCCAGATGGAAGCGAAAGCTCACTCGATTGGTTGTTGGGTGATACGATCGATGATGGGTTATCTAACGACAACAAAGAAGCGACCGCAACCGAAGCAGGAGGTTCTTTCGACTGGTTGCAAGACTCTCAATCCGAGTTAGCCGAAAGCGGTATAGCATCTCCACAATCCACAGAAGAAAATGAAGAATCTAGCGGGTTCACCGCTTGGTTAGATCTTGAAGAATCAACGGAAGCAACCACAGAAACGATTTCAGAGGAAACGGCCGATGAGCCAAGCGGCTTCACCGCCTTCCTTGATTTAAATGACACCACCGGTGATATCGCCGAAACAGCCGATGCGGAAGCGGAAACAGATCAAATGGCAGATGAGCCAAGCGGCTTCACCGCTTTCCTTGATTTAGATGACACCACTGGTGCTATCGCCGAACCGGCCGATACCGAAACAGATCAAACGGCAAGCGGATTCACCGCATGGCTAGATATTGACGAATCAAGCGGAGAAACAACAGACAAAGCCGATACCGAAACGGACAACGCCGGAAGCGGCTTTACCGCCTTCCTTGATTTAGACGACGAATCAGCGGATCAAGAGCCATCAGCTACAAGCGAAGACAGTTCAGAAAGTGGTGGTTTTACAGAATGGCTATCGCTAGACGGCAAAGCTCAAACAGACATGCTGGGTGCGACTGAATCGGATGATAGCACCGGAGAAGATTTCGCCGATTGGCTCACCCTTGATGATGCGGAAGCGTCAGCAACCGACAGCTCGATCGAGGATGGAATAGGTGATTTCGCAGCATGGCTTGAAACGGGGGATAAATCAAGCGCAAGCGATGCCGATTTCGCACGCTCTCCAAGCGAAAGCGAAGAAGAATCAACGGTAGATACAAGTTCCGGATTCACCAGCTGGCTTGACAGCACCGATAAAGAGACGGCCGTTGTCGAAGAAGCAATAGATGATACAAGATCCGGATTCACCGGCTGGCTTGACAGCACCGATAAAGAGACGGCCGTTGTCGAAGAAGCAATAGATGA
>WTJY01000229.1:3320-6749 GCA_011524645.1 Anaerolineales bacterium | reverse complement strand
GCTGGCTTGACAGCACCGATAAAGAGACGGCCGTTGTCGAAGAAGCAATAGATGATACAAGCTCCGGATTCACCGGCTGGCTTGACAGTCCCAGCGATGATACGACCAGTGTCGCAGACGAATCGACTGACAACTTCTTCGCGGCCACAGAAGATAGTAGCTTACAGGTTCGGGATGAAGCGGGATTTAGCGATTGGCTGAGCGGACTTGATGAAGAAAACGAGACGAATGACATCACGGAAAGCACGGCCGAGCAAGTTGATGAATTTGATGTGGTTGATCTATTCGCCAACGAAATCGAATCAGGTATCGCTTCAGACAAAGAGAGTGTCACAGAGGATGCAACGGCCGATGATTGGCTCGCTACGCTTAGTCCATTAGAGCTGGACGAAGCCGCCGATGACACCGATTTATCTTGGCTCGGCATTGTCGATGATAAAGATGACGAAGATAAAGGTGAAGCAGACAGCGACATCATCATGGCATTCGATGATAGTGCCACAGATATCGCCGACTTAATCCCGTCAAGCGAAACCGAGTTCGACGCGCTCTTCACGACTGACGACACAGACAATATCGATAAAAATACATCAACAGAGTTAGCAGAGCTAGATGATGACTCTGTTGATCTTAATACCCTCTTACTCGAAAATGATCATGCCGATAGTGACAACGCCGATGATGACACACAAATCGGCTTGACAGATTGGTTAACCGATCTGTCAGAACAAGGGCTTGATGAAGCCTTCATTGATGATGAAATAACAGCCGAAACCGGCATCTTAGCTGATCGCTCAGATGAGCCGATCCCGACTTGGTTATTGAGCTCTGCGGAAGATGATGATTCTACGGGCGAAGAGGATATGTCAGAGAGTCAACAGGGGGAATCATGGCTCTCATTACTAGCAGAGGAAAAAGCTGAAGCGCCCGAAATCGAATCCAACAATGAGCAAGACTCAGACTCAATTGATGACATCGCACTCACTACCCTATCAGACATGGCGGGCCTCCCTGATTCAGGCCTAAGCCTCGAAAACGAAGAGCACGAACGCTTCGAAATCAGCGCAAACGATCATTCAACGGCCACTCCGATTGATAAAATCGAAGCAATCGAAGAAACTGTTGCCAAAATTACCACCGAACAAGAATATGTTACCGATGGGGATGTTCCCCTTCCATCATGGTTGGTCACAGCCACAGACGAAATTGATTTACATCAAGCAGAAGATGTTTCAGACACAGAAATGGCGGCAGCGGTCGCCAGAGTGACGCAAAGTGCCGCAGATCAGCCCCAAAACGGGGAGAAAGACGAGACTGAAGCCAGCGTAGACGAAACGTTGGCCGAGCAAGAATCAGATGTTGATGATTTCGCTTGGGTCACAATTGACGCTGAGGGGAATGATGGTCATTTTGTCGATGATCAATTAGACCAATTAGATGAAGAGCTTGCCACTCAGATGACAGAAGTAGACGAAAAGGTACCCACTATGAGTGATTTGGAAGATACACTAGCATTTTTAGAGCAATTGGCTCGCAAAGACATCGATAGCTCTAAGAAAAAAAAAGACCTTAGCGCAGATACATCCACACCCAGCGACCAAACGGTAGCAACGGGTGAAGATGAAACTTTATCTTGGTTAGATAGTACGGACGATTCCTCAATCTCAAATGGGACAAGCCTTGATTTGGAAGAGCCTCCCACATTAAGCTGGACCACCAAACAAGACCCCGTTAGCCTAGCCCCCCTCCCCGTCGAAGTTACGGCAACCGATGATACCGAATCGTCAGATGATGAAGGCGAGTTGGGTTGGCTAGATGAATGGGCTGAAACTCCGATCGATGAAACAACCCTCTTTGCCGAGCCGATTCCCGGCTTAGATGACATTATCGATGAAGATTTAGATGATCTCGCCTCAGCATTAGATGATCTTGAGTTGCCAGAATCCAACTCAACTGAGGGAAAAGACGTACAGGCCGGAGATAACGCCTCCGAATCACTCCTACTCGATTTTATTGATGATCCAGAGGGTGATGATCTGCTTGGCCTAGATGACCTTGAGGCGAACCTCGATTTAGGGACAGATGCTGACCTACTTAACCTAGATGATCTGGATGCAGATTTCGATTTAGCCCTAGATAACGATCCAATTGGGCTAGACGATCTTGACGCCGATCTCGGTGTCGCCCTAGACGCTGATCCACTTGGGCTAGACGATCTTAACGCCGATCTCGGTGTCGCGCTAGATGCTGACCCGCTTGGGCTAGACGATCTTGACGCGAACTTTGATCTAGGTATAGACAGCGATAGTTTCGAAGTCCCTGATGACCCAGATGAATTAATCGCTTGGCTCGGGGGTGAAGACGCGGTAGACGCGGAACCTGATGTGTTAACCGAAATGGAAAACCTCTTGGTCGAACCGGAACCAGAGCCGGAACCGGAACCGGTCGCTCCACCACCTCCACCTAAAGCGGAAAAGAAAAAATCGGGCGGTCTGTTCGGCGGTGACGACGAAGACCTCGGCGTAACTGATGAAGAGCTCGCTTATGCGGCCGAACACGGCATGGAACTACCCGACTTCAACATCCCCGATGATCCAGATGCTTTAATGGCTTGGCTCGAAATGGATGACAACTTTGATTTGGGCGCGACCACCGATGAATCGACAACAGAGCAAGAAGTGGAACCTGTCATAGAAGAAACACCAGAGCCAGAGCCAGAACCGGTCGCCCCACCTCCTCCGCCTAAAGCGGAAAAGAAAAAATCGGGGGGCATGTTCGGCGGTGATGACGAAGACCTCGGTGTGACTGATGAAGAGCTCGCTTATGCGGCCGAACACGGCATGGACCTGCCAGACTTCGACATACCCGATGATCCAGATGCTTTAATGGCTTGGCTCGAAATGGATGACAACTTTGATTTGGGCGCGACCACCGATGAATCGACAACAGAGCAAGAAGTGGAACCTGTCATAGAAGAAACACCAGAGCCAGAGCCAGAACCGGTCGCCCCACCTCCTCCGCCTAAAGCGGAAAAGAAAAAATCGGGGGGCATGTTCGGCGGTGATGACGAAGACCTCGGTGTGACTGATGAAGAGCTCGCTTATGCGGCCGAACACGGCATGGACCTGCCAGACTTCGACATACCCGATGATCCAGATGCCTTAATGGCTTGGCTCGAAATGGACGGTAGTTTTGATGTGGGCGTCACCACAGAAGAACCAGAGCCGAAAACAGAAGAAACGGTCACCATGGAAACGGCCGACCCGATTGCAGAGCTAGAACTGCTCGCAACGGAACCGGAACCAGAGCCGGAACCGGTCGCCCCACCTCCACCGCCTAAAGCGGAAAAGAAAAAATCGGGAGGCATGTTCGGTGGTGATGACGAAGACCTCGGTGTGACTGATGAAGAGCTCGCTTATGCGGCCGAAC
>WTJY01000229.1:0-3220 GCA_011524645.1 Anaerolineales bacterium | reverse complement strand
GGTGATGACGAAGACCTCGGTGTGACTGATGAAGAGCTCGCTTATGCGGCCGAACACGGCATGGACCTGCCAGACTTCGACATACCCGATGATCCAGATGCCTTAATGGCTTGGCTCGAAATGGACGGTAGTTTTGATGTGGGCGTCACCACAGAAGAACCAGAACCGAAAACAGAAGAAACGGTCACCGTGGAAACGGCCGACCCGCTTGCAGAGCTAGAACTGCTCGCAACAGAACCGGAACCAGAGCCGGAACCGGTCGCCCCACCTCCTCCGCCTAAAGCGGAAAAGAAAAAATCAGGAGGCATGTTCGGTGGTGATGACGAAGACCTCGGTGTGACCGATGAAGAACTCGCTTATGCGGCCGAACACGGCATGGAACTGGACATCGGCATCCCCGATGATCCAGAGGCCTTGATGGCTTGGCTCGGGATGGATGGTAGTTTTGATGTCGGCGTAACAACAGATGAGTCAGAACCGGAACCAGAACCGGAACCGGTCACCCCACCTCCTCCGCCTAAAGCGGAAAAGAAAAAATCGGGGGGCATGTTCAGCAGTGACGACGAAGACCTCGGTGTGACCGATGAAGAACTCGCCTACGCGGCAGAGCACGGCATGGAACTAGACATCGGCATCCCCGATGATCCAGAGGCCTTGATGGCTTGGCTCGGGATGGATGGCAGCTTTGATGTGGGCACAGCAACTGATGAGCCTACGGCTCAAGCGAAACCGGCCGTAGAGACGACAGAAATAGACGATCCATTGGCTGAATTAGAAGCTTTGGCACTTGGTGACACCACCAGCCTTGGTGGCCTGCTCGATGATACCGCCGATACAACCGGTGACGATGCATTAAGCTGGCTTGATGAAGCGATCACAGGTGAAGATGATGCGGATTCATTACCCAATTTACTTCTCCCAGATGACCCAGATGCGGCGTTAGCCATGATCGAGCAAGAAGCGGAAGACGATTACCCGCAACAACAAGATGATGGCGTCCCAACCTTGGGCACCTTGGGCTTTGATGATGATCCGCTACTCAGTCCGGATGAAGATCTCGCCGATTTTGACCTTTCTATCGATGTTGATGATGGGGGGTTCGATGATTTATTCGGTGATCTCGGTTCAGGTGATGACTCGCTCGATTGGCTCAATGATGTGACCTTTGACAGTGACCCCAACCTTCTTGGTCCGGTTCCAACTGAGTTTGAGCTTGATCCTAATCAAGATTTACTCAGTTTGCCCGGTTTAGATGACGTTCCGAGTGATCCCGATGCCACCTTCGCCATGTTCGAAGATCTATCGGCCGTCGATGCCCCATCTCAACCACTGATCGATGACACGGCCGATCAAATGGCCCGTTCGGCACTAGAAGAAATCGACACAGATGATTTAGGTAGCGAAGATATCGTCTCGCTTGAAACAGGTTTAACCGATTCATTGCCAGATTGGCTCTCACTAGAAGGGGACAGTTCAGGGCTTGATTGGTTAGATCCCTCAAACGATTCAAATGACTTGGATTGGCTCTCGGCCGTTGAAGAAGCGACCCGTAGCACGCCCGATAGTGGTAATGATTTCCTTGACCTCTACGAGCCGATCAATACATCACCCAGTAACTACTCGGCATCGTCAAGTTCGTCATACGCATCTTCACGACGTAGTGAGCCGGTGGCTTCTGAACCAGAGATCGAAG
The DNA here is from genome assembly GCA_011524645.1 of Anaerolineales bacterium. GTDB lineage: Bacteria > Chloroflexota > Anaerolineae > Promineifilales > Promineifilaceae > WTJY01. The sequence goes on along the minus strand of WTJY01000229.1, from coordinate 1,527 downwards.
AAGAAGCGTTTGAACCGGTCGATCCGGCCGTTTACGAAGGGGCGCGTGCCTCACTCAGCCAAGGGGATGTCGATAGTGCCTTAGATGCGTATCGTGAAATCTTGGGCAGCAAGCAAAATCTGCGCGCGTTGGCATACGAGTTAGAGTCGGTCACCATGACCAATAAACATCCTCTACTACGACGCTTCTTGGGAGATGTGTATATGGAAAATGGTCAGTTGCAAAAAGCACTGAACACCTATCGGCAAGCACAAGATTTGTTGTAGCCCTTGTTTCGGGGTATTATTTTCTCCAGCTTAATAGCGAAATAGGCAAAGGCAGTTATTTCTGTGGGAAATAACTGCCTTTTTGGTTGCCTAATTATATTTTTTACACCGTTTTTCACCTCTCAAAATCGCGAGATGATTAAAGCGGTGCAGAATAATTACAACATTTAAACACAATCATTTTCGGAGAGATTCAAAATGGAAAGAACATTAATTTTGGTAAAACCTGACGGTGTGCAACGTGGTTTGATGGGTGAAATTATCGCTCGTTTCGAACGCCGTGGCTTGAAATTGATCGGCATGAAATTCATGCAAATGAGCCAAGAATTGGCTGAAGAACACTACGGTGTTCACAAAGAACGCCCCTTCTATGGTGCATTGGTCAGCTATATCACCTCTGGTCCAATCGTGGCGATGGTTTGGGAAGGCAACGACGCGGTCGCAGCCGCTCGTGGCACCATTGGCGCCACCAAACCAAGTGCCGCCGCTCCGGGCAGCATCCGTGGCGATTTCGGTATGGAAATCGGCCGTAACTTGGTTCACGGTTCAGACAGCCCCGAAAATGGGATCAAAGAAGCCAGCATCTTCTTCAACGATGATGAATTGGTCGATTGGAACCGTGCGACCGAAGCTTGGATCGTAGAATAAGCGAAACAAGACCGAAAGGGATAGAGAGTCGCTCTCTATCCCGAGCCTACACCGTTACACGAGCGAACACGACACATCACATATCACGTTAGTCCCATCAAAAATCACGGTTTCAGATTAACCGCCAAGCTAGATTGTAGAGAGAAAAGGGTTGGACGTGCAGGCGACCCCAATCTAAGGCATACGCATCACAATGGAGCTTTCAGACCACAGTTCTTCTAAATCGTAGTACGCACGTTGTTCTTCCATAAAGATATGCACCACCAGATCACCGAAATCGACCAGCATCCAGCCCGATTGCGGCGTCCCTTCAATTGACATGCCGACAATATCAGCCTTTAGCTTGGCGTCATCCCACACGCTCTCTGCGATAGCCCGCAGTTGGCGTTCATTGGTCGTGCTACAAAGCAAGAAGTAATCTGTAAAAATGCTTTGTTGGCGCAAATCAAGTAGCAAAATATCACTCGCTTTTTTATCAGCGATGGTGTCAATCATATGGTTAGCAAATTCTAGTGTATCCAGAGGGAAATCTCCTTAATTAAATCAATACCTTCGCCCTTTTTAGATCGCTGTAACAAATAATTTGCCTTTAAGGTAAATTTGTTCCTTGAAT
>WTJY01000243.1 GCA_011524645.1 Anaerolineales bacterium | reverse complement strand
GTGACGGTCGCTTGGGGGCTAGTGACCTCGATCTGCCAAATCTGCTCTTGGGTGCGTTGTGTTTGCAGGATAGTGCTCGCTTGGCCACGGATCGTTTGGCTGGTCCAGCGCTGGCCGCTTTGTAGCCATGCACTGGTATACGGCCGTGGTGATACCCCATTGCTCAGATATTCGGCGCTAATTGTCGTCCCGATATTCCCCGTAAACCATTCATATTGAGCGATGCTTTCCCCCGTAATATCATTTTCTGCGACGATGAGATAATCGAGCTGGAACCGGCCGAATGCGGCGATGGCCAGCAGGGCGATGAAGAGGAGTGGATAGAAAATAGAGGATAAGGAAGGTCGCTCTGGAATGAGTGTCAAAATAAACGGAGTGAGTGCCGCCCCCCAAAAGGCTTGAACCGAGAGAAAACGCCAAGGGAATTGGGTATATGGCAAAAGGGGCAAGGTGTCCCACAGGATACGGGACCACGGGTGCATCATAAAGGTGGCGACGAGCAGACCCGAGATGAGGGTTAGGGTTTGAACCGACCATGATTTTGTGCGCCAGATATGCCAGCCATAGGCGACGAGAGATAAACCGATTAAGAACGCTTGAACCAGCCCCATGCGAAACGCATCCCCATTACCGACATCGGGGTCGTAGAAAAATGAGGATTGTACGAGGTCTGTCGAGCGGAAATGAAACCCATCGCCAAAATTATAGTCGAAATAGCCGACGGTGATTTCGCTTAGCTGGGTAAGGCTTTGCTCCCCGATAGCTGGGAGCCAGAACCAAGCGGATGCGGCGACTCCGAGCAAAATGGCGGCGCTAAAGTTAAGCGATTTTTGCAGATAAATCGTTTTGTCATACCGGCCGTGCCACACTCTCCCCACCCCATAAAGAACGACAAACGGGCTAAAAATCATAGCCGAAATATTGTGGCTGATAACCAGCCCCCCGTAAGCGAGGGCGAGAATGACGACTTGGCGGCGTCGCTCGGCCGTTGTGTCGGCCGTAATCAAACAGTCGGTGGCCCAAATGACGAGCGGGTAAAAGGCCATCGCCCAAAATTCGGCGATTGAATCGCCACGAACATAGACATTGACTAAGTGAAAAGGAGCGAAGGTATACGCGGCTGAAGCGAGTAGCGCGTGGGACGGCCGTTTAAACCAGCGTACCCCCAAGCGATACATGCCCCAACCGGCAACCACAAAGCCGCATAGTTGGCTGAGCTGGATGGCACGAATAGTGCCGAACCCGAGCAACCGAAAGAATAGGGCGACATAAAAGGCGAGCGGGGCGTAAAAATTAAAGAAGGGATAGCCATAACCATAGTTGGCGTCCGGCATCCAGCGAACCGGAAAATGGCCGTCGTAAACGGCCGTGGTTAGCTGGTGTAAACGCTGAATCAAGAAGGGGCTGTCCCCGCCGCCGCGCGTATTCAGCAACCCACCACCCCAAAGCAGGGGAAGGGCGGCTGCGGCCGCAATGAGAATCGCGATGAGTAAATAGAGTTTTTCTTGATTAAGACGTTTCATAAAACAAAAGCAACGATACAGGTATTAGTAGCTCCCCTCCTATGGGGAGGGGGTGGGGGAGGTGGAATTTAAATGATTTCCCCGCTTGTCCCCCCCCTACAGGTGGCTCGCGAGAAAATCGATTTCCACCTTTAAATGTGACATTGTCAAAATAAGGACAAACAAAAAAGGCTTTTTGCACGCAATGGGCCGCACAAAAAGCCTTGTTCTATCGATTTATATCGCTGTCGGCCGCTTTTGTTTAGCTACTGCGCTGGCGCAAAAGCAAGAAGACGACCCCCCCCAAGAGCAAGACGGCAACGCTGATAATGGCGAGGGCTACGATTTCAAGGGTCGAGAAATCATCGCCACTTGTGGCCGGTTCTAACGCACCGCTTCCGGTGGTTGCACCGTCCGTGGTCGCCCCACTATCTGTACCTGAGCCTGCGGCAACCGCATCCGCTTGCGTGGCGACCGGCACGGCCGTTGGTGGGGCCGCTCTGACTCGGCTACCGAACGCCAAGCGAACCGTTTTTCCTTGGGAAACATCGACCGCTGTATTGCCGACCGTGGTCATTTCAAGAGCATCTGGCAAAGTTTGGGCGACTTGGTAATTCCCCGGATTCAGTTCATTAAAACAGACAGGGGAATCGGTACCGCTCGAAATTCCTTCGCCAATGATCGAGCTTCCTTGGGCGACCGTGAAGCGAATCCCGGCCATAAACCCTTCATTGGCATCGTTTTGACCGTTGCCATTGATGTCACCAAACGCATTGACACAGATCGAGCCACCGGCCGGTGTGGCGGTGGGTGGGATCGGCGTTGCGGTTGGGATCGGTGTTTCGGTCGGGATGGGGGTCGCGGTGGGTGGAACCGGTGTATTGGTTGGCGCAGGGGTGTTGGTTGGGATAATCGGCGCGGCGGTGGGTGGGACCGGTGTATTGGTCGGTGGCGGTGCGGAAGAAACCAGTTCCGCTTTATCGAACCAAATATCGAGATGGGCCCGACAGTTATTAATGCCACTTAAATCCCCTTCAACGAAGACAGTGATTTTATCAGTTGCGGCCGTGACTTCGACCGCCATTTGTTGCCAGCTATTTTGTGGTGACGCGGCCGCACTCCAAACGATACTGCCAGAGGTCCACAAGCCACCCCCGTTGGGATCGATCCCGACGCGGGTACGCATGCTGGTTGAAAAGTCGGAGGGGGCAGGATATTGATCATTAGTGGCACGTCCCCAAGCCCACGCCGAGAAGCGATAGGTTTGGCCGGGGGTGACGGTTACGGTTTGGAATACCCCACCGCGCCAAGTATCAAATTGGTTACCCACGTGCATCGATGTACTACCATCTAGTACCAGATCCCCGTTGGTTTCCTGAGACCATTTCGGTTGAACGACATACCGTTCGGCAGAGCAATCTTTCTTTTCGTTGCTATCTTCATGCCATGGTGCCCATTGGTCCGCTACACCGTTGTTATACGGTTGCTCAAAACTGGGGTTGGGCAAAATATTGTCTTGCGCGGACACGGTGGTTTGCCCAAAGAACAAAGCTGTAACAGCCACGATCGCAAATAAAATGATCCCTTTCTTCATCCTGCTTTCTACCTTCGCAACTATGAATGATGAGATATGAACGATGATCGGCTGGGCACGATAGAGATATATCGCGCCCCCTTTCATCCTTCATACTTCATATTTCATATATTGTTAGTTCATGCGCCGTGCGCTAAAGACGACTAAGCCGACACCGACGAGTAAAAGTACCGCGACAGCGACGATAATCCCAACAACCCAATTAAGCCAGCCGGTGCTTTCTTCCGCTTCGGGTGTCACGGCCGTTTCAGTATCGGTTGCTTCGGTGTTGGTGGTATCGGTTGCGGTATCTGTGCCGGTATCGGTAGAGGCGATTTCGGCCGCAGGTTCAGCGACAGTCATTTGGCTACCGAAGTCTACGCTGGTGCGTGTGCCGGGGGTAATCGAAATGGCCCAGTCGCCAACAGTGGTTAGGGTTTCCCCGTCCGTTTGTGAGCGAGTGACACGATAGTCGCCAGCATCTAACCCTTCGATACAGAACGGTTCACTACCATTGGTGACATAGTTGGTCACAATCGATTGTCCGTTGCTGATCGCGATCGCTACGCCAGAACGAAGCTCTTCACCTGCCCCCATTGCGCCGTCACCGTTGGTGTCCTCGAAGGCACGAAGACAGATGGTGCCGGTAGTAGGTTCGGCCGTTGCGGTCGGTTCTGGTGGTGGCGGAGGTGCGGTTGGCTCGGCCGGTACCTCTGTTGCTTCAGTGGCGGCTTCTTCCCCTGCGCCACCTTCAGCGACCGCTTGTGCGGTATCGGTATTTTCCGCTGTTTCGGTGTTATCTTCTGGAACTGCGGTCGGTTCTACAGGGGGTGGGGGCGGTTCAGAGCCCGGGGCTTGCCCTTCGCCATAACCAACAAGCAATAGATCCCCTTGTGTCACAATCGCATCACGTGTGAGCCCATTGAGTTCTAAGATTTCATCAAGCGTTAAACCGTTACGTGCGGCGACACCCCAAATCGAGTCCCCACCTTGAACTTCGGCATAAATTTCACCATTGGCATTGGGGGTTGCGGTTGGTCCACCTTGAACGATGACCGGTGCCGCGACTGCGCCACCGCTGGTGCCACTAGCACTTGGTGCGGCCCCCGTTCCTTGACCAACTTGAACCAAAGAAGCGCCATCCCAATAGATGTCATTATGTTTCCGTGCTTCGGTCGGTTGTGACCACAAGAAGACGGTTACACGATCTCCTTGAGCAGATGCTTCAACTTCGAAGAGACTGTAGTTGTCATAAGGGTTTTGTGTTGCTGACCAGACGATCGATCCGCTAAATGGATTGTTGCCACCTGTGGGATCGATCCCGACCCGCATGTTAACCGGCGACGGGAAGTCTGAGAATGTTTCATCGGTGGCTGATGACCAAGCTTGTCCCCAAATCGATAGTTTAACAACCGCGTTGGCCGGAACTGCAACTTGTTGCCATGCCCCAGCTGTATGGGCACTATGGAATGAGAAATATTGCAACGCTTGGACACCATCTTTGAGACGTTCTGGGAACGGGCAAGGTTGGTAAGGGCAGACCGGTTTCCATTCAGGCATCCGGTTTTGCCACGGTTCATCATTTTCTGTTTGAGAAACCCACCACGGGAGCCAGTTTGCTGGCATTTGGGCGGTGGTACACGCCCCATGTGGACAGGCCGCTTTTTGTTGGTCTGTGACCGGAATATATGAGCTATATGCCCCTTCAAAGCTTGGGTTTTGTAAAAGATTGGTCCCTTGGGCGGCCACATCAGATTGGTTGGCCCCCATAATGCTAACCAGTAACAAGATCGCTAAAAGCGAGAGGGGTAAAAGACGATAACGGGTCATAACTTTGTTTCCTTCAATTTTCCTCGGCAACAAAAACGAGCGGTTTATTGCCAATTGATTGTGCCAGTTTGGGTGTGGCACACCCAGTTACTTACATATCAGTAATGGGCTCGCCCCAATAGCGTATTGTAAAGAGTTATCTCTTTATAATTCTAATAAATGCGGCAAACTATTAGTCCATATTCATGTTTGCGGGGGGAATTGCCCAGACCGTCTCGGTTGAATTGTTGACCAAAACATAGCGTTGACCTGCGTTGTTTGCGGGATAAATACCGACAAAAACAAGGTCTGTTTCTGTCAACGGCCGAGACAGCGTGATCTGTTTCGTTTCTTGTAAAGAGTCGAGTTGAGACCACCACGCTTGTGGGATATATCCTTGAGCGGGTGGGGAATCTTCTTGGCCGATTAGCGTGCCAGTGGTGGGATCAAGGACATGGACGAAGGTAATAATCGGCTGTTGATCTGTCTCTGCAAATGCCCAAGTTAATTGAACATCGAGCTGATTCTGATCTGATTTGAAAAATGCTTGCGCGTGATGTAGGTGATGAGAGTCGCCGGTGGCGGAAAGATAGCTAACCTGTGGTGTTTCCAGCCGGCTTGACTGAAGGCTGTAGCGAAGATAGAGCGGGTACGGGGCCGATTCTAGGTCGCCACGGCCGAAAGCACCGAGTTCGGCAGCGAGTTGCTGTGGCGATTGTTGTCCGAGCAGGGTTTCGACTTGGGACCAAACGGCCGGATCGTGAGGCCAGACATACAGCACCAAAGGATAATCTGGTGGTGTGTTGTGTTGTCCGATTTGATCGGCAGAGACAATATGAAGTTGTTCCGGTTCTTGGAGAAGGAAGCCGGTGCTGGGCCAGCCTTCCAGAAAACGTTTTTCGAGGATAACCGTGGTTGTATCCGGTTGTTGATTAATATCGGCCGCAAGGAGGCTGATGCCTTCTTCAAATAGATAGCCGGTATTGTCATCTTGGGCGTAGGTCACGAAATAATCTTGCCAAGTGAACCCCAAGCTCGCCAGCAAGAGCAAAGAGATAAAAATCGTTTTGGCTGTCTTATTGGGCTTGAGCCAACGGCCGATTTCACCCAAACCTAATGCGGGCAGAAACAAAGCGGCCGGTAAGACACCGGATGCGCGCAAAAAATGGGGTGGGTCTTCGGCGAGAATGGTACCGATCAGCATCACACCGATCCAAGCGATTAGAACAAGCGACGGAAATTTACGCCAATGACGCCCACACCAGGCCAACCCTAGCAAGAAGGGGATGATCATGACCCGATCAAACAGGGGGCGACCGGCCGGATTATGACGAATAATCGTATCT
>WTJY01000227.1 GCA_011524645.1 Anaerolineales bacterium | reverse complement strand
GTTGAGGTTCTTACTGTTGTCCGATGTCTGGTGTGATTTGGGGGAGGGCGTGTGAGTAGGGACGGTGTGTAGGGGGCATGAGAGTGGGATGCAAAATGTGATTGTGCAGACGACATCTGTTGAATCATTTGATACAGAGGGTATTGCACTGGGCCATTTGTCGATTCTGATTGAGATCGGGGTCAGTTTTGAGCTGATGTAAATCCCCTCTTGTTTGGCTTCGATTAATCGATATTTAAGATGTTTGGCGGGGTATAGTCGATACCAACTACTGACAAAATCGGTTGGGCCCATATTTGGGTTAGAAAGACATAGCTACCCGCAAAAACCATGATTGTGATCCCGATTAAGACGACCGATGTGCCGATCTTGTAGCGATTGGACCGTTCTTTTTGCCGTGCGCGCCAGATCATTTCTACGATAATTAGATTGGGCACATAGAAGAAAAATGCCATGATTTGATCAAACCAACCGGTAAAGTTATCGACACCGGTGAATCCGGCCGTGAGGAACCAGAATCCATATTCCATACGATAGAGCCAAGAGCCGATGGCTAAGGCGTATAAGCGCCACGACCAAAGCTGGTGTCGATCATAGCGGCCGGCTCGCGCATGGCGAAACGTTTCGACGGCCGAGACAAACATGAGAATGCCGTATAGCCCGAACCCGATGTTCATGACTGTGCCACCCACTGTCCCACTGACCGCGATAAAAGCGAGACCGCCGATTGCTGTGAGCAGGGAAGCACCTACATAGATTTTGCCGAAGAAACGATGAAGCTTGGGGTAGGCATTACGAAAGCGGTCGATCAGTTGGATGCTGCCCAAAATGAGGATCAATCCCCCCATTGTAAAGTGCAGGCCGATACCGGCCGTGGCCAGTGGCTCTCCTTCTTCATATAGATCGGGCAAGGACCCGCTATTCCAGACTGTGAGATCGCCATCAATGGCGGCAACAATGAAAAAGGCCAAAATATATAGTCCAAATAGCAATGAACTGGACCAAACGGTGGCGATGAGGGCGATGTTGGCCCAGCGTAGTGCGGTTTCACCACTTGTGGTCGATTTTAAGGGGGTTGTATTTGACATGTTATTTACTCCTAAGACGTCATAAATCGCTTGATTGTTGTGTTTTTAATCCCCATGTTGTTAGGTCAGTCGTTTGTCAGACCTGCATGGTAGGTTTCCTAAACCGCGTCTTCTATTCTTTTGCAATGGGACTGATCCTGAATTATAAATCAGCTTATGGATGCAGAGAAACCGCAATTTTATAATCGGCCGTTTTGGTCGCTGACCTTGGCCGATTTTGTGGCGCGGACAGCATACCAGATGGGAAAGACACCGCTGTTACCGATTTTGGCGGCCGTATTGGGGGCGACCGATATTCTGCTTGGCGTGATCGTGTCGGTTTCTACATTGACTGGGATGTTTTTGAAACCATTTGTCGGTTTGTTGTCTGATCGCGGAGGGCGGCGTTTATGGCTTTTGATTGGCACCGCATTTTTCGCTTTTGTACCATTTACCTATGGGGTGATTCAAAATCCGGCTCAGTTATTTGTGGTTCGTATTATTCATGGGATGGCGACCGCGATTTATGGGCCGGTGACGATCTCCTATATTGCGGAGCAGCAGCAACAGCGAACCGCTGAAGCACTGGGCTGGTTCGGCTGGGCGCGGAGCGGAGGGTATATCGTTGGGCCTGCTCTGGGTGGCTGGTTTCTGCTGTGGCTCGAACCGGCGGCCGTGTTTACGGTGATCGGTGTGTTGAGTTGCGCTGCATTTTTGCCTATTGCGTTGTTGCCTGATGATCGGCCGACTCGTGAGCCGAAGCGGCTGGGGACGATAAGGGAACAGTTACAGCAGGCTTGGATTTCTGGTATGCGTACCCCAGCTATTTGGGTGGCGGGCGGATTAGAAGCGATCGTTTTTGTCGCACTGTATGCGCTTAAAGTCTTTTTGCCGATTCATGCGTTAGGTGCGGGGTTTTCAGTGGCGGCCGTCGGCTTATTCTTTTCAGTGCAAGAGATATTTCATTTGGTCGGGAAACCGTTAGGCGGCCGGTTGGGGGATCGCTGGGGGTATCGGCCGACGATTATTAGTGGGATGTTGGTTTTGGGCATGGCCTTGCCTTTGTTGGCGATTCCCCAGACGGCCGTGACTTTATTTTTGTTGGCGGTTCTTCTTGGTGGCGCTCAAGCGTTGGTTTTTCCTTGTACGGTAGCGATGATCGCGGATCAAATTGACCGACCCCATTTGGGGGCTGGGTTCGGGTTTTTGGGAACACTACAAAATGGTGGTAAGGTGTTGGGACCGCTGGTAGGTGGTGTGCTTATTGTTCAACTCAGCTACGAACAAACATTGCTCATTTTAGGCGTGTTATTGGCCCTTGTGGCGCTTGTTTGGTGGGTCGCAACCACCCAAGTCGTCACGAACGCCACATCGAAGACCCACCCTTAGATCCGTATTACTATCGACTTTGATTTAGAATGTGATTGCCTTGGGATAGGGATGAGCCTTGGCAAAAACGATTTCTCTATCTCTATCTTCTATCGTATTCTAGAAATTAGGCATAAAGTTGTTTCCGATAAAGTTTTATGTATATCCTGTCTATTGATCACGGTACCCAAAGCGTGCGCGCTTTGATTTTCGATCTACACGGCCGACTTATGGCCAAGGCTCAAGTTCATATCACCCCCTACACCTCGCCTCAAGCTGGCTGGGCGGAGCAAGACCCGGATTATTTTTGGCAAAAATTGTGTGAAGCGTGTCAGAAACTTTGGCGTGTAACCGATATTTCTCCAGAGGAGATTGTGGGGGTGACCTTGACGACACAACGGGGGACGTTGATCAATGTCGATCAAGCGGGACGGCCGTTACGGCCGGCAATTGTTTGGCCCGATCAAAGACGAGTACAAGGACAAAAACCGGTCGGTGGGCTTTGGGGAGTGGCGTTTAAGGCTGTGGGAATGTCTGGTACCGTGGCGCGGTTGCAGGCTGATGCGGAAGCCAATTGGATTCGAGCCCACCAGCCAGAGGTTTGGGACAAGAGTCATAAATTCCTGTTTTTGTCCGGCTTTTTAAACTATAAGTTATGCGGCCGTTTTGTAGATTCGGTCGGTAATCAGGTTGGCTATGTTCCTTTTGATTACAAACGGAAAGATTGGGCTCGCTGGTGGGATTGGAAATGGCAAGCGGTACCGATGTCGGCCGAGCTATTACCGGAATTGGTGCCACCGACCGGTGTGCTGGGTGAGATTACCGCGCAGGCGGCCGAGGTGACCGGTATTCCGGCCGGTTTGCCCCTAATCGCGGCGGCCGCAGATAAAGCGTGTGAGGTGATCGGCTCTGGGGCACTTCAATCCCATATCGGTTGTTTGAGCTATGGGACCACCGCGACGATTAACACAACTCAGCATCGCTATATCGAGGCGTATCCATTGATTCCGCCATATCCATCGGCCGTGCCGGATGCGTATACGCTGGAGATTCAGGTGTATCATGGCTTTTGGTTGGTAAGTTGGTTTAAAGAAGAGTTCGGTTTAGCGGAGCAACTACGTGGAGCGGAGCTGGGTGTGGCTCCAGAAGTGTTGTTTGACGAGCTGATTCAAGCGGTTCCGGCCGGTTCTGATGGGTTGGTGATTCAACCCCACTGGGCACCGGGGATCAAAGAACCGGGGCCAGAAGCGCGGGGGGCGATGATCGGGTTTCGGGCGGTTCACGGCCGGGCTCATATTTATCGTGCCCTGCTTGAAGGGTTGGGGTATGCCTTGCGTGATGGTGCGGAGCGAATCGGCCGTCGGTCCCGCGTACCGATTACGGAATTGCGCGTGTCTGGTGGTGGGTCGCAGAGCGATGGGGGGATGCAGCTGACGGCCGATATTTTCGGCTTGCCCGCGACACGGCCGCATACGTTTGAAACATCGGGATTGGGGGCCGCGATCGATGCGGCGGTCGGGTTGGGACTGCATGCTGATTTTGCTACAGCCGTGGGGGATATGTGTCATTTGGGGCAGGCATTTGAGCCGATTCCTTCACATCAAACGTTGTATGACGATCTTTATGGGCAGATTTATCAGCGGATGTATCCACGGTTAAAACGACTCTATGAAGGATTAGAGCAAATCGTGGGGTGATCTAATGGGTCAATAAAAAAGGGATTTTAGGAATTGCCCACGGTTCCGGCGACTGTTATACTGATTTAGCGTGGGAAATTTCATTACGATGGCGTTTTTCTCTCTTCCCATGCAGAGTGTGCGCCCTAACGCACAACGTCATATGGGAGATTTGATATGAATCCGACCAATTTACGCTTTAATTTTGGATACCTACTCGAATCACCAGCTGGGACATCTAGCGATATAACAATCGATTACCCTAAGATGAAGTTGGATGATGTGATTTTGCAACCGTTAACCGGACAGTTTACGGTTACGAGAACGCGAGAAGGACTGTATGTAGGCGGCCGTATCCAGACCAATGCACCGACCGAGTGTGTGCGTTGCTTGGGAGATACGATTGTTCCGGTCGATACGCAAATCGAAGAGCTGTTTTATTACCCAGCATCGGCCGCAGGTGAGGGGGAATTCGCGGTCGATGAAGATGCGACGGCCGATTTAGGGCCACTTGTGCGCGAGCTCGCGCTGTTGGCGTTGCCGATGCAACCGCTTTGCCGTGAGGATTGCCAAGGGTTGTGTCCCGAGTGTGGTCAGAATCTAAACGAGGCGACTTGCGATTGTGAGATCGATGATATTGATCCCCGTTTGGCGGCTTTAAAAGCGTTGCTTAATTAATTAACGAAGATATGAAATTTTCTAGCCCTGTCGGATTTGGTGGGACTTGATCAATTAACGATTGTCATTCCCACGAAGGTGGGAATCCAACTCTGTTTGAGCGGTGGATCCCCGCCTACGCGGGGATGACACCCCTGTAAATCGACTATTTTTGAACGATTTACACTTATCCCACCAAATTCGGCAGTATCAGGAAATTTTTAGGGTGTTCCGCTGTTGATAACGGCCGGACACCCTTTTTTTATATTATAAATATGCGCAGTATCCCCATATGTATGTGGGGGATGCATGGGCGGCAACGGCCGAGAAGTGGGGGGGAACTGCTGAATTACCAGATTGAAAATTTGGTTAAGTTGATTCGGGCGGTGAAGGAAAATGAGATGTCCGTGAAATTGGTGGTGGAGCTTAATGAAAGATCGGCCGCGCCGTCATCGCTGGGGTTTTGGTGCGCTGAGGGTTGCTAACGAGAGTCGGTTTTTCGACGAGGTTTAGGATTTCGCTTTCTCGTTTAGAATGCCGATGATTTTTGAGACGCTTTTCGGTTCTCCGAGGCGGATGATCCAGATAATAATACGGCTGAAAAGTGGTGGGTTGACGACAAGACGGCCGATTTTGGCGACCTCTTTGTCTCGCTTTTTAATCAGGTTTGCTCGCTGTGATTTGTCGGCACGAGCCACTTCACCACCGAAATCCCAAGCTTCGTTACGAGCGATTCTCATGCTGAAATTGATGATGACCTTTTCAAGCTCGCCAAATAAGCGATTAACAATGCCGAGAAGCCACCAAATTTGAGCGAGCTCTTCTTTGACATCATCAACAAGTCCGGCAAGGACCTTGTTGATTTTGTCGAAATCATCTTCCAAATCTTTGTACTTGTCCCCTGGTGCGATTTCGGCCGCAGCGATTCCTAGATCGAGATTGATGTGAGCATTCATGCCGACTAGTAGGTGCTGTAAGACGATGGGGGATAGCTCGGTGGTTGCATCAAAGGCGACCCGCCAAGATTCGGTCATTTCTTCTCCATTGCGAAATGCGGTGTAGGCGGCCAAATAGCGATTGGCGAAGCGGACATCCAGCTCCTCCATGCGTTCATTGTTGTCGAAATATTTTTGAGCGATTTTCTCTTTTACATCGACTGTGACTCGTCGATAGAGTGCGGTGAAATAGCCGACGCGACTATTTTCTTTTTCCGCCCATGCGATAATTTTGTCTAACTCTTTGATAACTTGTTTGATGTTTTCAGCTTGCATTTTTATCCCCTAATTGTTGTTTAATACCTGCGCCATTTTTAGATCGCTGTGATCCATAACCTGCCTTTAAGGTAAATTGTTGGTCATTTTTAATTTGCGTCTGATCAAAAGCTTCCCATTCTTGTTGAGAGAAGGATAATCTACCTCCTCCAGCTCCTTATAAAAGGGGAATAAATCGAATGAGTTGATTCGTTTGGAGAAGGTATTGGTTGGTTGAATAAGCTTGATAATGTTAGCGCGCTTTGGGGGATTGTGCTAGCGGTGCTCGATCAACCACGACGAATCAAAACCTATATCACTCCAATGGTGTTGGGGGGTAACTTTGATAAAATTTGTGCTTGGATCGATTTAATCAAAGTTAGGCAATGGTGGCATTTTCTATGAAAATAATCAGCTCTGGTGTGGTGACAAATGAATACAATGATGTGCTTGTGATGCAGCGCAAAGGTAGCCAAAATTGGTGCGCGCCGGGAGGTTCGCCCGAGAAGGGAGAGCTTTTAACGGACGGGCTGGCTCGTGAGGTGCTGGCACAGACCGGTATGTATACGATGCCGATTCGTCTTGTGTCCGCTGATTTTGGGCAAGATGGTCTCCATTTCACCTTTCGTTGCCTGATTCGTGGGGGTGATCCGACCCCTTCGGATGAATCTCCACAAGTTGGCTTTCATAAGTTCCAAGCGTTGCCCCAGCCGATGGGCGAACTTGATGAGGTGCGTTTGCAACAAGCGCGGAACCATGTCGGGCCTGCACAATGGCAGATGAAAAAGGGGAGTGGCGCGTTTGGGGCGGTGCGTTTGTTGCAAGGGGTGTGGCGTCGTTTTGGGAATGAACAACCTGCATCTGCGCCTGTGGCGTGGCAAGTAGAGGTGATGACGGCCGTGTGTGATACCGTTGGTGCGTTGGTGTGCCGTGATCGTGGTTTGCCCCAAGCTATTTGCCCTGATCATGAGCCCCCGTGGGATACAGCCGCGAAGTTGGTACAGGGGTATAAATTTTCGCAGATCGCCGGTATTTATATCGAGCCAAATAGCACAAGAATGATTCTGGTGTTTGCGGATCAAGTGGCCTATCGTGCGGAGATTCCGGCCGGATTAGACAGCCAGCACCAAGCGATTTTGCAAGATATGCGACTTGATCCAGATGTGACGCGCGTTGAGTATTTACCGGCCGTGAGCTGATTTTTAGTCTGGTCTGACAAAGAAGAAGATTGTGCCGATGAACAGAAAGACGGAGCCGATGCCACCGACGATCGTTGCTCCACCCCAGAGCCCGAAAAAGCCACGTACCATCGCGTCTGTTGGATCATCTGGGGAATAAAGAATGCGTACACGATCTTCTGGGTCAAATCGGGCCGGTTGGGAACGGACACCGTCTATAAACTCGACTTTTTCACCCGTTTCTGTTTCAAAAATGATCAATGGGGCGTACATCGTACCGTCGATATCTGAATATTCGATATTGCGCACGACGCGACCCTCAACTTCAGTGGCCGTGGTCAAAAAACTGTAACTATACCAAGAGATGCCTGCAGCGATGCTGATCATGACAACTCCAATAAGGAAAAAGAGGATGCGCAGAATACGAACAGATTGCATGACAGTTTAATCCTAAGTTAGACAATCGATTTGATCGTGATTTGTTGGCGACCGTTAAGCAGATTTTACTTGATTACGGGCGGTGACAAATGCGGCGACTGAGCGTGCGACATCATCGGCCGTCGTGGCCCATGAGCAGACGCTGATGCGAATAACCGGTTCTCCTTGCCATTGACTGCCACCACACCAACATTCCCCTGAATTTTGCACGGCCGCAAGAATCGCCATCGTGTCTTCCGGCGTATCTGCCGCAATCATCACTTGGTTAAAGACGACATCATTTAACATACGGAAACCGGCGGCCGATAGTTGCTCTTCAAACATTTGGGCACCGGCGCACAGCCCTTCTAACATTTCAGCCAGCCCTTGCTCGCCTAAAAAGCGCAAGGTAGCCCATAATTCTACGGCACGAGCACGACGGGACATATCTGGCGTATAGAGCATACTGTCCCGCTGTTCGCTATATTGGATATAATTCCCGGTCGCCTGCATCGATGCGACTAAGGCGTGGCGATCTTTGCACAGAATCATAGCGCAGTCATAGGGGGTGTTGAGCGTTTTGTGGCCATCGGTGGACCATGAATCGGCTTTTTCGATACCGCTGGTGAGATGGGATAGATTGGGGGATGCGGCCGCCCACAGCCCGAATGCGCCATCGATATGAACCCAAGCATCCGCTTGCTGGGCTAGGTCACATGCGCGGTTAAAGTCGTCGAATGCCCCACTGTTGACATTGCCCGCTTGTAGGATAAGCAGGGTGTTGTTGTCGAGTTCCGGCATTTTGTCTACATCGATGCGCCCTTGATCATCGGCCGGAACCAGTTCGACACGGTTACGGCCGAGTCCGAGCAAGGCGAGTGCTTTGAATACGGTGCCGTGGCTTTGTTCACTGAGCACGACACGGATAGGGGGAGCACCAAATAACCCGTCTTGGTTGACATCCCAGCCCGCTTTTTTGAGTAGCGCATAGCGACCGGCCGCTAAACCGCACATGGTGGCGATAGAGGTGCCACTAACAATACCGGCGACTGTTTCAGATGGTAGCCCTAATAACTGGGTGGCCCAGCGTTCACAGACCTGTTCGAGCTTGGCGACGATGGGGGAAATGACATAGAGCGCGGGGTTTTGATCCCAGATATCGGTCAGCCAACGGGCGGCGACGGCCGTGGGGACCGCATTGCCGTTGACAAAGCCGAAATAGCGGCCGCCGGTCTGGGCGACAGTCGCGGGGGAGCCGATTTCGTGTAACATTTGGAGCATTGCTTCACCGATTTGTGGCTCTTTCGGGAGTGGTTCATCAAATACAGTTAAACGATCAATCGCTTCTTGTGTGGGAACAACGGTGCGATTCGCTACCGTATCCATGTAATCAAAGGCATATGTTTTCGCATGTTCAAAGATGGCGCGCTCTGCGAGTTGAGCGAACATTTTTTCTTGAATGGGTGAAGTCATGAGTCTTCCTTTTTGAGTGATTTGTGGTTGTGGCGCTGGGGATTATTGGTGGGTGGGGTGTGCGGTGGGCATAAATTCCCACACTCTACACTACCGTAGCGGCCTGTGACCTAAGTTTGGTTGAGGAAATAAGGCGATGTTTTCCGACTTATTTGTGGGTCAGTGTAGCTGGTTTTGCTTGGAATGAGAGAGACAATCGGGGATGAGTGGGGAGGACATTCCCCACGAAACGAAAGGGACGTCGATTTTTGCCACAATTGTAGGGATTGGCTTCCCCATTCATTTGATCCAATAAATCAATATCTTCGCCATTTTTAGACCTCTGTGACAAATAATTTGCTTTTAAGGTACATTTGTTCCTTGAACCCTCTACCGGACACCCCTTAAAAACGCCTCCTTGGGACTAGGAATTTGCTTCATTCAGGTGAATAATGATCCGCAAAATATGAGGTGTCCGGTAGAGAACATTGAATTAAAAATATCTCGGGCCGATCGCTCAATTATTTTTAATTCGCGTCGGATCAAAAGCTCCCCTCTCCCGTTGGGAGAGGGGGTGGGGGAGAGGGTTAATCCACCTCCCCCACCCCCTGCTGATAGGAGGGGAACAAATCCAATGAGTTGATTAATTTGGCGAAGGTATTGTGTGAAACTGTCGGATTTCGGTTGAAAACGGCCGTTTTTATTCAAAAATACGATTGTGTTGTTCTTGAACTCGGATGAACGTGGTGCGTTTGGTAAGTTCTTTTAAGCGAGGCGCGCCGACATAGGTACATGTGGAACGCAAACTGCCGAGAATATCTTGCACCGTGTTTTCGACCGGTCCGCGATAAGGAATGGTGACCGTTTTTCCTTCTGATGCGCGATAGTTGGCGACACCACCCGCATATTTATTCATCGCTGTTTTAGAGCTCATGCCGTAGAACTGGCGGAACTTTTTGCCGTCAATTTCGATCGTTTCCCCGCCACTTTCATCGTGTCCGGCGAACATGCCGCCCAGCATGACAAAGTCAGCACCTGCGCCAAACGCTTTGGCGATATCACCGGGGATTTTACAGCCACCATCGGCGATGATTTGTCCACCTAGGCCGTGTGCGGCATCGGCACATTCGATAATGGCTGATAGTTGCGGATAACCGACGCCGGTTTTGACACGAGTTGTACAAACGGAGCCGGGGCCGATCCCAACTTTGATGACGTCTGCACCTGCGAGCAAGAGTTCTTCAACCATTTCGCCGGTGACTACGTTGCCCGCCCAAATTTGATGATCTGGATATTTGTCACGCATTTTTTTTACAAAGCTGACAAAATGTTCTGAATATCCGTTGGCGACATCGATACACAACGTTTTTAATTGACTGTGTTTTTGGAATAGCTGGTCGATTTTTTCGGCATCCGCTTCACCTGTGCCGGTGCTGACCGCGACATAGTTAAGGAGATCGGGATCGGCCGTGGTTACAAATTGATCCCATTCGTCGAGTGTGTAATGCTTGTGGATCGCTGTAAGCAGTCGTTTGGAACCCAAAGCGCGCGCCATTTCAAAGGTGCCAACTGTATCCATATTGGCCGCAATGATAGGAATCCCTTCCCAAGCGTGACTCGTATTGCGAAAGCTAAAGTCACGCAGTAGGGAGACTTCGGAACGGGACCTTAGAGTGGATCGTTTCGGCCGAATCATGACATCTTTAAATCCCAATTTTATATCCGCTTCTATTCTCATAATTTTTTATCCTTATTGTTTTGTTTAGCCTGTAGGGTCCAGCCGCTTATTTTAACATTATTTTTTAGGGAAAATCGGCACTGAGGGATTGAATTCGTTGATTTTGACAGACAAAATCGATTTTAGATTGAGAATTGCTGGGGTGATATTGGATTGGTTGAAACTCACTTTCCGCTGTAACCTTATTCTGTTATCTTATAGGTGCAATTCGCGATTTATAATGAATTGTTAGGTGGGATTCATGCTATTGTTTGCGAGTATCACAAAATCCCATCGCTGTTTTATCATCTCTAGATCGATCTGTCTGTGAACAGGTCCAGTCAAAAGAAAAAATGATTCCTCACGTATCCAATTTTATTATCAACATGGAAGGGGTTTTGTGGCATAGTAACCGGCCGATGACCGGGCTGGCCGCCTTTCTAAACCTGCTTTTAGAAGACGAACAATTTGAATTTCTGTTGGAAACCAATAATGCCGGTCGTTCGGCGCAAACCTATGTTGAAAAAGCGGCTAGTTATGGTGTGACGATTACGCCGGATCGCGTGTTAACGGCCGGTGCGGTTACATTGCAATATTTACAAGATTATTATCCGCCGATGACCCCGATGTATTTGATTGGTGAAGCCGGTTTGGTGCAATTGCTCAAGAGTGCAGGGTATTATATTTTGAGCGAAAAAGAGGCTCAATATACGACGGCCGAGGTGGTTGTGGTCGGTGTAGATCGCTTTGCGACCTATGAGAAGATGGCGATGGCGGCGACACATATTAAGCGAGGGGCCGATTTTATCGCCACCAATGCGGATACTAATATTCCGGCCGATGGTTCTGTTCGGCCGAGTACGGGAGCACTGATCGCGTTTATTCAGACCGCATGCGGTTTGCCACCGAGAATTATTGGCAAGCCGAATAAATTGCATTTTCAAGAAGCGTTGCGTCGCCTAAACTGTAAACCGCACGAGGCGGCTTTTATTGGGGATACACTAGAAACTGATATTGCGGGGGCGAAAGAAGCGGGGTTGCATACGATTCTGCTCTTGACCGGTAATACGACATCCCATCAATCGCGTACAAGCCATATTCAAGCGGATGTGATTTTGCCAGATTTACGAGCATTAACTGAGGAGCTTCGGACGTTGCAAGAGTATCGGGAACGGCGGCGATGAGCTTATTTCAGGGTCGCTAACATCTCTTCCATTTCTTGGATGGCGGCGGGGTTCAGGCGGTAAACTTTTTTTGCACCTGATTCACGGCGTTGCACAAGTAAGCTGGTGGCAACGAGCTGGCGCAGGTGGCGTGAAGCGGCCGATTTGTCTAGCTTTAAGCGGTCGATGATATCTTGGGTGCTGACCTCTCCCGCCTGTGTGATAATTGATAAAATCTGCAAACGAATTTCATCCCCTAGTGCCTTGTAACGATTGGCGAGAGCGGTGCGATCATAGTGTTGCGTATTGTCATTTGAGACGGTTTCCGGAATGCGAGGGGGGAAGCTGATGCGTAGCTCTTCATGATCGCCATACCAGACGACATAGGGGCCGTTATGGGCATGGGGGATAAAGCGGATTTTGCGATAAGCCTGTATCGCATCTATATCAAACCCGAACCGTAGATCACGGCCGGTTACCCGTTCCATCGCTTCAAATATCGTTAGGTTGTTGAGTGGGATAGCGTTAAACGCGTTGACACTATCTTCGAGGCGGGGGCGGACACATGCCCATTCTGGTTGAAGCAATTGGGTCCACATGTAGGTGAGATGGTTTATGAGTCTTATTTTTAGTGTGCTTGGGTCTTGGTAAAACTGGTGTACTTCTTGTAGGCGTGTTGGGACCATTTTGCTGGTCAACAGCTCACTCATGCCGTTAATAAACAGGTCTAAATCTTCGATCATTGGGCTGAGGTCGGCCGGTGGATCGTATTGGCTGTCGTCCTTAACATGAACATGGGGAGAATGGAAGAGCCAATAAAAGAGGGTGTCGCGCAGGCTGATTGGCTCAGTCGCTTCTAATTGTTGTAAATAGTCATCGAAATCGGCCGCTTGTGGAGCGAGATTGGCTAAACCATCTAGCCCGACACTGCTGATGACAAAACGATGCTCTTGGTGTCGGTCCGGTCCCATTTTTTGGACCGCTTTGGCGACCCACGGATCGATCCCCTCATAGTTTTCTGGATAGAGGAGAGCGATCATGGTAAGTAGGGCGTTGTCGACCGGTTCGAGAGAAACGGCCGCTTCGACGATAAGAGAGGTGGGAATACGTTGTGGTACGAATAACATGATTGCTTGTTGGTACTAGCGAAATAGTCACTTTGTTTTCTAGTGGACAGGGAACATGAGATGGGAATCACATGCTCGTTCGTTTGTACCATGCTCAGTTTAATTCGTCCATTAGTCGGCTGCGACCGGTTCAAAATCAGGTTGGCGGGTTTCGATTTCACGCACGGCCGGTATGAGATAGCCGGTGGCGGCCGCTAGTGCTGCGCCGAGTGAGGCGCATACGATCATTAGGGACATCCCCGATCCGGGGCCGACACCTACGATCGGGGCGAAGATTTGGGCCATAGGAGAGTCGGCCGTGGCTAGCGCCGGTTCAAAGATGCGGTCTGCGAGCGGACCAGAGATGACCATCGCTAAGGGAAAGGTGATTTGGGCCAAGAGTCGCCGTGTGGCGAACACTCTTCCTTGAACATCGGGAGCGACTTTTGCTTGCCATAGCGCTTGGTTTGAGCCATTTAAGATCGGGATGCAGAACGCGGTGACAAAGGTGCCGATTGACCACATGAGCACCCCACGGCCGAGCCCGAACACCAAGTGGCCCCCTAGAGCCGCGACGATCATGCCGATTAAGATACCGTGCACACGGTTTTTCGGCCCGCCCCAAAAGCTCATCAGGAGGCCGCCAAGGAGCCCGCCGACACCGGCAAATGACTGCACCGTGCCTAAAATCACCTCGTTGTTGTCGGTGGTGGCGAGAATGCTGGGGGGGGCTAAGATGAAACCGACCCCCATAAAGAAATTGGCGACTAAGAACATCATTTGCATCCCGAAAAGGCTCGGCCGTTCCCAGATATAGACGAAGCCATAGAGCGATTCTTGCCAAAGGTTACTTTTTCCCGCTTGACCATCGGCCGTTTTGGCCGGTTGGGGGATATGGACAGCGACAATGGCGATGACCGCTAAAATAAATGTGGCGATATCGACCATGAGGATTAGTCCGAGATCGGCGAAACCGAGCAGGACACCGGCTAGGATGGGAGCACCGATACCGGCGGCCGATTGGGCGACCGAGAGCATACCACTGGCGCGGGCATATTGCTCTTTGGTGAGCATCATGGTAATGGCGGCCGAGAAGGCGGGGAACTGGAACGCTTCAAAGCTGCTGGCTAACGCTCCGATTACATATAAATGCCAGATTTCAAGCTGGCCGGTCATGAAGAGGAAGAGTAAGACGATGGTTGTTAGACCGGCTACAAAGTCGCTGATCATGAGGACTAGTTTGCGATTCCAACGGTCAACGAGAGCACCCGCAATCGGGCTAAGTAATACGATTGGGGCGAAGTTAAATAAAGCGGTTAGGGCCAGAACGGTGGCTGAGCCGGTTTCGGCGAAGGCCCAAATCGTGATGGCGAAGCGGGTCATGCTGGTCCCGACTAAGGATGCGAGTTGGCCTATCCAGATGAGGGTGAACCCTCTCATGCTTTGAAGTTGTTTGTTTTCCATGACTTGTCTCTATTTCTTTGATTTTTGAGAAATTGAATTTGTGGCAGTTTAGAGCAGTTGAATGAGCTTGTCAATAGGGGGCTTCGATTTGGATTGATAAACAGATGGGTGAATTGGCGGGAACACCAGCCCTCTTCCCAGGGGATGGGCGGGGCACTGAAATGATTTTTCCTAAAAAGATATGGGTAAACCTAAGCCTGATAGGAGGGGAGAAAATCCAATGAGTTGATCGCTTTGGCGAAGGATTGTGACAACAGATTGAGATTCTTATGTTTTGGGACTGTTGTTTATAAGATAAAGGTCCTGATTTACCTTTTTTTTTCGATTAAAGCCTTCACATAATGTGCCAGTGCGTGAATTTTGCGTATAATTTAATTAGCCAAATAAAAGTGTTGTTGGCTAAAGCAGATCACGCACACACCAAGAATCTTCTCCTCCTTCTCCCCCTTCTCCCCCTTCTTAGAAGTTTTTTTCTTAGACGTTTTTGCCGTGTTCGCTGCCGCCACGCACACCTTTTGATGGGTCATTTACATCCGCAAAAGCTCTCGAATTATATTCAAGGCCATTAGATAGGTAGTAGTAAGAAGTGTGATATCATGGTTGCAGTAGAGAAACGTCTGAGCTTATCTGACATCATAGAAATCGATGTCCCGATCAAAAATCCCAACGCAGAAGAAGCAGAAGCGATTTCAAAGCGCATTTGCAAGGATGCTGGCATTCATTTAGCTACATTTGATAGTTACAATACAATGTCCGCATTTCTATATCCCGAAGCTTCGGTTGAACGATTGGTTGGCATCATCGTCATCATGAATTTTCTATACTATGTTGATGACGTGTACGAACGGCATGCTCGTGATGGGCATGACCATCAGCAAGAAGGGTATCTACATGAAGTATTTGAGCAATGCGCTAAAATTATGCTCACAGGGCAAATGCCAGACCACCTTCACCCCTTGTATGAATCTTGTCTGGCGACACACAAAATCATTATGCCACTCACACGGCCTGAATGGCTTGGTGCCTTTATTTTCAAAACGTTGCAACATCTGAAATCAACAACAGATGGGGTTTATGATATTGAAGACGATGTCGATAATATTGTGAACAACTATATACAGTTGCGTAGTTTTGATAGTGGTATGTATCCGGCGATTCATTTAATTGAGTTCGCTAATAATCTGTACTTACCGGAGGAAGTTGCGAATCACCCATTTGTTAAGAAAATGGAAGACGCAGTCGCAAATATCGGTGGGTTGATGAATGATATTTTTTCATATGAAAAAGAGGTTATTCAGTTTAATTCCGCTTTTAATTTGATCGCGGTGTTTGAACGGTATGAGAAATTGTCATTCACAGACGCATTGCACGAATCGATTAAGGTGGTGAATGATAACATTCAAACCTTTCTGGATGGCGAGGCGAATCCCCATGACTTTGGTGATGAGCGTCTGAATAAGATGGTGTGTGACTATGTCCGTCATTTGCGCTATCAGATTAATGCTACGTGGCATTGGCAAAAGGACACGGATCGATATTATTCGACGACATCCCCACTGCCGGAGTTGCGTTTACCGACCGAAGAAGTGCTGGTTGAAGAAGTGCCGGCTGAAGAAGTGCCGGTTGAGGCAGTGCTGGTTGAAGAAGTGCTGGTTGAAGCGGTGCCGGTTGAAGCAGTACTGGTTGAAGAAGTGCTGCTTAAAGCTGCGCCGGTTGAAGCTGTGCTGGTTGAAGAAGTGCTGGTTGAAGACGTGCTGATCGAGGAAGTGTCTGTTGTAGAAACGATAGACATTGTTGATGAGACGGCCGTTGTCGACTTTGTTGTTCAGCCAACAATCGCCAGTTCTGGTATAAAGTCTAATAGTAAACCGGTTATGGCCTTCCCGATTGTGATCTAGTACATGTGTGCAGAACGATGATCTGATTGTCGTTTTGTGCGCTTATGTAATTGCATGGTGCTTTAGAAAATTGTCTTAGAATTAAAAATATCTCAGGCAGATCGCTCGATTATTTTTAATTCGCGTCGGATCAAAAGCTCCCCTATCCCAACGGGGGGGGGAGATGGGTAATCTACCTTCCCCAGCCCCTTCTCATAGGAGGGGAGCAGATCCAATTAGACGATTCGTATTGGCGAAGGTGTTGGTCCATGAGAGGTTGTTGACAAGTGACAAAGTGCGTTTGATGCCCTTCGATTTTAACGCCGGTTTATGGTGAGGGAGTTATATCGCGGTAGTGATCACCTTAAGGAAAGATCAAGATGGTGACTGAGCGATTGATTCGTGGTGCTTATGTGATTTTCTCGACCGAAATGCGCCAAACCGATGTGCGGTTACGTGACGGCCGTATTGTTGAAATCGGGCCCAAGTTATCAGTGACGAACCTTGATGTCGATATTATTGACGCGGAGGGGTTGTTTTTAGTGGCCGGTTGGATCGATTTGCAATGCAATGGTGGATTCGGTTTTGATTTTACAACCCAACCAGACACCATGTGGACGGTTGCCGAGCGGTTGCCACGCTATGGGGTGACCGCATTTTTGCCCACGATTATTACCTCACCATTAGACAATGTGGCTGAAGCACAAGCTGTATGGCTGGCTGGGCCATCTGGAAGCGGAATTGGGGCGGCTGCTTTGGGGCTACATGTCGAAGGACCTTATCTAAATTCGGCCAAAAAAGGGGCGCACAACCATGACTGGATTCGAGAACCTGATGTGCAAGAGATCATAAATTGGCGTTTGGAGCGAGGGGTGCGGTTGGTTACCTTGGCCCCCGAACAAGAGGGTGCGATTGAGATGATCGCCCAGTTGCGTCGCCATGGTGTGGTGGTGAGTGCGGGCCATTCGATGGCCACATTTGATCAAGCGAAGTCCGCTTTTTCGGCCGGTGTGAGGTATGGGACCCATCTGTTTAACGCGATGCCCCCGATGCATCATCGTGAACCCGGCTTGGTGGGCGCGTTGCTAGATGATCCACGGCCGATTGTGGGGATTATTCCGGATGGAATTCATGTTCATCCGGCATTGATTAAGATGGCTTGGAAAGAGGCTGGGGGGCGTTTGAACATCGTGACCGACTGTATGGCGGCGATGGGGCTGGGGGCTGGTATATACAAGCTTGGAGATTCCCAAGTGACTGTGGATGGGGTGAGCGCACGGCTGCCGGATGACACATTGGCGGGAAGCATTGTGACGATGGATGCGGCGGTTCGTCATTTTATTTCTTGGACCGGCTGTTCACTCAGTCAGGGGATGGCGACTGTCACTTCGACACCGGCCGATTTGCTCGGATTGCGGCATAAAGGGCGCATTAAAGTGGGGGGAGATGGGGACTTGGTATTGTTGGATCGAGATTTACAGATCGAAAAAACCTTGATAGGTGGAGAGATCGCGTATGAGCGAAACATCGAATTTATATCGTGAAATAGAAGAACAACCGGCTGTGATCGGCCGTTTTTCGCAGCAAGGGGGGTAATTAAGTGGCGGCGTTAGCCCAAGCAAGCGATGCGCTAGCTAGGTCATTGGGATACGAAAGCTAGCGGTTGTGCCTACACCTAACTTGCTCTCTATGCTGATTTCACCGTCATGGGCCTCGACAATCGCTTTGCAGACATAGAGGCCGAGTCCGGTTCCTTGAATCTGTTCTTCGGTGGCGTTTCGGGCGCGATAGAAGCGTTGAAACAGATTGGGAATATCGTCTTCGGGGATGCCGAGTCCGCTATCTTTGACTTCGACAGACCATGTGTCCCCATCTCGTTTGGTGATAATGGTAATGAGACCATCTGTTGGGGTAAATTTGATCGCATTGCTAACCAGATTGATCAATACTTGTTC
>WTJY01000465.1 GCA_011524645.1 Anaerolineales bacterium | reverse complement strand
AAATATAAAAATGGAGCGCTGGATTAGGCCGGTTCAGCCTCCGCTTCCATTTCCAGCACAGGCAAGCCCGCTTGTTGACGAATTAAGCTATCTAATTCGTGCATAATCGCTGGGTTTTCTTCCAAAAAGACTTTGGCGTTTTCGCGCCCTTGTCCGAGGAGTACCTCACCGTAGCGGAAGTATGCACCCCGTTTGGCGACCAGTTCATAAGCGACAGACAAATCAAGAACATCACCAGAGCGAGAGATCCCCGCGTTGTACATGATGTCGAATTCCACTTCGGTGAAAGGGGGAGCGACTTTGTTTTTCTTAACTTTGATACGTGTGCGGTTGCCGACAATATCGCCACTCGATTTGATCGCTTGAATACGACGGATGTCGAGGCGAACCGAGGCGTAGAATTTGAGGGCGTTCCCGCCGGTGGTTGTTTCGGGGCTGCCGAACATGACACCGATTTTCGAGCGAATTTGATTGGTGAAGATCACAATGGTGTTGGTTTGTTTGATCACACCGGACAATTTCCGTAGCGCTTGGGACATGAGGCGGGCTTGTAGACCGACATGGCTATCTCCCATTTCCCCTTCGATTTCAGCGCGAGGGACGAGTGCGGCGACCGAGTCAACCACGACGACATCCATAGCACCGGAGCGGATGAGTGCTTCGGTAATTTCTAACGCTTGTTCCCCAGTGTCCGGTTGAGAGACATAGAGATTGTCGATATCGACACCGCAGAGTTCCGCGTAGTGGGGGTCTAGGGCGTGTTCCATATCGATAAAGGCGCAAGTGCCGCCTAGCTTTTGGGCTTCGGCGATGACATGCTGACAAAAGGTGGTTTTACCCGATGATTCTGGGCCATAGATTTCGATGATACGGCCGCGTGGGACCCCCCCCACGCCCAAGGCGATGTCGATCGATAAACAACCGGTTGGGATCGCTTCAACAATCATGTTGTGTGCTTCACCCAAGCGCATAATTGTTCCTTCGCCAAATCGTTTGGTGATGCCGTCTAGAGTACTTTGTAATGTTTTTTCTTTGCCCACGAATGGTGCTCCTTTTGAATTATGAAGTATGAAACATGAAAAATGAACTTGTGTTCGTTTGTTGACTTATGGCATAAGTTTAGCACAGCTGTTCGTAAAAATCAACATTAAACCCGTTGTAATGAACTAGTGTTCATTTATTGAAGATTGAATTGTGTTTGGCTGTCTGTTTTCTTTTTTTGGGTCATATTTTTACGAGAGGATTGTGTATCTATGAAGGTTTTCTTGATAGAAATTCAGTGTTTTTGCTAAGTGACAGTGGCCGACTCCCTAAGTATCATGCCGTTATATGATTACATCTATATCGACATTGATAAATGAAATTCCGTTGTTTCAAGGGGTTGGCTGGTGGCAAAGACGTGCACTGGCTAGTAAATTAGTTGCGCGCCAATACGAACCGGGCGCAGAGATTGTGCAGCAAGGAGAAACCGGCTCTGGGTTGTATATTGTGGTGTCTGGCTGTGCGGAAGCGACCCGTGTGGGGCAAGACGGCCAGAAGACAGCGGCCGGGTATTTTGCGCCGTATGATTATTTTGGTGAAATCGAAATTTTGGCGGGTGGGGCACGTGTGGCGACCGTTGTGGCGCTTGAGCCAACCGATTGTTTGGTGTTATTGCGACCCGACTTTTTGCGCTTTATGCGGACGGTTCCCTCATTGAGCGCGCAGGTTGCGGAAACGATGGCGAAAAGATTCCGCGCAACGCTTGAAGAGACGATGCGTTTGGAGTGAGAGACAGAAACAGAGACGTTTCGCTTAGAGTAAGAGGGGGAGTTGCATTCGTGTGTCGTTTTGAAACGTAGAACGTTCTTCTTACTTTTACTCTTGCTCTTACTCTTCTTGCTTGATTGCGGGGAGCTCTTTCTCAATTTGTTCCGGTGATTGCCCTTTTTCGAGGCGGTCGCTGACTTCGTTGAATTCAGCGCCGAGGTCTTCACCCATGTCTTGGCTCATTTGGCGCATAAAACGGCCGATGGTTCGTGGGTCGTTTTCGTCGGTACCGGCTGCAAGGGCTTTGTCGGCAAGGGTGTTGATGCGGGCGGCTTCCCCTTTGGCGATGGCGATCCGGCCGATGCGCCGCTTCATTTGATTACTGCCACAACTTTCACAATGTGGTGTCGCTTGATCATAATCGGCGTACGATTTATAAAATAAGGTTTGTTCTGTTTGGCAGGTGTTACAGCGATAGTCGTAGAAGGGCATAGATTTACTAATTTTACGACTTTTTCTTAAAAGCCGGTTGTTTTTTTTTGATGGACCAAGTACAGTACTAGACCTATACAGCCCCAAAACCTTTTTCAATTTCATACCATTCTAAACGCGACAAGAGTATCGGTCATTTTCAGCCCCTCTTGACGATTTTTTTGGTATGGAAATTTAATTTTTGTGAGGAAATCGTGGTACCCATTGTAGCGGATGATTCTTTGATCGAAAACCCATATGAACGGCCGTCTTATCCTGTCTTACTCATCATTTCTGGTCCATCTGGCGCAGGCAAAGATACGATTGTGCGTCAAGTGATCGATGCTTACGGTGAATTTTATTTTGTCGTAACCGCTACGAGTCGTGCACCACGGCCGGGAGAAGTGGAGGGGGTTGACTACTTTTTTGTCAGTGGGCAAGAATTTGAGCGGATGATCGCTGATGATGAACTACTGGAACATGCATGGGTCCATGATAACTACAAAGGGGTGCCGAAACAGCAGATTCGCCAAGCGATGGCCAGCGGCCGTGATGTGATTATGCGGGTTGATCCGCAGGGGGCGGCGACGTTACGGAAGATTGTGCCGGAAGCGACCTTTGTGTTTTTGATGGCGGAGTCTGAAGATGCGTTGCGGGAACGGTTGACCACGCGTAATTCTGAAACGGCCGATGCGTTTGATTTGCGCATCGATGTGGCGCGGGGGGAGTTGGCCCGTATTGATGAGTTTGATTTTTGTGTGGTTAATCGACAAGGGCGTCAGCAAGATGCGGTGCAAGATATTTTGAGCATTGTGCGAGCGGAAAAACATCGGGTAGGGAGACGGCCGGTTCGGTTATAAAGATGTGAATGGATTTTGCATGGCGGGGATGCCGGTCATTAGTGCTTCATTGATGGCTGAGGCGATTTCGCGGGCTTCGACTTGGGTTGTGGTAATGACGAACTGTTTGTTTTCACCATTTGTCATGGTGAGGTGAACCGTGTTGGTGTTGTTGGCGAAGCGGGCATATGCTTGGCTAATCTGTTCAATGCGGATGCTGCGGGTATAGAACCGATACGTGGGGAGCGGAGTGGTGCGCCGGATGAGGTAACGGCCGTTGAGAACGATATGGATGGTGCTCCAAAGTAAACTAAGTCCGAAATAGATCAGGCTGAATGCGCCGAGTAGAAAGATGGTCAAAATTATGGCTTCATCTGCCGTATAGACTGTACGGATCGCCGATAAGAAGGCGATGCCCAAAAATGTTCCGATGCCGGTTAACATCCAGCCCGTAGCTTTGGCCGTACTGTCTTGACGACGATATTGAATGAGGGTGACACCGAATTGACTGGGAATTTTTTTTCTGAGAATCATAAGCGGTTAGGGCTATCTGTTGGTTTTGTGTTTAAGGTTTAAATGAAGATGGCTGGCTTTTTAGATATTGATTGATTTCGCTAGCAATCATGCGCGCTTCGCTGAGGTCTGTTGCGCCTAAATAGGTACGATGACGGCCATTTCGTTTTTTTAGAAGAACCGCATAACTGCGGCCGCCACGACCTGTACTGATCGTTTTGGCAAAGGCATAATCGATTTTATCGATGGCGATTGTGCCTATTAGCCAATTGGCTGTGGGAAAAGGGGCTGTCCGAACCGTTAGATAGTCCCCTTTTCCAAGTACCGAGATCTTATTGTTGCCAATTGTGATGGTGAAATAAAAGATAGCGGTGAAAAATAGGGCTGCGAACCAGCGGATTCCGACAAATTCAGGCTCGTGAAATTCAGGATTGAAAATTAGAATGCCAGCTAAGGTTGCGAATATGAGTGTAACAAACCAGCCTCCGATTTGAGCCACTCTGTTGACAATTTGATATTTAACAATGAGGTGCCCCCGTTTTGAGGGACGCTGTCTATCTAAAATCATGATGTGTTTAGGGCTTGTTTAGTTTAGATGAGTTGGCGACAAGCTTCATATAAATCTTGCCATGCTTCCCGTTTTTTGACAATCGTTTCTAAATACTCTCGCCATACGGCTGTATCATGAATGGGGTCCTTTATCACTGCGCCGGTGAGTCCGGCCGCTAAATCGGCCGCGCTGACCTGCCCGTTGCCAAAGTGTGCGGAGAGGGCGAGTCCGCTGTTCATGACAGAAATCGCTTCGGCCGTGCTAAGTGTGCCACTGGGGACTTTGAGCTTGGTTTGACCATCGGCCGTTTGTCCACCACGCAATTCACGGAAAATGGTGACAATGCGGCGGATTTCGGTGAGCGCAGGGGCTTCGGCTGGTAGCTCAAGTGATTGCCCGAGATCGGCGACCCGCTGTTGTACAATGCGAATCTCTTCTTCGGGGGTGGCCGGTAAGGGGAGCACCACGGTGTTGAAGCGGCGTTTTAACGCGCTCGATAAATCATTTACGCCACGATCTCGGTCGTTGGCGGTGGCGATAATGTTAAACCCTTTTTGGGCCTGTACTTCTTGATTCAGCTCGGCGATCGGCAAGATTTTTTCAGACAAAATCGTAATGAGTGCGTCTTGGACATCGGCCGGTACACGGGTGAGCTCTTCGACACGGCCGATTTTCCCCGCTTGCATGGCGACCATGATCGGGCTAGGGACCAATGCATCGGGGGTGGGCCCTTTGGCGATCAGGCTGGCGTAGTTCCAGCCGTAGCGAATCGCTTCTTCGCTGGTTCCGGCCGTTCCTTGGACCAATAGGGTCGAGTCACCAGAAATGGCGGCCGATAAATGCTCGGCGACCCATGTTTTACCGGTTCCCGGAATGCCGAGTAGCAAAAGGGCGCGATCCGTTGTCAGGGTCGCGATAGCGATCTCGATAAGACGGCCGTTGCCGATATATTTCGGCTTGATGACGGTTCCATCATCAAGGGTGCCACCCAAGATATAGGTTGCTACAGCCCAAGGGGACATCGCCCAATTGGGCGGCCGGTAGCGACTATCAGCCTTTTGTAATGTTTCGAGTTCCTGGGCGAATTGTTGTTCAGCGTGTTGTCGGATTTGATTCATAAGAGACTGAGAAGAGAGTAGAGAGTAGAGAGTAGAGAGACAGAGTGATGAGTGGTCGTCATTCGTCACTCGTCATTCGTTTGTTTCAAAAATAACTGCCATTCTTTGGCGTTGTTCGATTATTTTACAGCCTTTGTCAATTGTGACTTGCCATTGGGGATGGAGGCCGAGGCGGTGGCCGAGTTGGTGTTGTATCTTTGGGGTGAGTGAGAGGGGGGCGTGGCTGAAGAATTGACGGATGGCGCTTTTGAGGGTGGTGTCGGGGAGGCGTTCGGGTGGTTGGTTTTTGAGATATAAGGTGATTTGGCCGAGTATTTGTTGCGCGGCCGGTTCGGGCCACGGTTGTTTCCATGAGCGTAGCAGATGGCTGAGACGGCCGTTGCTGTTGAGTGGTTCGATTTGATCTGCTTCTTCGATGCTTATGGTCACGAGGTTATTGAAGGCGTTTGGGGTGAGCAGATGGGTGTTGCGCAGGGTGAGCTTTTCATAACGGCCGTGGAGCCCCCAATTGATTAAGGCGTAAGCCCAATCGGGCCGGTTTTGTTGGGTGGTCGCTTTGACCAAGCCGTTGATCAAAGTTCGGGTCCAATTGCTCAGGCTGACTAGCTCTAGAAAATGGGGAATGTCGTCCGCGATTTCGGTAGACCAATAATCGAGTGGGGTGTAGCTGACGATATTGGTGATGCGATTGCTGAGATAAGCGGTTTCTTTTTTCTCGCTACGCGGCGGGATACCGTCCCGCTTCATGCGGTTAGAATGGACGTCCGGTTTGGTGACGGTGAGTGGCTTTTTTTGCCGTGGGGTCCAGCGCATAAAGTGACGGCCGTGTTCGATCATTCGCTGACCCAATTGAGCGTCTGGCAAACCGCTTAATAGCTCTTGTGCTTTGCGGCGGGCGGTTAGCTGCCGATCATCAAGGGCCATTTCTAAAAAGGGTTCATCTTCGGCCGATAGCTCGTCCTTTAATATGTTGAGCAACTGTGAACGCTGCGTCGCGGTGATCGCTTG
>WTJY01000485.1 GCA_011524645.1 Anaerolineales bacterium | reverse complement strand
AATTGTACAATTAGCTTAGTTTAAAAAGCAAAAATAATCACAACAAAGCTTCAAACACGTCAAGAAGCTTTGTTTCTGCATGCCACTTTAGGCGAAATCTAACGTTGAATAACATCGGCCGTCAAACCACGCAATGCGGTTTCCATTAGCTGGCGCATATGCCCATAATCGACCAAGCTGATCATCGATGTTGGCGCATGCAAATAACGGCCGGGCAGACTCATCGTCGCCACTGCGACCGGTCCATAAGTCGAGCGTTGCACACTAGATGTATTGGTTCCCCCACCACCCGGCCGTCGAACCTGAACCGGAATCGCATGGTCATCGGCAGTGCGTAGTAAATATTTCACCAAACGGGGATCTTGAATCGTCGCCCGATCCATCACATAAATCGCAGGCCCATCCCCCAAACAAACATTGGTGCTTTCGTCAGGATCACCGGGGGCCGGTAGATCATAAGCTGGGGTGCAGTCTAAAATAAAAGCGACATCCGGCTTTATGGCTGCGGCCGTTGTTTTTGCCCCACGCAATCCCACCTCTTCCTGCACCGTAAATGACGCATACAGATCGAACGGATAGGGGGCTCCTTGGAGCAATTCGATCAAAATCGCACATCCAGCCCGATCATCAAATGATTTGCCTAAGGCGATATCCCCCATCTCTTCGTATGGGGTTAAGAATGCGGCGCGATCTCCCGGACGGCCGCTCGCTTTGGCGTTGTCTTTACTTGTCGCCCCTACATCAATACGCATTCCGCTACGGGGCGCGATCTTTCCACGCTCGGCAGCTGTCGTCAGATGAATCGGACGTGCTCCGATCACACCTGTAACTTTTTTGCTCCCCAACTGAACAACTTTACCCAACAAGGCTCGGTCATCAAACCCACCCACTGGGGAAAACTTAAATGTTCCATTGCCATCTATTCCGGTGACAATCAGCCCCACTTCGTCCATATGCGCATCAACCATGACACGTAAATCGCTTTCGCCGGTCCCTTTTTTATGTGCAATCAGATTCCCAAGGGCATCCACATGCCAAGAATCAACATGGTCTTGGATTAAATCACGGATAAGCACGCGCACTTCTTTTTCTGCGCCGGACACGCCAACCGCTTCGGTGAGTTGTTGTAGTAATTTGTTCATAGAGTTTTATTATAAAGGTGATTTATGAGAATCGCTAAAACAAAAACGGCCGTGGGGGTAAATCCACGGCCGTTCAAATCTATCTATTACCTAAAAGTTCTAGGCTTCGTGCTGTTGTCGCTTTTCGATAAACAAACCGGTTAACAACGCAAGCCCCATCGCAAACCAAATTAAGAAAAGCACAGAGTGGCCGGTTTGGGCTTGTGTCTGGGCCAATGTCACGGCCGCTGGGTCCGCATTCCCCAACGCATAATAACCACTCCCCGTTTGAGGACGACTTGTCACAGCACGATCACCTATAACATCACCACTGGTTTCAGACTCATCACACACATCGACTTCAACAAGACAGTTCTCACTATTAATCGGGATGACTAAAGCATCATTCAGTGACTGCCAACAAGAGCCGGTCATCGGCGAGCAACCTGTTGCCGCCATAAACATTTTCGCTTGATTCCCACCAGAGCCAGCGTGCGCAACCGTTCCGTTTTCTCCGGTGTCCATGACCGCATAGAATCCAGCTAAGTCGCTCATGCCCTGTCCATAGGTATAAGGATCGTCAGCAAGCTGAAAGATCGCCACCACGCCGCTTGATCCAGAAACAGACACATCACCGTTATTGGTTCCTTCAACCCAGCTCGATATTTCGGCACCAAGCTGATTATTCACATCGGTACAATTACTGCCAGATGTGGGGCTAATGCCACCTAGGTAGTTAAACCCTGCTCCAGCAAAGCCCCCACCATTGCAATCGATTTGGTTACCACTCGCACCGGTAACACTGTTGCCGAAAATCGCTGACGCGGCCGCAGCTAAATCAACACCGATCGTACCACCCGAAATCGTATTCCCCTTAATCGACGCATCCCCATTGCTTGCAATACCGACCGCGTTGTTGCTCAACACATTACCGTCCGCATCAGAAGTCCCGATTGAAACGATCGCGGCAGAGCTGTCCGAAATCGCTGTCTCACTGCCAGAAAAAGTGCTATCTGTGATCGCACCGGTTCCGGTCCCGCTATAACTCACACCGGTGCCTGAACTGAAATCTTGAACCGTCACACCATCGAGATTCACGTTGGTTCCGTTTGTCGCAATACCGGTTGCCGCACCACTACAGGCGGATCCATCTATTATTAAATCGGAAATCGTCACGTCGTTTTTGGTCACATTGATCAGCGTTTCTGCCGTGCAGTTGCTCGCCAAAATTCGCCCGCTCGATGTCCCACGAATAGCCGTTAGATCAGCATCGATCACGGCCGTTTCACTCGTGGCATCAACCGTTAAATCCCCCACAACGACCAACGTGTCCGAACCAGCCGCATCAGCGGCCGCTTCACCCTCATCGAGTGCTTGAAAGCAAGAATGATCGGCCGTTCCAAGCCCTAAACAAGTAGGGGAGTCTGATACATAAACCGTAGTCGGTACCGCCAAAAGCTCTAGTTCATACGTCACAGCATTGGGATTACCAACAACATTATCCAAGTAAAGAGCCCAGTTACCCGTGTGCGCAGAAGCGGTATTCCCGTTATCAAGATCGATAACCGAAGGGGTCAAGGTGACATAACTGACACTTGTACTACCGTCATTGGTCAAGCCACTCGTCCCCGTATAAAGCGCCACATAAGTCCCAAAGGTACAAACCGCTTGGCTATCAACCAGTGTTTGCCGAGCGAAGTTTACCGTTTCTCCACTAAATCCCTGAGAGGCGCGTAATGGGATGGTGGCCGGCATTGTGCCATGCCAACTTGCTGCCGAACCGCCCGCATCACTTGGTGCTTCAATACAAAATCGATGTGTCGAATCACTATCAGTCAAGGAAAAGGCGATATTGATTTCCACATCGCTATTCACAGAGGCCGGATTGGGGCTTAATGACCAAATCGTAATCTGATCGACGGCCGCATGTGCCGATGTCACCATCACAAGCAACAATAATAGCCCTAAAATGAGATAGATGTGTAATCTTCGAGTCATAGCGATAACCTCCTAGGAATCGAACAGGTATGCAACAAACAGATAGATAACAATGAATTATGATCGAGCAAGACTCAAAAAGCGGTGAAAGTGGCGTACTCCAAATGTGAAAAATCCGTAAATCGTACAGCTAGTGATAGAGACTCTTTTACCACAATACCGAATGATCAACGGCCACATTTAGGCCGTAGGACACCCCCGTAGCTGTGAATCTTATTCAAAACAACACCGTGCCAGACATCCCCCTTTGGTTGTAGAATCCCCGAATGAACAATACCGTTGAGCATGATTTTGTCCGTCGTCCCCACGTCACCTTCTTGACCTTATCAATACCGGTTCTCTTCTCATTGATCGCGGAGCCGTTAACCGGTCTCATCGACACCGGATTTGTTGCCAGTCTCGGCTCAGAGCCATTGGCCGCTTTAGGTGTCGGCACGTCCGCTCTCTCGATCTTTTTTTGGATCTTTAATTTTTTGGGTGTCGGCACACAAACCGAAGTGGCCCAAGCGGTCGGCCGTGATCAACACAAACAAGCGGCCCGCATGAACAGTCTCGCTCTTGCGATTGCTCTAGTACTGGGGATCGCCACGGTCATCATCATTTATCCATTCAGTGCCCCACTCGCTCGCATGATGGGAGCCGATGGCTCGCTACAGAGCACGGCCGTGGAATATATGCAAATTCGCATTTTCGGCGGTCCGGCCGTGTTGCTTACCATGACCGCGTTTGGGGCATTGCGTGGTCTACAAGATATGCGCACCCCGATGTGGGTCGCCACATTTGTCAACGCCCTCAATATCGGGCTCGACTATGTGTTGATCTTTGGCTGGGCGATTTTCCCCGAAATGGGAGTAGCTGGTGCCGCCTTAGCCAGCACGATAGCCCAATGGATCGGGGCGATTTGGGCGGTTGCGGCCGTCGCTAGACACCTCCCCCTAACCACAACTTTCTCACTGAGTGATGCCAAACGGCTCTTTATCATTGGTGGAGATATGTTTGTCCGCACCGGTTCTCTCATCCTCTTCCTCATGCTTGGGACACGGGTCGCGACCTTAAACGGAACCGCAACCGGAGCCGCACACCAAGCGATCCGCCAAGTATGGATATTTTTTGTCTTCATATTGGAAGCCTATGCAGTGACCGGCCAAAGTTTAGTCGGTTTTTTTGTAGGGGCTCATGATTGGAAACAAGCTTACAAAGTCGCTTGGTTAGGATGTATTTGGAGCGCAGGGACAGGCTTGGTCTTAACGCTCGTCATGTGGGTGGGACAGCCGTTTATCGCCCAATGGTTTGTCCCGGCCGAGGCGGTCGCCATCTTCGCCACCGCTTGGTTTTTGGTCGCACTCATTCAGCCGCTCAATGGGATCGCCTTTATCACAGATGGCATTCATTGGGGGACAGGAGACTATAGTTATTTACGCAATGAAATGTTGACGGCGACCCTCATCGCGGGGTCTTGGCTCTTTCTCATCCCTGAGAACAGCTCCAACGCGTTGCTCCAAATCTGGGCTGCAACCATGCTGTGGATCACAATTCGATCACTACTCGGAGTGATACGTGTTTGGCCAGGGATCGGCCAGACACCATGGCCAAAAGAACCCCAAATCAGCACGTTCAAGCAAAGTTGACAGCCCTATCTAAAGATGTTACCATGCCCCCGTTATGAGTGCTGAATTAACCATACACCGATTTTTTAGCTTTCGATTTACACAAGACGCAACGGCCGCAGGCAGTAATCTGTAACAGAACGTGGCGCTGTGATTTCGTGAGTAATCGTCAGCACCAACCAACAACCAAGCAAGATGAAAGACGCGGCAAGCCCCGCGTCTTTTTTGTTTCCCCTGATTTTACAAATAACGAATAACAAGCATATTCATGAAAATATGAATGCTGAAGTATGAAGTATGAAAGGGCTGTTGCTCCGTCTCTAAACACGAACATTTTCATACTTCATCCCTCATATCTCATACATTTTTCGACAAATAGTTATGATTGAAGAATTAGATCAACTCCAAACAGAAGTTTTAGCCTCGCTGGAAACGGCCGATACCAGCGACGCACTGACCGCTTGGTACCGAGAAACGCTCGGTGGCAAGGGATCGGTACAATTAATGACCCGTAAAATCGGGTCGTTGCCAGTGGAAGAACGGCCGGCATTCGGCAAACGGGTCAATGAAGTCAAAGAAGCGTTACAAAGCGCCTTTGATGTGCGCCAATCGGCCGTTAAACGGTCCGAAATGGACGCCGATATCGCCGATGGCGGGATCGATGTAACCTTGCCAGGGCGGAAAATTCGCCCCGGCGGACTTCATATCGCCACCGAAACCCTACGCGAGATTTATAAAATCTGGGGTGATATGGGCTTCCATGTATTCCGTAGTCGAGACGTCGAAACAGATCACTATAACTTTGAGTTGCTCAATATTCCGCAACATCATCCCGCCCGTGACATGTGGGACACATTCCATACCACCACCCCCGGCGTTTTGTTGCGTACCCATACCAGCCCCGGTCAAATTCATGCGATGCACCAACATTACCCCAACCCGATTCGGGTCATCTTGCCCGGTATGGTTTATCGCTACGAGCAAGTTACCGCCCGTAGCGAGTTCCAGTTCCACCAAGTTGAAGGGTTAGCGGTTGGTAAAAATATCACTTTCGCCGACCTTAAAGGGACATTGACCGGCTTCGCCCATCGCATGTTCGGCGAACGGCCGGTTCGCTTCCGCGCCAACTACTTCCCATTCACCGAACCCAGTGCGGAAATGGATGTGTATTGGGGTTTAGAAAGTGAAACCGATTATCGCATTACCAAAGGAACCGGCTGGCTCGAAGTCTTGGGTAGTGGCATGGTCCACCCAACCGTTTTGAAAAATGGTGGTTATGATCCCAATGAATACTCCGGCTTCGCCTTCGGCATGGGTGTCGAGCGCATGGCGATGTTGCGCTATAACATCAACGATATTCGCTATTTCTGGGGCAATGATTTACGCTTCCTGGAGCAATTCTAGGTGGAATCGCACATTGGAGAAATTCAACTTCTGTCTAACGATTGGCAAAGATTGACACGTGCCAGAAGTTGAATTTTACTGATACTGCCGAATTTGGTGGGATAAGCGTAAATCATTCAAAAACAGTC
>WTJY01000505.1 GCA_011524645.1 Anaerolineales bacterium | reverse complement strand
CTATTTTTGTCGGCACGGCCGACAAAAATAGCGTGTTTTCTAATAGCCCCGCCCCTGCTATCTCAAGTCAGATCACGACTTACGAAACTCCCCATTCATCGCTGGAATATACAAATTTTCTGTGTATTCTTTCACCATACGGCGCATACTAAACACGGCCGCATTGGAACGGATCGATTCACGCATCACTTCAACCCAACCGCGTGGCACACCATCACGGTCACGGTCGTAATAAAGTGGCACGATCTCTTCTTCCAAGAGACGATACAATGATTCAGCATCGGCCGCGTCTTGCTCGTTTGGATCGTCGTAGTTCATGTTTTCGCCGATAGCCCAACCGTTCGCACCGTTATACCCTTCAACCCACCAGCCATCGAGAATACTGAGGTTTGGTACCCCGTTTAGAGCCGCTTTCATCCCGCTAGTCCCGCTCGCTTCGCGTGGGCGACGTGGGTTGTTCAACCAGATGTCAGACCCTTGCTTGAGGTAACGTCCCATGTGCATTTCATAATCTTCAACGAAAGCGATACGGCCGCCCCATTCGTGGGACTTAGCGATGTTATAGATCGTTTGGATTAAATGTTTACCTGGATCGTCAGCGGGATGCGCTTTACCGGCAAAGATAATTTGCACCGGCCGTTCCACATCCAACAAAATTCGTTTAAGGCGTTCCGGATCACGGAAAATCAAAGTCGCCCGTTTATAGGTCGCGAAACGACGCGCAAACCCGATGGTCAACGCATTGGGATCAAGAAACGCACCGGTTGTCAAAACCTGTGTCGCGTCACGATGCCCTTGAATCCAGCGCACACGGGTCCGTTCTTGCAATGAGTCAAGCAGCTTGCGGCGTAATTCAACATGAATCTTCCATAACTCTTCGTCTGGAATTTCGCTAATCCGTTCCCAAATCGCTTGGTCATCTTGTTTGGTGATCCACTCTGGATGCAAATACTTGGTGAAGAGATCGGCCATCGGCAACGCGATCCAAGTTGGCACATGAATCCCGTTGGTAATCCCCATAATCGGAATCTCATCAACCGATTTCGACGGCCAAACCTCTTGCCACATATCGCGTGAGACTTCAGCATGGAGTTCGCTCACCCCATTCGCCATACCGGACATTTTAAGTGCCAATACGGTCATGTTAAACGCTTCGCCCCAATTTTCTTGGTGACGGCCGAGGTTCATAAAGCCGGTGCGGTCCAAGTTCAAGCGCGAGTAATAATGGCCAAAATATTTGTCCATCATATCGAAGTTAAACGCGTCATGACCGGCTGGAACAGGTGTGTGGGTCGTAAAGACCGCTTGCGGCCGAACTTGCAAGGCCGCTTCATGGAAGCTACAGCCGGTTTCCGCTACGATTTCACGTACCAATTCCAACACCAAAAACGCCGAGTGCCCTTCGTTCATATGCCATACATCAGGTTGGTAACCGAGTTTACGCAACACGCGCACCCCACCGATCCCCAACAAAATTTCTTGGCGAATCCGGTTTTCATTGTCACCACCATAGAGACGAGCGGTCAACTCACGGTGCCATGGGGCGTTTTCAGGCACATCGGTATCCATCAAGTAAAGGTTGGCACGGCCGATTTTCAAATGCCACACGCGCATCTGAACTTTGGTGTCGT
Organism: Anaerolineales bacterium; assembly: GCA_011524645.1. GTDB lineage: Bacteria > Chloroflexota > Anaerolineae > Promineifilales > Promineifilaceae > WTJY01. The sequence continues at coordinate 4,668 of WTJY01000505.1, read as the reverse complement.
GAATGGTCACCGCAATACGCAGTTCGTTACCATCTTTGTCCAACACCTTGTTGACAGGTGCTTTGTCCATATCCAATTGCAGATACTCAGCTTCCTGCCAGCCATGTGATGGAAGACGTTGGCGGAAATACCCTTGCGGATACATAAAGCCAACACCAACAAATGGCAACCCAAGATCACCAGCTTCTTTAATGTGATCCCCAGAGAGAATCCCAAGACCGCCGGAGTAAATCGGAACCGACACATGCAAACCGAACTCAGCCGAAAAATAAGCGATCGTTTTGCCATCTAATTCAGCATGATCGGTCTTAAACCAGCTATCGGTATTCCCCATTTCGTGATCATATTGCAACATCACTTTGTTCAAGTGGCGTACAAATGACGCATCAGCCGCTTTCCGCTCTAATTGTGCGGGGCTAATTTCATGGAGCATTTGCATCGGATTATGGGTTGTGGTGCGCCACAACGGGTAATCAAGGCGGCGCCACACTTGGCGGGCTTCAGGGTTCCAGCTCCACCATAAGTTATTGGCTAGATCAGATAAGCGAGCCAATTTTTCTGGTAAGGGTTGATGAGACATATTTTTGTTTCTTCCTTCCTTTTTGATTTCGATTTCGATTTCGATTTCAATATTGATAAAAATGGCCGTATAAATCCCCATCTATCGGCCGCATTTTTTACGACTGTGTAATTATTCAGCAATAGCCGTTTTTCTTAGCACCCCTCTTTCTTGAGGGGAAATTTACTTAAATCCATCTCCCCCGCCTCTTCCTTATAAGATAAGAGGGGAGCAAATTCAATGAGATGGTTACTGAATAGTTACATGATTTTCAGAAAATATTCGGTCGCCAATCGTTTGTTTGATGTGTTCTAAAAAATTGGGTAAGAAAATTTTGTCAACGCATCCATCACGACTTTGACTTATATCAAATATTTATTCCTCAATATAGCCCAAAAGAGAAATTTGCCTATTTTTTTGTGAGTGTCGCTAAAGTTTAGTAGGCCAAATCGACTATTTTTTGGTCAACCTGCACAGCCAAGCGTCGCCAATCATAAATTTCCGGTGTCACGGCTAATTCTTGCGCACATTTTCGCGCTTGCTCGGTATGGGTCAAGCCCCAGCGCAAACAATCTAATAAGCCATGCGGATTACCGTACAAACAACGGCCGTGCCACTCATCTGGAATCAATTCAGGATAGCTCAAGCGATGCGGCAAAATCGGAAATGTATGGGTGTAAATCGCTTCTAAAATGCTAATTCCAAAAAACTCATGAATCGCGGTCGAGATTACAATATCCGCATGCCATAGCAGGCCGCCGTACGTTTCTCGATCCGCAAACCCATAATGAATCAGCTCATCTGCGAATTCCGTCTGTGCCTCAAAGAAATGTTCCGGCTTCTGCTGGAAGCTCTCCCCGCACAACGCCAGCCGAAAATCAATTCCCTCAGCCTTCATCACTCGTAAAGCGTCAAAAAAGGCCTTAGGATTCTTATCAAACTCCCACCGCTGATTCCATAGAATCAACGGCCGTTCATCCCGCACATCTCCACCTTTACCTATAACCGCTCTCTGAGCGAGCCACGCCCCCACAGAATCACCCCTCTCTGCCACAAGGCGAAACTGATCCAAACGCTTCAAATCAATCCCGACCGGCACCACCTCACTCTTCGCACGCAACATCTCAACCGTTTCTTCCCCATTAAACTCCCGATAGTGACGCAAAAACCGAGGCAACGCCTCAAACCAAACATCGCGATGATAAGCGGAATTAAAATAGATCACATCGGCCACCAACTGAGCCTTCCAATTGAGTAGCACATACTGTCGCTCCCGCACCCCCAAATTCCGCCGCATCGGCCCCTTTTTCTTATCCTCCGGTAGCGGATAAGTCAGCTGATTTTCATGCATGTACAAAACGGCCGGAACACCACTCGTCCGCCGCCGTGTCAGCGCCAAAAACGTCGCCAAATCAACCATATCGGTCGCCAAAATCACATCCGGCACAAAATCACTTTCCAAAAACATCTGCGCCAGCGTCACCGCCCCCCCCGCCATGCGCCACTTCCACAAACGGCCGGGCAACGACAACAGACGTACATCATGCCCACTAAAGCGCACATAGCCATCCGCCCACGCCTGATGACTACCTGAATGATATGGAGACAAAAGAAGAATGTTCATAATGAATGACGAGTGACGAGCAAGCGATCCGTAAGAGCAAAAAGAATCCCCCGACAACCATCTCATCAGCGAACCCCTTTTGCCCTTTGCCTTTCGCCTTCTCCTCCTACTCCCTACGCGCGCCCGAGCACACCCGCCAGCAGCGCCATACGCACATACATCCCATTCTGTGCCTGACGGAAATAAGCGGCCCGTGGATCACTGTCCAAACTTTCCGGAATTTCCCCGACTCGTGGCAACGGGTGCATGACAATCATTTTCTCTTTCGCCTCTTCCATCACCTCGGGTGTAATCTCGTAGAAATTTTTGACCTGTTCATACTGGCTCAAGTCACTAAAACGCTCCTTTTGTACACGGGTTACATACAACACATCGACATCCCGAATCACATCTGCCAAACTATAGGTTTCACGCACATTTCGGCCGCTATCGATCACCCGATTCATCAGGTTCATCGGCAAGCGCAAAACCTCTGGCGAGACATAGCGCAGTTGCACATCGTATTGGAGCAACAGCTTGGTCAGTGAATGAACGGTCCGACCGTAGCGCAAATCACCCAACATGGCGATTTTCAACCCATCGATCTGACCCAACTCATCTTGAATCGTAAACAGATCCAGCAACGCTTGTGTCGGATGTTCACCCGGTCCATCTCCCGCGTTAATCACCGGCACAGAAGCGGCCGAGGCAGCTTCCTTCGCCGCCCCAACTTCAGGGTGACGCAACACAACCACATCGGCATATTGCTCTAATACCCGCATCGTGTCCCCCAGCGTTTCACCTTTGCTCACCGAGCTAAATGACACACCGGACGTAATCGGAATCACGCTCCCGCCTAACCGTTGCATCGCCGCAATAAATGAAGAGCTGGTCCGTGTACTCGGTTCATAGAAGATACAAGCAGCGACCTTATCCGGTATCAAATCAAACTTGCCGACCCGCTTGACCATTTCACGCATTTCATTGGCCCGCGTAAAAATATAATCGATTTTATCTCGGTCAAACTGGGCCACAGATAGCACATCTTCACCATACAACAGTCCTGTCGGTTCCGGCCGTGCAGGAATCGCATCCAAGTTAAATAAAGGGTTGAGTTCCATCGGTTTTCTCCTTAAAATTGGTAATTTTTTACCATTAACAATTAGATTCGCCTTGTAGACAGTCAATACCTTCGCCAAATTAATCAACTCATTGGATTTGCCCCCCTCCTATCAGGAGATATCCGGTCCAGACAAAAAAAATGACCTAACCCCATTCTTATAAAGTAAAGAAGGGATCAGGCCAAAACAAACTTTTTGCTTATGTCTGGAATCGTCGTCTACGCACGGAGAGCATTAATTTGATCTCTTAATTTTACGGCCGCATCACGGGCCTTTTCTGCAAAGTCATACCCTTTGCTAGCGTAAATTATACCACGACTTGAGCTAATAAGCGGGCCCGCAATTTCATCAGCACCATACTGAACAGCGGCCGGTAGATTTCCACCTTGCGCACCGATCCCAGGAATAAGAAACGGTGCGGCCGGTGCGGTCTCACGAACCAATTGCAACGCTTCAGGGTAAGTCGCGCCGACAACCAAACCAACCGCCCCTTGCGCTTCTTCATGCCACCCTTGGCTCGAAGCAACAACGCGGCGAGATAGGCTATTTGCATCTCCAAAATCCCCCTGAAACTCAGGGCCACTCGGATTAGAGGTGCGGGCTAGCACATAAATCCCTTTGGTCGGCCGATCCGCAATGACCGACATCACCGCATCTCGACCGACATAGGGATTGACTACAAAAGCATCCGCTTCCCAAGCATCAAACAGCCCTTTAGCCCATGCCCCTTGGGTATGACCAATATCGCCCGCCTTACAATCGACGAGGACCGGAATATCTTTCGGCACATATTGAATCGCCCGCTCTAGCGCGATCATACCGGCCGCGCCCCACTGCAAAAAGAACCCTAAGTTGGGCTTAAATGCACAAGCGATATCGGCCGTGGCATCGATAATCGCTTTACAAAATGGCAACACCGGCTCATCCCACTGATGAGTCGCCTGAATCGGCAATTTTTCCGGATCGGGGTCGAGCCCCACACAGAGCCAAGAGTTGTTTTTCTCTTGCGCCTTACGTAATTTTTCGAGATATAACATAGTTTTTTAATGACGAATAACGAGTGACGAATAAATACGGCGATGTAATCAATCTCCGCAGAGGCAAAAAGAATGTGAGTACAGGTCAAAATCGAGCAAGTATTCACACAAGCAAAAAGAACTTGAATATTAATTAGAATTGCGAATGGAGCTGGAGCAGTCATTCTTTTTGCCCACCAGACAACCAAGCCCCCAATCAAAAGTCGGTCCGCAAAACCGCTTTATTCTCGCCATTTTTTCATCTCTTGCAACTCGAATCCATCAGCCACCAGCTACCAGAGCAATCGCGTCTAAATTACACGAAAATCGATTTTTTATGTAAAATTTGTACCCTTTTCTAAATAATTT
>WTJY01000123.1 GCA_011524645.1 Anaerolineales bacterium | reverse complement strand
ACATTCAATATGAATTTCCCCATGTTCGTGAGCGAAACTTTCGTGCAGATTACGATGGGATCGCTTGGCTCAATGCCCCAGATGAGTTCCAGGCATGGTGCGACGGCCGTACCGGCTATCCGATTGTCGATGCCGCTATGCGACAGCTCAATCAAACCGGCTGGATGCACAATCGGGCCCGCATGATCGTGGCCTCCTTCTTGATCAAAGATTTACTAATCGATTGGCGTTGGGGGGAACAATACTTTATGGATCGCTTGCTCGATGGCGACGGCGCGGCCAACAACGGCGGGTGGCAATGGGCGGCCGGAACCGGCACCGATGCAGCCCCTTATTTCCGTATTTTTAATCCGGTGTCACAAAGCAAAAAGTTTGACGCTCAAGGGGAATATATTCGACGTTGGGTCCCTGAATTACGGCCGCTCAACAATAAGCAAATTCATGCTCCGTGGGAAATCCCCCCAATCATTCAAAAATCGGTGGGGGTGGTCTTGGGCCAAGATTATCCACGGCCGATTGTCGATCACAAAATGGCCCGCGAACGAACACTCGCGGCCTATAAGGCGGCGCGAGAAAAAGCGAAGTAAAACGCAAAGGTGGATTAAAAGCGCCTATTAAGCGTAATTTGGCAATCGATAGTCGCTCACATCGTATGGTACAATCCACTCAAGTTGTGATTACAAAGGAGTGATATTATGACAATGACAGACTTGTTACCCTCAATTCGACAGTTAAGCTCATCAGAAAAGCTTGATTTGATTCGTATTCTTGCGGAAGAATTAAATACAACAGACTTGATAATAAATAGAACTCAAAATCGGCCAGTTGCATCTGCGGCAAACGATACAGACTCACATTCTCTGCAAGGTTCTGTAATCAATTACATTGATCCAACGGCACCTATCGATACAGAAGATTGGGATGCCCTAAAATGATTTTGCTCGACACACACGTTTGGATATGGTGGATCAACAAAAGCAAAGATCTAAGTAAGCTTAGTAATCGAACTATACTTCTCGAGCAAGAACCAAACCTTGGGATAAGCATCATTTCTTGTTGGGAAGTCGCAAAGCTAGTTGAACGAAAAAGGCTACAACTGACATTATCGGCCGAACAATGGATTTATAAAGCCTTGAACGATCCTCGTATCCGCTTATTGGATTTATCTCCTCGAATCACAATTGAGTCTACACAACTGCCAGGGTCATTCCACCGCGATCCCGCCGACCAATTAATTGTCGCAACAGCGAGGGTTCTAGAAATTCCCCTCATCACAGCAGATCAAAAGATTCTTGACTATCCCCATGTCGACACATTGACGCGCAATTGATTGATTATGACTGACTACAAATCAAGAAATCAAGCTCGTGCGCTCTATCTTAGTCTTCTCGCCAGTATCATCCTCTGGATCATCGCATTGTTTCTTCCCGCCTATCGCGGTTCAGTCAATGATCCGATTTGGTTCGGGGATTCAAGCGGTCGTGGGTTCAGCGGTATGGCTGTTTTCCTTGTCAGCTTTTTTGTCCCCGGCTGGTATGCCAACATCGGCCTCATATTTAAAAAACCTGTCTTAAGCTTGATCTCAGGTATCGCCAATGCCTTTTTATCGCTATCAGCCATAGGCATTGATAGTTATGCTGGCCCAACCCCCAGCGATCTCGCTGGTGTCGGTGGTGGATTTTACCTCTGGTTTATTGCGGTCAACATTCCATTGGCACTCAGGCTCATTCGCCATGCATCAGAACCTCCCTCCACACAAAAAGCGGACTCTCAAGTCGATCTTCCCGACGACAACTCCGCAGAGGCGTAAACTCAACCTCCCTCTTTTATAATCAAACGCCCCATCAATATATTATGCTGATCGAAGCTGACAAACCGCTCTCCCAATCCCTTCTGTGGCAAATTCAAAATAGCTACTTCCACACGGCCGGTATCCGTGCGTGGCAAGACGATGTCGTCCCCCATCAAATTAGCTGTAATCCGTTTATGGCCCGCGCTTACGCCAACTTAATCACCGCCTATATACAAGACCTTGGCGACAGTCTAAACCATGATGAGCCGATTTATATCATTGAATTAGGAGCGGGGTCGGGGCGACTCACATTCTATCTCATGCATCAATTGGAAGAGATGTGGGCAGATTTATCCCCATTTCGCTTTGTTTTAACCGATTACACGGCCGATCTGCTCCACTTTTGGCAAATCCACCCCCAACTTCAGCCATACATCACCAGCGGCCAGCTCGATTTCGCCCTCTTCGATGCTACTCAGCCAGCACCGCTCAAACTGCATAATAGCCAGCAAGAGGTTACCCCCCAAACGGCCGATAATCCGATCATTCTGTTAGGCAACTATTTCTTCGATTCCATCCCACAAGACAGCTTCGTCATCAAGCAAAATGAGCTTCATAGCAATCTGCTCTCACTTTACTCGACCCAAGCGGAGCCAGACCTAAATGACGTAACACTCTGGGAAAGGCTCACCCTCGCCTATGAACCGTTGCCACTCGACACCCCTTACGACAATCCGCTTTACAATGAAATTCTTTTCGATTATGAGCAACTCCCAGATACATCGATTACCTTTCCCAATATAGGACTTGATTGTCTACAATTTTGGCTCGAAGCGTCTAATCTGCTTCTGCTCACAGCCGATCGCGGCCATACCCATGCGATCGACCTCCTTGATCAACCGGACCCACTCCCTAATCTGCATGGCAGTTTTTCGATGATGGTCAACTACCATGCGATGACCGAATTTATCGAAAGAAGCGGCGGCCGTGCCTTTTATCCCCCCCATTACCAAGATCAAATCCAAACCCTCGCTTATATCTGGCCAGACAAATCGAATACCCAAGCCACATTCGAGCACACATTCAGGCAAACGATCTGTCAAAACGGCCCCAGCGACTACTTCAGCCTACGCACCCAGCTGTTATCACAAATACCGGAGATGCAGCTTCCTCAATTCCTCAGCTTGATGCGCTGGTCGGCCGGTGATCCTGACCTGTTACGTGTCGCCTTAGACCACCTGCCCTATTGGCTAGCGCAATATCCTGCATGGACACAAGACACCATAGAAATGCTACAACAGGTACACGATCAATATTTGCAGCTGGGGGAAAATGACAGGCTCCCCTTGCTCATCGAGCAACGCTTAGGAGATATGTAGGCTACAATCCTCTGTCGGCAAGATAAAAAAACACCTCGCCGAAAAAATATACCTAATCTTCCAATTCAATCGCCAACGTTACCGCTTCCCCGCCACCAAGACATAAACCGGCCACACCACGCTTAAGCCCACGATTCTGCAACGCATACAGCAAGGTGACTAAAACCCGCGCCCCGCTGGCACCTACCGGATGTCCTAACGCGACCGCTCCGCCATTGACATTGACTTTGTCCCAATCCCAGTTATGACCCTCTTGGCTCATTTCAAGCCCGTTGGCCAATGCTTGGGAAGCAAACGCTTCATTTAGCTCAACCAAATCGACGTCATCCATCGTCCAACCGATCCGGTCGAGCAAACGAGGCATCGCTTTGGCAGGCGCAGCAAAGATCCATTTGGGGTCAACGGCCGCATGGGTATACCCCGCAATTCGGGCGAGCGGGGTCAACCCTTGTCGCTCCGCTTCCGCTCGCGACATCACGACCAGTGCGGCCGCGCCATCGTTTAGCCCTGGGGCGTTACCGGCCGTAACAATCCCTTCAGGATCAAACGCAGGGCGTAATTTACCCAGCTGGGCCGTACTCGTTCCCAATTCAAAGCCACCTTCTCCATCATAGCTGGCCCGAATCGGCTCATCATGATCAACAACGGTTACTTTTCCTTTACGCCCTTTTACTTCAACTGGGACGATTTCATCTTTAAAGCACCCTTGCGCGGTCGCTTCGGCCGCACGGCTATGACTACGCACCGCAAAGGTATCGAGCTCTTCGCGGGTCAACTCAAATTTCCGGCCGATAAACTCGGCCGCATCACCCATTGGCCAACTTTCAAAAGAGCACCACAGCCCATCATGCAAAATAGAATCGAGCACTTCACCATGCCCATAACGCATACCGGAGCGAGCTTTGGGCAAAAGAAAAGGCCCATTGCTCATGCTTTCCATCCCTCCAGCAATAAAGACGTCCGCTTCACCGGCCGTGATCCCGTTGGCCGCGAGCATGACCGCTTTTAAGCCGGAACCGCAAACCTTGTTCACGCTCGATGCCCCCACCGATGTCGGTAAACCGCCATTGATCGCCGCTTGGCGTGCGGGTGCTTGCCCAGCACCGGCCGAAACGACATGCCCCATAATCACTTCATAAACCGTCTCTGCATCTACACCGCTCCGCTTAATCGCTTCGTGAATCGCGATCCCACCTAGCTCGGTCGCACTCAAACTGCTCAAGCCACCCTGAAAACGGCCAATCGGTGTTCGCGCCGCTCCCACAATAACGGCATCACGTTGATTTTTCCCATTTGACATGATTTACCTCATCTTTTGCATCTATTTGCTCAAATATTCGTAATATGAAAATATGGCTCCACCCGTCCATCCTACACCGAAAATGGATCACCTCAGTAGCATCTAAAAAATATAAGCTTAGATTGTTAGCCACTCGTCAGGCTTTCGTCAGGCCTTCTTCAGTTACATCGCCTATGATAATAACATTCTTGTTGCAAAACCATTTGATTTTTATATTCGCCCACTAAAATTATCTATCTAGTTCTAAGATTTTAGAGAAATCGTCAATTTTTCTAAAAACGGGCTTGATTCATAAAAAATCACCAAAATGTCAAAAAAATTGCATATAAACACCGATTTTCTTTTTAAATTTGACAAAACGATCAACAATATTGTACCATCCCGTTCATGGTTAAAAACAAAAGTTGTGTCGCAATCCGCAATACAACAGCTTGATTCGTGCCATCAGCCCCTACATTTCTAACTATCCTGTGCACACTCAAATTAAGCTCTATCCTCTTATTTTTTATGCAGGCTCGCGCCGTTTTTCGCCCTTGCCTGAAGGAGGTTCTCTCATTGACATATCCAGTCCCCCACAGTTGCCCAGTTTGTAGGCATAGTGACCTTGTGGTTAGTCAGATCGATTGCCCACAATGTAAATCATCTCTAACCGGACAATTTCATTTACATCGGTTTAACCGTCTATCGGCCGAGCAATTGCAGTTCATTGAAATTTTTATTACCTGTGAAGGCAAAATCAAACGGGTCGAAGATGTGATGGGCATCTCATATCAAGCGGTTCGCAGTCGCTTAAACGAAACGATTACCGCTCTTGGCGGTACCGTAACGCAACAAGAAGAACTCGCCGCACCGCCCTCTCCTCCAGACCAACCCATTCCCCCCCCTCCTCCACCCACACCACCCGCTCCTGACAACACCCAGAAGCGACGTGAGATTCTTGCCAAAGTGTCAGCTGGTGAGCTGACAGCGGCCGAAGCGGCCGAGCTACTGAAACAACAACAATAGTAATAAGAAAGAAATAGAGACAGAGACGCTTCGCTTAGAGACAGCAACAGATTCTGAGAATGTAATCACCCATCGCAGACACACTTCTTACTCTTACTCTCACTCTTTTCTCTCTTCTCTTAAAAAGGAGTCCCTTGTGGAACAAGCACGTAACCCACATATTTTTCGACTATTGTCGATTACCATTTTATTTTTTGCAGGCCTCGCCTACGGTGCCATCGCGATGAGCAGCGGAAACCTTTTTTGGTTCCTCTCCAATGCGGAACTCAGCGAACCCACCCGTATCTTGATCATCGATCATGGTGAAACAACAGTAATCACCCCTGAAGACATCCGCTTTGCGGCCCTCTCAGAAGCGGTCGCGGAATCGGTTTCAAATATCGACAACAATGATCTGATTCAAATCGGCTTGTCTGACATCACCCTCGAAGATTACCGCACCAATTCGGTTGTCATGGAGATTCATTACCCAAGACCTATTAGCTTCAACACCCCCTTCCGAGCCGGAAACCCAACAAAACTGTTGATCCCGATCGAAGGGCGTCACGCAGGAACTGGCGTCTTCTTCCGTGGGCAACGGGAAGATTGGTGGTTCGGCGGTATGCGGATGGCAGACCCGACCATACTGGATGAAGCACTACTCGAAATAGGCTACTCCATTAGTGTCGGACAAGATCGCGCCAACAATAGCTAATAGACTTTATGGAAAATAGTCTTACTACCGCTTTCTAAACAACTGTGGCCGGTGTCACCACCCATAGCCATGAAGCTAAGCGAAAAAGTTGATTCTACGGCCGTTCCCCCCCTAAATCCCCAATGCCATTAAGT
>WTJY01000221.1 GCA_011524645.1 Anaerolineales bacterium | reverse complement strand
CTCCTGATAGGAGGGGAGCAAATCCAATGAGTTGATTACTTTGGCGAAGGTATTGTATTTACTGACCGACGTTATTTCAATTCTTGCGTGGCCCAAATCAGCCGCTGCACTACGGTTACCAAAACCAACCCCGCAAATCCCCCAAAAAGCCAAGGCAAATACCCCGGCAACAAAATAAACAGCACATACACAAACGCAGTCTCCGTCCCACCGATCAATCCCCCCGGCATCGTGACCGTTGTCTTCTCGCCACGCACGGCCGCGCCATGCGCCCGTTTTTCTAAAATCGCCGCCAAATACATCCAAGATGCTGTATTGACATAGTAAACAGCCAACAAAACCGCCAGCCACACAAAATAGGTCGTGCTCGGCCGTCCCAGAACCAACGCCACCGGAATCAGCGCATAAACCACAAAGTCAGCCATAATATCGAGATAGCCACCCAAGTCACTCTGCTTTTGATTGACCCGCGCCATCGTACCATCTAACCCATCTGTAATCCGGTTCAAAGCCCAAAAAACGGCCGCAATCCAATACTCCCCTTGCCAAGCAAAAAAAGCACCCACCAAGCCCAATGAAAGCGAAAACAGCGTCATCAAATTAGGATGTATCGGTGCAAAAGAACGTGCAAAAGGCTCTAAAACATCTTCTTTCCAATTACGTGTATATTGATCGAGCATAATCTTATTCTCAAAAAAAAATGACAAGTGACAAAGTACGAGTGATGAACGATGAATGACGAGCACCCACCAACTTCAATCACCTATCTCTTATAGACGATCACACCCCCTGAAATCTTTCACACCCCAATCCCCCTCTTACGCTCTTCTCTGTCTCTGTCTCTCACACATAAATCTGATCCCGCAACCACGCCTCTAAATCGGCCGGTGAATTGGCAACGACAGGTGCAAAAGTCGTCCCCGGATAATGATGCAAATACCAAGCACTCGTCAACGTCTCCGGCCAGTGATGCGGATTTACCGCGATCACATGCCGCTCACGGACATCTCCGACACCGGCATCATCAACTGAAAAGCCGACCGTGTATCGACCCGCAAAACTCCCTCGCGCGGCCGCTGCAAACCATTTCTCATCGGCTGTGGGGGGCAACAACACATAGGTCCGACGATAATCGAGCCGTGGTGCGCCACTGGGCACAATCTGCACTTCCCGCACGGCCTGTACCAACCGTTGGGCCAACAAACGCGCTCCGTTATCCCCCACAAAGCGAATGTCATAAAGCCCCTCATGCTCTAAATCAAACGAATAACACCACTCATACCGATCATCGGTCTGGCGACGGCCGCAAAACTCAGGCCGGATCACATGCCCCGACTCCGTTTGCACCTGTAACCCACCTTGACGGTGCGGCCGCTGGGAAGACACGACAATTGTGACCGGCCCTCCAAACTCCGGCCGTTCCGGTTGCAGTGCGATATGGGTATCCCCCGCCCCCACAATATTGGTTGCCCGCTTATAACGCCCTAACGGCCGAAATTCCGCATTCCGCCAAAAAATCGTTTGTTGCCGCTTAGGCAGAAACGGGGCCGACTTTAGAAAAACGGTAATCACTTGCGCTTGGGCCGTAACCATCAACCGTAATTTTTGCCATTGACCCAATGCTTGGGACGCTGTTCCCCATTGAATAATCGGGCTCTCTCCATCTAACCCACCGGTCGGGTCCACTCCGATCTGCAAATTGACATCACTGCCATCACGAATCTCCCCTTCTTCGGCCACTTCACTAGACCAAGCCAGCACATCGGCCGTAAATTCATACTTTTCTCCAGCAACCACCGGCACTTGTTGTAAATAACCGGCCGTGTGTGTCGCATAGGGGGTGCTCAATTGCGCCACCATACGTCCCTCTAAATACCGATTATCAAACACCGGCACATTATTTTGCCACGCCGGATCAGTCGGCCGGTCCGAAGGCGCCACCCACCACGGCCCCCACCCCTGAGGGACCCGAATCGTTTCATGATCCCGAAATTGTTGAAATTGATCTTCGAGCGCAGCACCGCGCAATAAATTATGTTCAGACATAGAGCATTATCCAATGAATATCGTAACGACACAGGTGTCGAATCGATTCTATTTGCTCCTCTCCTATGAGGAATGGCTGGGGATAGTTACTGAATATTTATTTCCTGATACTGCCGAATTTGGTGGGATAAGTGTAAATCGTTCAAAAATAGTCGATTTACAGGGGTGTCATCCCCGCGTAGGCGGGGATCCACCGCTCAAACAGAGTTGGATTCCCACCTTCGTGGGAATGACAATCGTTAATTGATCAACTCCCACCAAATCCGACAGGGCTAGTTTATTTCTTTTGTGATGCGGCTCGATCATCCATCATCTTTTTCCATTGAGCCGCTTTATCATTCGCCACTTGTACATCGCGCGGTCGGTAGGCACTACGAATAAAATAAACAACACCGATACCGACTATCAATAATAACGCGGATCGAAAGATACGTGACCGTCTTGAATTTTGATCAATAAACGGCCATAAAAGTACAACACCTTCGCGAGAAGATGTCAATTCCACAATATAAACACCGGGCTCTGGAATAACAAACACCGCTTTACGATAGCCACCGATCCCATCCTCCCATTGATAATAGATGCGAGCATCAAAATCTTTGGAAATCGGGATGATTTCCCCTGTATCCTTGGCTGTTACCGAGATATCCATCGATGGGCCACGGCTCGTAAAATTCTGTATCGCACTATAATCTGTGGCATGAGAAAAGTAAACTTCAGTCGTTGCCGGAATAGAGACACGAAGCAAATCTTCCTCCGTCGGCCGATGTATCACGCCCAAAACGTTCATGATTTCCCCCAATCCAAGCAACAGAATTGCGATTATCGCCCCTCCCCCTATCAAAGAAAGTAAGATACTTCCTAAAATGGTCCCAAATAACATCTTTAAAAGATTCGGCTTTTGATTATTCTCGGCCATAAACTACTCCGTAGTGTGTAATTGTGTGTGATCAATAGATGACATCATTTTAGCTCAATATAGAAATACAGTCCCCTAATTAAAACCCAACCCCTTTTCTTTTAGCGACGTAAACCGCCCACGGCCGATTACCAAATGATCCAACACCTGAATCCCAAGCAGATTCCCCGCACGCACCACCTCGCGTGTCACATGCACATCCTCTTTGGAAGGAGCCGGATCACCACTCGGATGATTGTGCGCCATGATCAACGCGGCCGCATTTTCTTTAATCGCCGGCTTAAACAACTCCGCGATCCGTACCGGTGCGCTATTCAAACTCCCCTGATATACAGTGACTATACGCAAGACAGTATTGCGCGTATCAAGCAAAATCACCCGCAGTTGCTCTTGCTCCAATAAACTCATCTCTCCCATCAGCAAGTTCGCTCCATCCCCCGGCGAAGTCACCTTCGGCCGGTCCGCCGGTGTCAACGTCATCAACCTGCGCCCCAGCTCCAAAGCCGCCTTAATCTCCACCGCCTTCGCCGGTCCAATCCCTTTCACCTCTTGCAATTCCGCCAACGACGCCCGCGCCAACCCGCTCAAATCCCGAAACGAAACCAACAACCGCTCCGCCAAACGCAACACATTCTCCTTCCCACTCCCTGTCCGCAACACAATCGCCAACAATTCACTATTCGACACCGCCTGTGAACCGGCCGTCATCAGCCGTTCACGCGGCCGTTCATGCACCGCCATATCCCGAATCATCGGCCGATACTCAACACCCTGATCAACGATTTCCATACAATCTCCCATCAAAAACATTAACAATATTAATAACAATTGTTACATTTTACCCCCAACCCCCAATTTAAACCAAAAAGAGGTCGCGCATGACCTCAAAGCCACACCCAACCTCTTTTTCTTTTTGCCTTTCCCCTTTTGCCTTTTCTACTGATCCGCCGCTTTGATCAACACCACCAACTCATCCCATTCTTCCGGCGACAAATGCAACGACACGCCACCCATTTCAACATGGTAAACAACGCCATTGTCATCTTCACTACGCAAAATATAAAAATTTTCCGTTTCTGCTATGGTTTCAACATCCATTTCTTCATCCATAATCGGACGCTCCTATCAATTTGACTAAATATTTGTGAAATAGACATCGATTTTAACGCTTCTCGCGGGGCAGACAATAGAGAAGCCACAGAACCGGCCATCACCAACTCTTGATCAGGGGGGATCGCCGGTCTTTCCGGAAATGGTGGAATATCTTGCAACTTACAATAAATATAGTAAATAACGACACGGCCGCTCGCAATCAAGGGGGAGGCCAGCAAGACGCCCAGTACACCGGCCGCAAAAAAGCCAGCCAATGCTCCCACAAACACAACCAATGGGTGCATATTCAAATTGGTCCCCATCACCCGAGGATAAAGAAAATAGTTCGCCATTTGATTGATAAACAGGTAAACCAAACCGGAAGCCAAAGCGAACCCCAAGGGGGTCATCATCATCCCTAACCAGCTCGATTCACTTTGGAAGAAAGCGATCAAACTCATCGGCAAGAGCACCGTCGCCGGACCGATTTGAGGCAAAAACTCAGATAGAGCGGCAATCAAGCCGATCAATAATGGATACGGCATCCCCACGATCCAAGACAACAACCCAACAATCGTCCCCATCGTCAGAGCGATCGTAAACTGGCCACGCAGAAATGCATGCCAAACCGCATTCAACTCCTCGAACAAACGATACACTTCTTCACGATACGCTTCCGCAACCAAATTAACGATGCTATCAATAAAGATTTGAGCGTCTTTGATCAGATAAAATGAAACAAATATCACAAACGCAACCCACCCGACAGTCCAAGCGGTATAGGAAGCCACACTCCCAAACACATTAAACGATTGCGCACTCAAGCTAGGCAAAAAGCCGATAATACGATCCGCCACTGTCTCCAATGGAACATAGTCAGCAAAAACAACTATATCGCCGGTCGGCAACAAAATCGGCTCAGACGCGATCATAATTCCTTGCTCGACATAGCCGGGAATACTCGCAATAAAATAGTTCGCTTGGCTAGCTAACAAAGGCAAAATTCGGGCAGGCACCGCAATTAATGTAGCGATTAAAAGGACATAGACAGCGATAAGGACAACTAAAAAAGGAAGTTTTGTCCATCGTTGTACGTGAGTAACAACTGGTGAAATCAGGTAGGCCACCATAATCGACATCAAAATCGGAATCACCAGAACCCGTGCTGAATTGACAAAGTATAGGCAGGTGCCAAAAACAAGCACGAAAGCGATAATTTTAACAGTTAAGGACCAAGGTGGAGTTTGATCATTCATGAATGAATTATAGAGTCTGATGCCCACAATGTCATGGGCTGTTTATCTCATCGTAAGGTCACTGTAACGAATCTCTCTTAATTCGGCAATCCTTATTTTTATGTTAAACTGTTAGCAATCAGCTTATCAATATACGCAATCAATCAATCGAAGGAGATGTAGCATGAGCATGGATGATGATTTCATCGGGGTTGATTCTGCAGAAGAAGAAATAGATACCACGGAGCAACCAACCGCCAATAATCGTGCGGAGTGGTTCAAATTTGCAGTTTTTGTCGTTGTTTTAATCGTGGTAATGGGCACCGTTTGGCTAGCCAGCCCATTGATTTTTAACAATATCGTTCCGGCCGTCATGGGGAAAAATCTACCGGCCGAAGTCACAGATGACACCACACGAGGCGGAACACAGACGGAAGAAGAAGGCATTGAAGAAGTGACATCTGAGGAAAGTGAATCTGACGAAGCATCTGAAGCAAGTGATTCTACAGGTGACGAATCAGATAACACGGCCGATGCGACCACAGATGATGGAAACGAAGCCGAAACTGACACAACAGAAGAAACGGCCGATGCCGATGCGGCGACAGGTGAATCTCAATTCCAAACGGTTTACACCATTCGCCAAGGCGACACTCTCGCCGCCATCGCTCGTTTATATGGCGTTCCCATGCAAGCGATCATGGATGCCAACGGACTCACCAACGCCTCCCTCATCGTTATCGGTGACGAGCTAAAGATACCGAACCCTTAACCAAAACAGAATAGTCTACACACTATCTGATTAACGCCCTATCAATTTTCTCCTCACCCAACCTAAAACGGCGTAAAATTGGCCCATGCATCAATCATCAGCTATCAGCACCTTTGTCCTCATCCTATTACTAATTCCAATTAGTGCCTGCCAACCCACCACGACAACATCTCCCATCGCCCAAGCGATCACCAACACCCCTACCCCCCAGCCCCCAACAGCGACACCTACCAGCACAGCCACAAAC
>WTJY01000133.1 GCA_011524645.1 Anaerolineales bacterium | reverse complement strand
TTTGCTCCCCTCCTATGAGGAGGGGTTGGGGGAGGTGGATTAACCCTCTCCCCCACCCCCTCTCCCAACGGGAGAGGGGAGCTTTTGATCCGACGCGAATTAAAAATAATTGCGCGATCGGCCCGAGATATTTTTAATTCAAGGAACAAATTTACCTTAAAGGCAAATTATTTGTTACAGCGATCTAAAAATGGCGAAGGTATTGTTTCGAGGGATCACCTATTATTGGAGAACTATGTATGCCGTCTGATTTGCAGTTTCATCGTGTGCGAACGTTGAACCATAACGATACGGTTATGGTCTTTGGAGAGTCTAAAGGGACCTCTTCAAATCGAAAAGATAGGGACCACAAACTGTGGTATAAAGTCCTTGATCTGGAACAGATCGCGGACCAAGATAGCCCTAATGCGTGGGATGACAACACCCGCTGGACCGACTGGATGGAAGTGCCTTATCCGGACGAGTTGCGCAATGTTGCCCAAAGCTTATTGACTATCAATCAAAAAGTAGATGATTCTGTTCATGATCAATTGCATCATTGGCGGGTCATTAGTGACGAATCAGATCTCTATCTTTTTCGTTCGATCGATTTAGCGGCCGCCTTAAAACGGACCGCAGAGCCAGCACTTGCGGCCGATAATACGACTGAAGGGGGAGAATCGCCTACCACTCAAATTCGTATTTATGGCAATCGATATACCTTGCAACGAGACGCCAGCCCGACCGGCGGTACTAATCGCTCGGCCGATGGCAAAGAGTTGATCGTGCCCCAACTGAAGCTACGTAGTGAATCCCGTTATCGTCGCAGCGGTTTGCGGGAAACGCCAGAATCGGACCTCGATGCCCAAGGGTATATCGATATGGGGGATCAGCTTTTTCGGGAGCCGACCATGGAGTTTTCTATGCTTTCTCCGGTCGATGGGCTTTTCGCGGTGACGACCGCCCCCTCGATTATTCCAAAGCGGCAACGGTGGCAATTTTTCTTGAAAGAGCAAGATCGCAAATTAGCGGCATTCTCACTGTTACGTGATCCGGATGGCTGGTTTGATGCGGAAGAAAAGTTCAACCAGTTTAACGTTTCAGGCAACCCCTTTGGCTTTGTGCCCGATCAAATTTTTACGGTAGATCATGCCGACTATGACCAGCCGCTTGAACTGATCGGCCCACCCGATGCGATTCGTTTTCGTTCGCAAGAGGAAGCCAGTGGCATTACAGGCAATAAAGAGCAAATGTTGAGCCCTGAGCGGATTATGGTAAGCGGCCGTTTTAAAGTTGGCGAAGAAGAACATTTGGTGACAATCGATTTCGATTTCGATATGACTGGCGTGGCAGATGTGCCGGAATCGGTCAAAATCGGGAATGTAAATTTTGCTCGGACCGCCCTGCACTTAAATGGAGAGACCGATCTTGTTATCTTGCCAGACACGGTTGCCGCGATTGCTGATACCATGACGTTTACCGCGTGGGTTCGCCACAACGAAGGGGAGGGAACCCTGATTAAACGAGGGGACCCTGAAACCGAGGGATTTGCGATTGAATGGCGACCGGCCGATAACAAATTGGTTGCCTTGTTAAGTGGATCTGGCTCTGCACCCATAACGGCCGAGCCTGAAAGTTCTGTGAGTGAATCATCTGAAGCCAACATGGGCTCTGATGATTCTGCGGCCGTTGACATTCTCGAATCGGGTGATGATCCGGCCGAGTCTGCCATACCCACAAATGGTGTTATCACCCTTGAAGCACCGCTTCCTACCTCGCATACATGGCATCATATCGGTTTGGTCGTGAGCGCTCATCGTGCCACGCTTTATATAGATGGCAAAGAGGCGGTTAGCTCAGATCAAGCCCCAAGTGGCTTTGCCGCAACTGGTGAAACGGTCATTGGAGGGCCGAGCCTGGCAGACCCTGAAAAAAGCTGGCTCGATTTCGAAATCGATCAGGTGGTGTTGTGGCAAGATATCCGGCCGCCATCGCTTGAAAATATCTATCAAGAGCTAGACGCCATTGAACTCGCTCGCCCAGCCTTGTTGGGGTGCTGGCAAATGGATGATGCGCATGATGGGAATCCGACAGAAGCGGCCGATAGCTCATCTCATGGTAATAACGCGCAGGTTATCGGAGCGGATCATGTGAACCAAACCGCACCGATCTTTAAACCGGCCGCTGGTAATTTCGAAGACAATTTAATCGGCTTATCGGTCGGCATGGGGCTGATTAAATTTGATGATTTCGCCCTGACAGACGACCCTACACTTGCTTTGAGCGCGGATGGGTTGATTCATCTCTACACTACGGCCGATCCGATTAAGGGAGAAACGGCCGAGGGTGAACCGGATAATCCTCTTCAAGCACAACCGGAGCTTGTTGCCCTACAGTACGACACCACATCAACTCGTGTCCAAATCAATTTAGCTTGGGAAGCGGTTGTCGAAAGAACTCAAAATAAGATTGATGGGGATGTGATTCTAACGGCCCAAACGCCAGGTCCGATTATGAATCGGACCCAAGTCGCTATGGTGGCAAAGGGGGATAAGGTTGATTTAACCATTACCAATGCGCCGCTTGGTTTGGTCGAGACATGGTCTGGTTTGCCGAGCAAAGCGACCGATTTTGTTGCCATCTTTAATGGTGGAGGAAGCTCGAATCCCAAAGATGAAGATGTGATCAAAGGGGATAAGCTGTTCTATGACTACTACGCCAATGTCCGCTACAACGGGGAGCCATTGCCGGGGCTGGTTGATGCGGCCGGATCACCTACATTTATGGCGGTCATGCCGGTGATCCCACAAAACGGTGGGGAAGCGATTTTGCAACCGACACCAAACGCTACGCTCCGTCAACAGGGGAATTTCGGTGGCTGGGTCCATGCACCGGTCGCGATTTCCGGCCGGTTCGATGTGCGTGAACAAGGTGGCGCAATCGCTGCAACGGTTGATCTGCACCAAGATAACTTAATGGCCCTTTCCGCTCCCGGAGACTTTGGTTTAGAAGCTTGGGTTAAGCCGGACCGCGTCGATTTAGATGATGTGGCTAAAAGTACGGTACGTGACAGCCGACTAATGACCTTGAATGGGGAAACCGATACAGCGAAATACGCCCTTGGCTTGCGCTCCGCTTGGTCCTTGTCCCTTAGCGGATCAAACCATTTGGCCAAATTAGAGGAGGATGGAGAGCCTCTTCTCCGCTCTAAAGCGAATTGGCGCAATGATCTTGATGAAAATGGGAATCCGATCAAAGATCAAGATGGGGACAACAAAAAAGTTCCTTATAACGAATCCTTTACGATCGGGTTGCGGATTAATGCCCCTGTTACAGCGGCTGATACCGGCTCTCTATTTCAGCTGATTTCGGATGAAGATGGCGGGCATATATTTTACTCAGAGATCGATTTGGATGGGATTTGGTTCAAATTTATTGACGAGAACAATCAAGCGCAAGGGATATTCGCCCCCTTTACGGTTGGTCCAGGAGAATCCCTTTTTGTCTCGTTTGTTTGGGATATTGTTACGGAAACGATTGATGCGACCGATGATACGCCAAAATTGCGCAAGAATCGCGATGGGTATATGCGTATCTTTATGAATGAAGATGAGCGGGCTTCACTTATCGTCGATTATGCGGGATATGATGAAATTGAATATCTCAACTTGGGCGCACCCGATTTAGACAATGATTATACTGAGGAGATTCAAGATCGGATCGATGATCTCAACGAGTTTTTGCAAGAGCATCCAGATCCCAGCGATCAGGAGCGACGCACGACAACTGTTGGCCCATATTTTTATCGCGGTGCGAATGTGCCGATCCAAGAGGTACGGGTATGGGATTTTGCGCTGACTGAAACCGATTTGTCTGGGATATTAACGGTTCGCTTTTTACGCCTCTGGTGGAAATTTGCCGAGGTGCAAGCGGTGTCAATTCCGCTTGAGCACGCCCCTCAAGTCGGTTTGGTTAAGAATGAGGGGACCTACCCGGATGATGCGGACAAACGGGCCGATTGGGATGTGATCGTACCGACTCAGCTACTTCGCTCGGGCTATGAGGTGGTCGCTTCGGCCGGTAAACGGCAGGTTGTAACCAATGCTCAGATCGCACCGGATGCGTGGTCTCATGTGGCGGCCGTCTGTACCGGTAATCATGCCCTTTCATTTGATCCCCAGATTCACCAACGAGCGATTGTAAAAGATAGTGGTGGTCTGAATGCAAGCAAGGGATTCACCATTGACTGTACCATTAATTGGTCTGGTGGGGATGATGATCAATATATTATTTCCCGCACCAATGCGGATCAGACCGATATGGCGTTCCAATTGGGGGTTCACGCAGATGGAACGCTCTTCCTCGTCTATATCATGCTCGATGCGGAAGGGAAAGAGAAAAGCGTCGAAATTGCTAGCGGTAGTCAAATTGAAAAGAATGTCAGCTACTATATCGCGGCTCGCTGTGAGCTTCGTGATATTTCGTTTGAAGATGATCCCGATGAGGCTGATACGGATCGCTGGCAGATGTGGCTTTCAGATTCTGGTGTTTGGTGCTTTGACCTTGACCAAGGGGAATGGCATGGACCACAGCCGAGCGATATTGATCCGACGCGAGAGCAAATGGGCTGGGCGGAAGAGCATCGTGATGATATTAACAACAACGGCCGTAATAATGAGATCAACGTCTTTTATGTCTCTCGTAAAAATCGGACCAATGGGAAAATCGGTCTAAAACAATCGGGGGCGATGACCAGTATCGGCTGTATGACGGCTGAAGGGGACACGGCCGATGGTGGACCACAAGGTTGGTATAACGGGCTGATCGGCAATATGCGGGCGTGGACGGTTGGTTTATCGGCTGGCGCAATCAAGCTGATGGCGGTTAACTCAGGGGTACCGTTTGGGGTCAGTAAACCGGCCGCCAATTGGGACTTTGAAGAGAACAAGGGGCTGATTGCCAATGACTCAACCGGCGGCATGACCGCCACACTTTCTGATGAAGCGATGTGGGTCACCTCTCGTCTGACCTCGCAGTTGAGCATTTATTTAGACGGCCGGACCGCTAGCACCCGTATGACCGGTAGCGCTATGGTTGAATATGGCATGGCTGACCGCCTAACGTTTGGCGCATTGCCCGACAATGACAGCTTCAAATATCCGCTTGTGGGTCAGATGGATGACCTGCGAATTTGGGGAGAATTACGGTCCCAAGAAGAAATTTATGACAATCGCTTTGTCTTGCTAGGGGGTAATGAGAATGATCTCGTGGGGTATTGGCCGATTTCGACCGCCAGTGGCAGCTATGTGAAAGACGGCTCGGGGCGGGGTAACCATGCAACCTTGAATATCGCCACGGCCGAAGAGATCGCCGCTTTTTGGCAACCTTCGACCGCCCCGCTGGGTGCAGAGCTTCCGCAAGTGCGCAATATCTTAGATGGGGCGAAAACACGTTATCTCGCTTATCAAGCCACGAGTAGCGGTGCGGCTGAATATGGAGATATGCAAATGTCGGCCGATGGGTTGCTCCAAGCCTTTATGAAGCGGGTACAAGTTTACTTAGACGATGAAGGGAACTGTGTGACCCAAACCGGTTACAAGGTGGGCGATCTCGATTTGGTTTATATCGGTCAAGCGCAGTCAGACCCCACGCTGATCGGCTATATCGAAGGTGCTCCCCCCTTGCCGAGTGAAAATCACACCCGGCCGTATTACAACAGTGCGTATAGCTATACCTCTTATTATGGGGCATCGGCCGTGCAGTTGAACGAAGCGGAAAACACGACGCAAATTTTTGATGCCAGTAGCAATCGCGGTTTTGATCAAAACTGGGATTTGAAAGCGGGCTGGGGGATCGAGCAAGAAATTGAAAATGGTGCTGCGTTGGGGGCTTTCTTTAGCTATGTGCTCACCAAAATTAAGGCGAATATCGATGCGGTGGCGACCTTTAGCAACAATTACGATTATTTGAGCAAAGGTGGGGCCACGATCGGGACGAATCGGACGATGAGCAACCGTTTGGAAGCGGCCGGTAATTGGGAAGCTCGCAACGATATTTTTAACGATGATCTCGGCCGACGTTGGGAGTTCGCTAATGTGGGATATGCGCTTGTCAAATCGGGTGTCGCCAATGTTTATTCGATGAAGATGCGTAAGACCGGTACCCTCATGGGGGTGTCTATGGTTCCAGACCCTGACATTAAAGAAGATTACAACATTATCATGTTTGAGATCGAGCCGACCTATACCAAGCAAGGAACGCTCGATGGCAAAATCGGCTTTATGAACGATCCCGACTGGCCGACGGCCGATGTTGAGCGGGGTAGCTATTTCAAGCCCAAAGAAGTCAATAACCTTGAAAAGCAGATCGAAGCGTATGAAGCGACACTTGCGGCCAACTATGCCGATTTTAATGCCGGCCGATTGGGGCGACGTGAGCAAGGGCTTCATTTCCAAAAAGATGATCCAGCCAACAATGCGGACAGTCTCGTCGAAAACAATATCACCATGCCTTATGACTGGGATGCTCGTGTTAGCCGCCGTAACATCGTAAATACCTATGTTTGGACCGCAACCGGAGGCATGTTTACTGAAGAACACCAAACCTCGGTGGTGCGAACAGAATCCTCGGGCGGTGGATACGCGTTCAAAGGGATGGCCGGTGTTGATGCGGGAGCCACCTTCTATTCTGGCTCCGTCGGTGTCGGTTTTGGCCTTAAATTCTTGTTAGGGGGCCATATCAATACGACAGTTATGAAAACCAAACAGGAAGGGGCTAATTTTGGGCTAAGCGTTAGTGCCAATCCGGAAGCGCTTTTGCAAAAGTATACCGGTAATCCCAACGATCTCTATACCCGCGATGATCATCCAGGTAAGGTCAATGGGTATCGCTTTAAGTCGTTCTATTTGGTACCCGATAAAAAACATTTCCAAACCTTTTGGGACAAAGTTGTGTCCAAGGAATGGCTAGAAAGCAATGATCCCAATGCTAAGGCGTTGCGGGCGGCCAGAGGGAATCAAAATATCGCGTGGCGGGTTTTGCATCGCGTGACCTATGTCAGTCGTGTGCCACCTAAGGGAGATACCCCGATTAGTACCGGTGAAAAACCGACTCGTGCGGTGATCCACCAAGTGCCAAATTGGAGCATCATCAATTTGGTTTTAGATGTCTATCGCAATGAGATTACTTCGACCGGTGTCGATATCGGTGGGCTCAGCCAGAAAGAGCGAATTGGTGAGGCGGTTGCCGATGTGATCGATAACCAATGGGCTTTCGCTGTGCCTTGGTGGCAAGGTTACCTTGATGAAGCGGCCGATCACCCCGGTGGGAAAACCTTTAACGAATTAAAAGAGATTAAACAGGCTGTGTATGAATATATGCTGGCTTATTTCGAAACAGGAGAGGTGTTTGATGATCCACGACTCATCACGCCACCCGCTGATCCGAGTGGAGAAGGGGATGGTGATGGTGGTCATGATGAAAATGGAACAGGGAATGGTGGAAACGACAATACCCACGGCAAACCGGGGAGCGGTAAGCAGACCTTAGAAGATGTGGCGGATCGGGCGACCCATCTATATGTCTTTAACGAGGCTGCACGAGCAACCGATGTTAAAGGGGCATGTGACATGTCTCTTTATGATGGGGCCGAAGTGATTACCGAGTCGGATATTCCTGGCTGTCAAGGGTATGTACGCTTTCCGTTTGACCCGCCACAGGCACGTGGTGAAATCGGGATGACCTATGACTGGGGGCGGGATGAAGACCGGACTTGGGAAATGGTGTTTCGGTTGAAGCATAGCGGCCGTGGCCCGCTCATTTCAAACGCGCCAGATGTTCCCGAGAATCAGCGGTTCCTCGATGCGATCGGGTTTGCGCTGCCGAGTAATGGGCATTTTTATATTAAACCGACAGTGGCCGATGAGCCTGTCATCCTACCGGGGGTGCGGGATAGCGATGTACAAGAGGCCATTTATCTCACCATTTCTTTTGCGGCCGATGAGGACCACTTTACGCTAAATTGGCGCAAAGAAAGTGATACCGAAACAAAGGTTACCAAAATCCCTGTGCCGGAAGGCCGCGTGGCGGGGGGAAGAGTTATCTTTGGTGGTGCCGGAAACGAGCTTTATAGCGGCCGTGATCGCCTTTGCGAAATTGAAATCCATCACTTTGCGACATATAGCGAGATTTTGGATGACGCGGCTATTAATGAGCACCTGCGCGTGCTCAAATTTGATTAACCGATTTTATTTTACTTGATAGGAGCAGAATTATGCCTGAAATCGTAACCCCTGAAGGGACAAGCGATCCGACTTCGCAACCGTGGTCGGTTGGATTTTACGGACCATTCCGTATTTTGACGCAACTCGAAGATATTGAAGAAGAAATTGATATCGACGATCGTGCGGCGATTCTCAATATCATCATTGAAATGATGCCGACGAGCAATTTAGATCTTGTTGCCCGCAACGTGGTCGTAACCCTTTTCTTTAACTTCTCTGAAGAGTTGGCGGATGACGATAGCGTCTTAAAAGAACGGGACAATATTTTATTTAACGGTTTAGAACGAGGACCGTTGGTGTTGATCGGTGGCCCTGGTGATGCCGGACCCGCTGAAATCGTGCCGGGTGAGCCGTATCAAACCCAAGTGACGATCAATACCGGTATCTTTAGCTCGCTTGGAACCCCGCGTGATGCGGGCCCAGCGACCCCCGGCCGTAAAGTAGTCGATGTGCGAATCGATTATGAACTTGAACCACGCAACCCGATTGAACCAAACCGTACCAATGCACAAGCGACCATGTTGTTTGTTGTTGGTAAAGATTAAGGAGAGTACTAATGCCAGAAAATATAGATACAACCACTGACCCTGTTGTAGACCCAGTCACGACAGACCCTGTAACCACGACAGACCCTGTAGCCCCAAGCGATCCGATCGCGACTGACCCGGCCGATCCCACGACCCCTGCTGTAACGGTCCCTGTTACGGAAGCGGCCGCGACCCGTAAATATGCGTCTGCTGGTTGGGAAGGGATTTTCAAAATCTCAACCCGCTTGCTAGGGGAAAAAGAGATCGATATCGACGATCGGGAAGCGAATATCTTACTCACTCTCGAAATGGAGACGATTGACCCTTGGGAATTTAAGTTTGAGAATTTGCATGTGGTGCTAAAGGTTACCCCGACGGGGCCAAACCAAAATATCTCGATTAATGGGGTGACCCAAGGGCCGTTGGTCTTGTTTGACCGAGCTGATAGCCATGAGTTATTCCCTGGAGCCGCATTGAACAAGCAGTTAACGCTTAAAACCGGTGTCTTTAGCACAGATGAACTAAATGCGGACTCAGCACTCGAAGGGCTGAAGAAATATGATATCGATATCGATTACGATGTTATTCCGCTGATTGGTGAGACTCGTAATACGAGTTACACCCAACTGGTTTTCTATGTGGCGGACGATTAGTGAATTGTCTCAGAAATCTTCTGAGTTTTTGCAATTCGTCTGTTTTGCCCCCCTCTCCCAACGGGAGAGGGGCTGGGGGAGAGGGAAATTTATAAAATCCACCTCCCCCACCCCCTCCTAATCGGAGGGGAGGAAAACGATAGATTACTTTTGACACGCTGTAATTAGTCGTTCGTTGTGTGAAAGATGTGGGGGGCTCGCGAGTCTGAACCTGCCTATGATGATGGTGATGTCATCAGAAAAGGGGTTTATCGCTAAGGTGCGATGAACCCCTTTTTGATTGGGGCAAATTGACACATCGGCTGAGTTATCATGCCAATATTAGGCAAGTGTCGCCGTATTCATGCCAGAGGTAACCGCGCTGTTTCGCTTGGTCATAGGCGGTTTCGATGACCGGCCAAGGGGCGAACGCTTGGAGCAGTTGCAAATGGCTGGTGCCATCTTCATGCATGCCGGTGAAGAGGCCGGTGACGATTTGGCGCTGGTAATCGGGGCTGAGGCGTAAGGTGGCGATGCCGTTGCCCGCTTCGATTTGGTGGTGCTGGTCGTCGGCCGCGCTTTCTAGGGCGCGGGTGACGCTGGTACCGAGCGCGATGACCCGTCGGCCGTCTCGCTTGGCTTGATTGACAACGGCCGCTGTGTCAACCGGAATATGGTAATACTCCGGTAGGGGGAGTAGTTGGTCTAGCTCCGCTTCACCGGTACTGGAAATACCGGCCGCATGAATGAGCGAGACAACATGAACCCCTTTGCGCTGTAAGCCCAAGACCATTTCCCACGTGATCGAGAACGAAGCGGAGGGGGCTTCTAATGCGATCGGGGTGCTAGCGAAAATCGTTTGCCCATCCCATAAATCGAGCGCTTCTTCATGATAAGAATACTGAATCAGCCGACCGGCTTGATAGAGTTGGTGCAACAGTTTGTCCGGTTCTGCGATAAAGGCGATTTCGATCAACCGGCCGTTTTCTGCGGAGATATGGAGAATTTCCGCCTGTAATTGATGGTCGAAAATAAGGCGATCCCCGACCACTAGGTCCGGGATGTCGGTGCGATCTTCTGTCTTTAGATGCCAATCACCAGCACCAAAGAGCACCCCTTTCCAATGGGTAAAACGGGAAATGCCGGGATTGAGGCTTTGGGCGAGACGAAGCTCAATCGGCCGTTCGCTGGGTTGGTGGTGGCCGGAAAAGCTGGCGGGCAGGGTGGCGGCCGCGTTGACGACTATGACATCTCCGGCCCTAAATTGATCGACAAACGCCTGACGGTTGACATGATTGATCGGGTGGGGGGCTGCTGTATCGATCACTAAAAGTTGGCTATTCGGCCGGTGGCGATTACTGGTGGTGGCGATATTGATTTGGTTCATGCGGTTATTCCTGTTGTAGCCCATTCAGAACGGCCGTAGCGGACTTGGGCGTTTGTGGTGCTTGCTGTTTGGCTAAGAAATGACAATAAATCACGCGCGACATCGCTGGGCGCGTGCAGTTCAGAAGGGGTTGCGTCAGGGATAGCGGCGAGGTGCATCGGGGTGTGCATGTCGCCGGGATCGAGCGCCAAGAAGCGAATCCCTTGTTCGTTTAATTCTTCATGCCAAATGCGGGTTAGGTGATCGACGGCCGCTTTCGATATGCTATAGCCACCCCATTCCGGATAGGGGCTTACGGCCGCGTCACTGGAGATATTGATGACTGTCCCGCTGTTTTGTAGCAACATGCTGGGGAGAAACGCCTTGGTCAAGCGGAATAAACCGACTAGATTGGTTTGCAGAACCTGTTCGATATCCTCACAGTCGGTGTCGAGCAAAAGGCGCAAGGGGGATTGGCCTAGATAGCTGGCATTGTTAAATAGGTAATCGATGCCGCCGAGGATACCGGCCGTTTCGCCGCTGATACGATAAATATCATGTTTGTTGGCGACATCGCCACGTAGTGCATGGATGTTGGTTCCCTGTGTGGTTTTCGCTAAATTTTGTTCGTTACGAGCGACGATGACGACTTGTGCACCAGCTTGGTCGAGTTGGTGGGCCAACGCTTGACCCAAGCCTGATGTGCCGCCGGTAATGACGATGCGTTTGTTTTGCCAATGGTTTTGGTTCATGAATTATTTCTCCAAGTTATTGAATTATTTTGTAAAGAAAAATCTTTATAAAATGCATTGTAACAGAGATTTTTTATTTGTAAAGAAAAAAATTTATTAAATTGGCTGGTTTAGCTATACTTGTTTACATCAATATCTTCGTCATTTTTAGACACATCTGGCGAATGCTTTGCCTTAAGGCAAATTTGTTCATTGAATCAAAAGCTCCCCTCTCCCAACGGGAGAGGGGGGCAAAACAGACGAATTATAAAATTCAGAAGATTTCTGAGACGGTGTATTGAGTCTGTAAATTTGTTGTTTAGTGGTAGTGGATAAAGAGATCATGACTAAAAAGACGACATCTAAAAAAAGAAGAAAAGAGTTTCAAACACGTAAGGCGATTTTGGATATTTTGAAGCAACAGGGACCACAGGATTCGCAGACGATTGCGGGGCAGTTGGGGGTGACGGCGATGGCGGTGCGACAGCATTTGTATGCGTTGCAGGATGAAAAGCTATTGACCTATACCGAGGCCCCACGGCCGAAAGGGCGACCGGCGAAGATGTGGGAATTGACCGCTGGGGCGAATAAGTTTTTCCCAAATGGGAATTCGGAACTTTTAGCCGATATGTTGGGGTTGATCGATCATGTCTTGGGTGCGGAGGCGCTGGGGCAAGTGATCGATATGCGGGCGCAAAATCAGTTGCAGGTGTATCAAGCCCGCTTGGCTGAAGTTGGTTCGCTGGCTGAACGATTGGAGATTTTGGCGGAGATTCGGACGGCCGAAGGGTATATGGCGGAGGTGCAACCCCAAGAGGATGGCTCTTTCCTGTTGATCGAAAATCATTGCCCGATTTGCACGGCCGCGCAGGCGTGTCAAAAGTTTTGCTCGGCCGAGCAAAATTTGTTCCGCAGTTTGTTGGCTGGGGCTTCTGTGCAGCGACAGGATTATATTTTGGATGGGGCGCGACGCTGTACTTATGAGATCCGGCCCGGTGTCGATTTGGCTCCTGAAAAGGATTGAAAATCATGTCAGCTTTGAAATGGGAAATGGGTTGCTTTTTTCTTTTTGAGGTGGAACAGGATAGCATCCCCGTATGCGGATTCCAAAAGCGTTTTATTTCACGATGTTTAGTGCGTTGTCTCTTTTCTCGCCGTTTTTGACCCTTTACTATGAAGGATTGGGATTGACCGGCCGACAAATCGGTATGTTGGCTAGCATTGTCCCTTTTGTGACTTTGTTTAGTGCTTCTGTTTGGAGCGGGATTGCGGACGCGACGCAAAAACATCGCTGGGTGTTGGTCGGTTCGGCCGTATCGATGTGGTTTGCCGTGTTGGCGATTACTCGAACGCAGAACTTTAACTTGCTCATTCCTATTGTCGTTTGGTATGCGTTGAGTTTCGCGCCGATTTTACCGCTTGTCGATAATAGTGTGGTCGTCGCTTTGGGGGCGGAGAAAGAAAATTACGGCCGGATTCGTGTTTGGGGTTCCTATGGTTGGGCCTTGTGTGCGTTTGTCAGCGGTTGGATTGTCGATTGGGCCGGTTTGCCTTGGCTGTTTATGGTTAGCTTGGCTATTTATGCTTGTATGGTTTTCGTCGCTACGCAAGTTGATATTCATCCGGTCCCTTTGCGCCGCTCTTTTTCAAGTGGATTTTGGGAGTTGATGGGGAACCGCGCTTGGATTTGGTTTTTGCTGGTCACTTTAGCTGGCGGAATGTGTTTGACGCTCATCATGAATTACCTCTTCTTGTATCTCGACCAAATGGGGGCGAGCGGATCGATTATGGGATATTCGCTCACGATTGCGACACTGAGCGAGATCCCTGTCTTTTTGACCGCTCACCGCTTTTTAAAGCGCTGGAATCCCCAGCTGTTGATCGGGGTCGCGCTGGCCGCATTTGTGGTCCGCGCCTTTGCTTATGTTGCCATGACCGAGCCGTGGCAAGTCTTGCCGATTAGCTTATTGCATAGTTTTTCATTTGGTTTGCTTTGGTTGGCTGGGGTGCAATATGCCGATGATATCGCCCCGGAGGGGTTGGGCACGACCGCCCAAGGGATGTTTGGTGGGGTATTTGGAGGGATGGGCGCTGCTTTGGGTGCCTTGCTGGGGGGCTTTCTTTACGAGATCGATCCCGCTGCCGTTTTTAGTTGGGCCGGTTGGATTTCGCTGGCGGCGTTGCTCTCTTTTGTGTGGGCGAATTGGCGTGCGTTTCGGTTAGCGGACGTGCCACCTGCTCACTGATGTGCTTATAATTGGCTCAAGTTGTCGTCATATGTATTGGGGCTGGTTGTATTTGGTCTTTGAGTTGTAACAAGCGTTAGATGGCGATGTAATCTGAGGGATGCTGCTTGTTTCGTAAGCATGCGACGCTTTGTGATAGATTAGCCAAGGAGATTTTATAACATGCGCCAATATTTTTTGATGACCGGATTTTTAGTGGCCTGCTTGATGGCCGTTGGTCTTGAATCGACAAAGACGCAGGGACAGGCAACAGATGCCCCTGCTTGCCCTGAAACGGTTTATTTGCCTGCGATTCAAACGAGCGGCACGGCCGTTGGAGAGAGTTCTGACCCCCCGCGCGGGCAATACCGCTCAGATCAACCCGATTTTAATGGGGATGGTTGTGCCGATTTAGTGATCGGTGTCCCCTATGCGGATTTGGGTTCCGGCTCACGGCATGGGCAAGTGAATGTAGTCTATGGAGGTTGGGATGGGCTAACACCTCAAGGGAATCAAATTTGGCAACTGAATGGGGGCTTTGGTGAAGCGGGGGCGTTTTTCGGAGATTTGCAGACATCGACGACTGCGAATGACTTGTTTGGCTCCGTTTTGGCGACCGGCGATTTTGATGGTGATGGCTATTCCGATTTGGCGGTGGGGGTTCCGTTTGCTGAAGTCGGGAGTGTGGTAAATGGGGGGGCTGTCTTTATTATTTATGGCTCTGCGGCCGGTTTGACGGCCGATGATAACGAGCGGTGGACCCAAAGCGGTGGTTATCGGGACCCAGAAGGGGATGGAACCGGTACTTTTATCGGCGACATCTACGGTGGGCCGGAAGACAATGATCGATTTGGAGGGGCGCTCGCTGCTGGAAACTTCAATGGGGATGAATATACCGATTTAGCGATCGGGGTTTCCTATGAGGATATCGGCTCGGTCGAGGATGCAGGGGCGGTGCAGATACTCTTTGGTACGGCCGATGGGCTGACTCACGTAGGGCATCACTTTATCGACCAAGGTGACTTTTTCCAAGAACAGAATGGGTCTGGCGTGATTCAGAATCTTGGGGATATTGTGGGGGGCGTTGAGGCGTATGATTTCGTCGGCGATGCACTGGCCGTGGGGGATTTTAATGGGGATACCTATGACGATTTAGCGGTTGGTGCTTTCGGTGAAGATATTGATGGGAGGAATAACGCTGGCGGGGTCAATGTGATCCATGGAACATCTGCCGGTTTACGGCCGCAAAATAATTATCATTGGCATTCGATGGCTGTTTATGTGGACACAGATGGGGATGGCGCCTTTGATGAAAATCTAGGCAACCCCGTTGATATCCATGAAGCGAATGATAATTTGGGTGATTCCCTGACGGCCGGTGATGTGAATGGCGATGGTTATGATGATCTGGTTATCGGGATTGTCTATGAAGACCGTGGCGATATTGTAGATGTCGGTTTGCTGCTTGTGTTGCGTGGGTCTGAGCAAAGCCTAAATCTGGCTTATGAGAGCTACTTTTTTCAAGACCGTGCCTTTTTTTATACCGACACCGACCCAGTTAATACGGTTGAGGGTTTTCCCGGAGCTGCGCTTGAAACGGGGGAGTATTTTGGGGAATCATTGGCTATGGGGGACTTGAATGGAGATGGCTATGCTGATTTAGTGGTCGGAACACCCCAAGAAGCGTTTGATACACTGGGGATAGACACCGGAGCGGTGAGCGTGTTTTACGGTTCACCCGATGGGACCACTGCGGTTAACTATCAATGGTTGAGTCTGGTTGATACCCGCGATGAAAACGATCTATCTATCGGCGAATTGATAGGTGAAGCTGGGGCGAATTATCGCTTCGGTTCCGATATGACACTGCTTGATTTGAATAAAGATGGCTTTGATGAATTGGTGATCGGGTCTCGTGGCTATGAACTACCATCTGGCTCGGATGAAGTGGGTAGTATTCATGTTTTGCTAGGGGGTCACGAAGGGGCGCAAATTACAGGACATCAATTTTGGACACTTGATGGCGGGTTTACGGGAACTCGGAGCGCGCCTGAATCGATTGGGGATTTGTTGGGGAATGCCAATGGGGAATATCGTTTTGGGGCGGCTTTCCCGTAAAAGTAACGTGTTTTTTTCCTGTAATGACTAGGTGTATTACAACAATGTCACATTAGAGCGATCTTCGTAGGGGGGGATAGGGTGGCAATCGTTCCAACAAATACGATTCTAATCATGGAACAACGCGAATCAAACATCGATTTTCGGCCTAACCGTAGGGGCTGCGGCGGCTGGGGAGCAATTTTTCAGCATCGTAGAACCTTGTAACAACCAGCCGCCCTGCCCACAGGATATCCAATTGGAGAAACAACGGGCAGGATGGCTGGAATTGGGATTGATTCTGGCAAAAAAGTGAAAATCATGGCCAGCCACCCCACCCCTACAGTCGGTTCGCGAGAAACTCGATTTCCACCTTTAAATGTGACATTGTTAAACTATTTAGTAGCTTTCTTGGCTCACTCCTCCTTTGAGGGAGCGGGACCGGCTTCTTCTAGGGCCGCTTTTTTCTGTTTGTCCCAGAGTTGCTCCAGCTTGTTTTTCGTTTCGCGCCACGTAATTTTTGAAATACCTAGCTTTTCCCGAATAATCTCCTCGTCGGTGTCCGCTTTTAAGTCGAGTAAGGCGGAGGTCCAGCGTAGATTTTCGAACGAGAGTAGCCCACGATCTAAACCGGCTTCATCCCCGATGTCACGTAGAATATATTCGAGATTTCGCGGGGTACAGGTAAAGATTTCATCATCGATACCGTATTGCTCCACATATTCATCTAATGTATCCAGCCATCCCGGTTCAATCGCCAGTTTTCGCTCTTTGTATTTCATGCGTGGATTATCATAGCGGATAAATATTTGTGGATTTAAGCTGTCTTCCCGCTCGATATGCTCTAGGTGAAGCCCTTTCGCTTCCCCTTTTTTGCTACCGGTTTGCAGTAGGAGGGTGAGGAGCAGGTGGGGGCGTGTATCTTTTTTGCGTGGTGTCCCATCGATCGTTTCGCCGGAACGCCATGATTGGCTAACGGCCAGCGCTTTTTCGACCTGCTCATCGTTGGGGATGACTGGCAGGGGGCTACTGACGCTCACTTGGACCACTTCTACGGCCGGATCAACCGGCAAAATACCGATTTCGGTCAACCATGCGAACATGACTTTGAGTGTGGTTACTCGACGCGCGTAGGTTTTTTTGCTACAGGGCACGCCGCGTTCATATAGGAGCCAATGCATAAATTTGTTGAGATCGGCCGTACCGATTTCGTTGATCGGGGTATCTTGTAAAAAGCTATGTAGTAAGCGGACATCGCTGGCGAACGCTTTAATCGTGTTCTTAGCGAACCCTTGTTCCCGCATGTGTTGTTGAAAGGCGGTTAAAACGGCCGGTAAGGTCGCATTGGTGGTAATTCCATATTTCCCTTTTTGTGGAGGAAGTTGGTTTTCTGTGAAAAGCTCTGCTTGATCTTGATCTGACATCTATTTTCCTGTTCTGATATAGAATAAATACAAAATGCTTTCGCGTAGTAAGTATCTTAATGCAAAACAAATGTTCTGTCAAAAAATGTATGAGAGAGATCGAGTGTACGAAAAACTTACTGTATTGGGGGCCTAAATACACCCGTTAGAATAGTGGCATGCGGTTTTGTTGGGGCCATAGGCCGCTGTTCTAGTCATGAAATTTATCTCATTGGCGAATATTGGTGATATTCTGGGCCAGTTTATTCCCCAGATCGATGCTGAGTGATTGAATGAGGGGGGCGGCCGGTAGAGCCAGCATCTCATCATGTGTGTAGAGATAGGTATCCGGGCCGGTTTCTATTTCTAGCGCCGCTGGGCCAAATATATTGTGAATCGGCCGGATTTTCCACTGCTCCCCATTGGGTGTTTCGTAGGGCTGGCCCGCATAGTCAAGTTGTGATGTTTCTTGAAGTGTGGTGTCATAAATCGCTTCCATGTCAAATTCCGCTAAGACGCGATTATGCCAATCTTCGGCCGTGCGATAGCTATATTCTAGTTCGATTAATTTGTACGCTGGGCGCAGTAAAAAGTCACGCAGGTGCTCTGTGACTTGCTCTATTTCTTCTACACCGATTGCAAATGGGACCGCGTGTTGCACGATCTGGGTGCGAAAAATAGAGACAAGATTGTCGACTTGAAAAGGAAGCTGGTCGATTTTGATATGATGGGGGACCGTTTGTTTGGCGCGCTCTCCCGCATTGGTCAAAATTGTGGCATTGGACCAGATCGGGTTATACGGTAAGACTGATGCGAATTGGGCGATACCGAATGTATCTGGTAGCTGGTGAGCCTGCCGGAATTGGGCGATCGGTTGGGCGGTAACAAGTTGACCTTCAATTAAAAACTTCATGGGTTGATCGGTTCTGAAAACGTTATTCGTGATAGGGACAAAAGATAGGGATAGAGAATAACTTTAGCTAAGATGATCTCCTGATCTCTTATTTTTATCACAGCTAGAAATATGGTTTTCGATAAAGTTTCAGGAAAAACTGTAATCATGTGGCTAAGAGTTTATCATAACAAGTATCGTTCAGGCATAGGATTGTCTGGTGCAGGGTAATCGCATTCTAATTTTGGGAAGAGTGGTGGATAGCAGAGTTGCTTCAAATGTTGTCTTAAGGGGGTCGTGTGGGGCGCGAAGCGCCCCACACGACCCCCTTGACAAGGATTTGTGATATGTCATGGTGAAAATAGTCCACGTTACTATCGATTT
>WTJY01000198.1:3865-6322 GCA_011524645.1 Anaerolineales bacterium | reverse complement strand
AATTACACGAAAATCGATTTTTTATGTAAAATTTGTACCCTTTTCTAAATAATTTAGCTCATTTATCGTTACAAAAATACCGCCAAAGTAAGTAATGGGTTTCTTAATAGGTACAAAGACCAAATGAGTTTACATAACTTGCCGGTTTTGGCAGATTTAGATGCGATTTCCCTAACGAATACCACCATCAGCCTTGATTTTCCCCCGATTTTTGATATACATAAAGTAGTTAGCATCCCCCCTTTTCGACTCCGTAATTCCTAATAGGAAAAGCCACTGACCATTTTCACCATCAACTAAATATCATACATTAAGTACAGCGTCTCAGAAATCTTCTATTTTTTTAGAATTCGTCTGTTTTGTCCCCCTCTCCCATTGGGAGAGGGGCTGGGGGAGAGGGCAATTTATAAAATCCACCTCCCCCAGCCCCTCCTCATAGGAGTGGAGGAAAACAACAGATCACTTTTGAGAAACTATATTAAGCCTAATCAAATAAAATCTAATCCAACTATTGGAGTAGTGGAGTAGGTATAATTTTCTCATGGCTAACACTTAAGCAGAAACAGTTTAGCTGTAATAAAGCTCAGTTTAATTTAGGACCTAACAGCAAATGGATGAGAGACAACGAATTTTAATCATTGATGACAATGTTGCAGTCATTCGTGTTTTAGAAAACATTTTAGAAGAAGAAGGGTTTGATGTTTGGCCCAGCCTCACGGCCGAAGATGGGCTTGAACTCATTCAGAAAAAAGGGCTCCCTCACCTCGCCATTGTCGATCTCGACTTACCCGGCATGGACGGCTTCGCCTTTTGTCGCAAAGTACTCACTTTTAGCGACTTACCGATCATTATGCTATCGGCCGATGGCGCCGAAAAAACGGTCGTCGAAGGGCTAGATCGCTTCGCCGAAGATTACATTGTCAAAACAAAACCGAATGCGTTTCGCAAAGGGGAACTGGTTTCTCGTGTCAACCGAGTTATGCGACGCATTGGTGACTTCGCCTACACCCTCTCCCCCCTAATCCATGTCAATGACAATCTTCAAATCAGCTTTTCCGAGCGGCGAATGGTCCGCAATGGCAAAGAGTTGACGCTCACACCGACCGAAAGCAAAATGCTCTATATTCTCATGCGTCACGCCGGCCGGACCGTCTCATCTGAATACCTCATCCGTCGTATCTGGCCGCTTGAAATGGCCTTCGAAGATCGGCTCCATACCCATATTCACCGACTACGCAAAAAAATTGAAGACAACCCTCGCGAGCCGGAATATATCGTAGCCGACTGGGGCAACGGGTATATCTTTCCCCGCTTCGACAACTAGCATCAAGTTCAAACATCAAGGAGCCTTACATTAAGCTTTTCAATTTTTCCCCATTCCCGATTTCTCCACTATAATTCCTATCATGCAAACGATCCGTCGCTTCTTCCAGCAACTCGGCATTTTTCCCTATCTCATTTTGGGATCAGCCCTAGCGGTCTTGGCCCTTATCACCCTTGACTACATCACCACCACATTGTGGGTGATCGATGTAGAGCGCCTCGATCTCGTCCGAGCGGTCGCAGAAGATCGGGCCAATTCCCCCGCCTTGCTAGATGCTGTATACACAGAAGTCGTTTTAGCCTTCTTAACAAGTGTCGCGCTACTCATTATCGGGGTCTCACTCCCATTTACTTATTTGCTCAACAGACGACTGACGGCCCCAGCTTACCCACCTCTATTTGCGACCGTACGACAGGCACTCTGGCTCGGCCTATGGATCATGTTTTGCCTCTGGCTACAAATCAATCGCACCTTAACTATACCGGTCGCCCTCCTGCTTCTCGTCGTCTTTGTTTTACTAGAACTTATTCTACAAATTCGCACACGCACGGCCGAAGGGCTCCAACTCCCCTCTACTCCGATCAAAGTCCGTCAAAAACCGCCAAAACCAGCCCCATCCGGCCCTCGGCCGCCCCAACCGAAACGAAATCCACCAAAGCCCTCCCCAACAACGCCTCCCACAGAAACCACAACTTCAGCTGCAGAATCACAATCCAAAATCTAAAACCGAAAATCCAAAATGTCAAAAGCTCTTCTTCGCCAGCTACCCAGCATCAATAAATTAATCGAAACGGCCGATCTGCACGCCAATTACGGCCGTGATCTCACCACGGAAGCCTTGCGCCACACCCTTGATGCGCTGCGCCAAGAAATCTTGCACCACAACCGAGACACTCTCCCCAGCACCGACCAAATCCTTACATCCGCCGAGCAATACATCGTTAAGCAAACAACAACCACGCTCCACGGGGTTATAAATGCCACAGGCATCGTCATTCACACCAATCTCGGCCGTGCCACCCTCAGCACCGCAGCCCAACAGGCGGTCAGTGAAGCGGCCGCTAGTTATAGCAACCTTGAATTCGACATCCCCAGCGGCAAGCGAGGCAAGCGTGATAGCCATGTCGAACATC
>WTJY01000198.1:0-3855 GCA_011524645.1 Anaerolineales bacterium | reverse complement strand
GGCAAAGAAGTCATCATCAGTCGCGGCCAGCTCGTCGAAATCGGTGGCGGTTTTCGCGTCCCCGATGTTATGGCCCAATCAGGTGCGATTCTGCGCGAAGTTGGAACCACCAACCGGACCCATCTTCATGACTATGCGAATGCAATCAATGAAAACACGGCCGCCATCATGCTCGCCCACCACTCAAATTTTCGCATCATCGGCTTTACCACAGAGCCGGATATGAGCGAAATCGCCGAGCTCGCTCATCAACACAATATCCCACTTCTATATGATCAAGGGAGTGGATGCTTGCTCGACACTGTCCAATTTGGCCTGATCCACGAACCTACGGTACAAGAAGGGGTTGGTGCAGGGTGCGACATTGTCGCCTTTAGCGGCGACAAACTGCTAGGCGGCCCCCAATCTGGCATCATTTGCGGCCGTGCCGACCTAATCCAAACCCTGAAAAAACACCCTCTGGCCCGCGCTCTACGGCCGGACAAAATCTGTCTCGCCGGTCTAGCTGCGACCCTTTCTCACTACACGAAAGGGGAAGCGTTACAAGAGGTTCCGATTTGGCGCCTGACCGGCCAAACAATTTCCCAATTAGAAGCAAGGGCCACCCGTTGGGTTCAAGCATTGACTGAAGCTGGGCTAAGCGCCTCGGTCGAAGATGGACAATCGGCCGTGGGTGGTGGCAGTCTACCCGGCACCACCATACCAACAAAAGTAGTCGCGCTCTCCCATCCAAAATTAGAACAATTCACCAATCAGCTACGCACCACCCCACCCTATATCATCGGCCGTATTCAGGATAACAAACTCCTGCTCGATCCACGCACCGTATTCCCTGAACAAGAAGAAGCGCTCATCCGGGCAGTAATACAGGCAAAAAATGCTACGCAATAAACTATAACAGCACACACCTTACTAATGGGAAAAACCGTGTAGCTCATTTTTTAGCTGACACAGATCTTCCTGAGAGCGCTGAATAAGCGCGATCAACTCATCCACACTCTTCTTATCAGCTTGTTTTTGATCAATTGTGCTGGTCAACAGATGTCGAATCCGTTCAACCTCAGGGGTAAACGATTGCTGTATACCACCCTCTAGTTTGCTCAAGCTTCGGCCGACTTCGTGCGTCACTTGCCTCGCTAAATCAGATTTCTTCGCCCGAAATTGCCTAGCGATGTTCTCCCCTGATTGAGACACCAAACGATCATATGTGGCATCTCCAAACGAGCGACTAAACACATACCCCAAACTACCAATAATGACCGCAGCGGTCCCTAGAACTGGAGCAAGCGCAGCCAAAAAGACGCCACCCACCCCTAACGCCAAAGATGACACTCGATCCTCTATCGATTTTCGGCCGGGCGTCACATAGTGGGAAACGCTTCGGTCCAAGGAAAATCCTCTGATCCCAAATTGCCGTTGAATAATATGATTCATGTGTTCTTCAACCATTCGTTGTACCGACTTAGGATCAAGATTAGATGACAATTCCATTTCAATATCAGCCAAAAAACCGATAATCTGTCGTGAATGCTCTTCTAAATCACGTGAAAAACGTTTAATGTATCGTGAAAGCAAAGGGGTCAGTATCGATTTGTGCCATTCATTCAGTGCGTTCCCCATTTGTTCTTGACTAAATTGCTCAAGATCTCGAGCGATCCCATTTTGTGTTGTACGGTTAAAAACCGACGTAGCACTAGCCGCGCCAGAAGGCACATATCGATCAAGGATTGCGGGCAGTGAATCAGCAAAATCAGCAAAGAACTTCTCCGCTATCGGCTGGACTGTATGCATTAGATCGGTTTGTAATGTCGCCAGTTCCCCGTTCAACACTTCTATTTCACGCTCAATCAGCTGTAAAGTTTGATTAATTTTGGCCGCTTTTTGCTGAATATCAGCCAAGTTACCATCAAGCAAGTTCAGCTTCGTTGTCATGTTGCGCTCAAGAAGCCGTCCCATATGGTTTAGGTAGTTAGCCGCCTGCTTAATTTTGACCGGTCCTTTTTCTTCAACCAAGAATCGATCCAGCTCTTGCTCAAACGGCCGGAAGCCCGATCTCGCAAATTTTTCAGAATCATTTTCCAAGCGACCTTCGAGTGCTTCTTTGGCACTCACAAAGAAGATATGATCCGCACCACGAGTGGTTAGCGGAGCCAAGCGATGCTGGGCATGAGCACGTACCTCTTTCTGATCTTTTTCTTTTTTAAGCTGATCCATCTGATTACAAACAAAAAAGGTGTTTTGATAACCTTGCTGCCACCACCGCTCTATTTTTTCAAGCTCAGATTGAGACCCCAGTTTCTTAGATCGCAACACAAATAAAATAATATCGGCTTGTGGGACATACCCTAGTGTTGTTTGTTGACGAAGAACATTATCATTAAGCCCAGGAGAGTCTATAATCTCAACACTGTTCTTGCACAGCTCTAAAGGCCAATACAATTCCAATTTTTCATAACGACTCGTCTGATCTGAGGTCTCTTGGCTCTGGTCATCCCCGACGATAATATGTTCTTGAATTTTATCGATAGGTACCTCAACAGGAACCGGCGCGTCAGATGCGCGATAATACAAAACAGCTCGGGGTATTTCTGCCCACTTAATTTCGCTCATTACGGCCGTTGTCGGCTGTAAACCGGTTGGTAAAACATGTTGTTCCAGCAGGGCGTTAATCAATGTACTCTTGCCACTGTTAAACTCCCCAACCACCAACACCTTAAATGTATCATTACTCACACGCTCTTTAATATGCCTAAGCTCATCACTTTCGGTATGAAACTCTAGCAAATCACTCAGATCCAACATTTTTTGGGCTAGCCCATTTAGTTGCGTTTGTCTCGTGTGAAACGCTTTGATTCTAGGAAAATAGGTCGATTCCGTCACGTGCAAGTCTGAATCACTTTTAACCGATCGGTTACTCGCTTCATTTGCCCCCATACGCTGCCAAATTCGTTTCAGTAATCCCTGTGTTTTTTGTTCTTGATTAACCTTGTCTTTCTGGGATGATTTATTGGTATTCATTTTGTATCGTCTCCCGAATTAATTTTTCCAACTCATCAATAGATTGATCGATTTTCACCAAACCGGATGTATCAAAAATTTTCATACTAGACAAAGGCTCCTTGCTCGCATTGATTGATCGTGAAAATTCCTCATCTGACTCTTGCAAAAAATCGGCATATTGTCTTCTAATGCGTTGTAAAACAACCTTAGAAAAAGTTTGTAATGTTTCATCAACGCTACGTACAACATAATCTTCAACTTGTGCCCGCTGTTGCTCAATCTTATTATTCAGGATGAATTCAGTCGCGATACCAGAGCCTATACTGAGAGCGAATCCGAGTGGGCCAAAAACCATGTAGCCAAGAAGGGATGCCACACCACTGCCTAATCGCGCAAACAACCGAACCTGCTGGACATCGACAATGTCAACAAACTTACCACTCGGCGTAACATCCCTTTTTTCTATTTGCGCCAGAGCTAGTCTACTGCGCTGTGCTGGGGTATCAAGACTTGCAAGTAGCCAATTCATGTCATCTTGTACAGTCTTTAGCAACTTTTGCGCCACGTTTTTTTCAAGGGGTTGCAGCTTCTTTTTCAATAGATAGGGATAGTCCCGCTCCCACCAAACTTTAGGGTTGCTCGACCTGCGCATCAAAAACAACAAATCTTCGATCACAGAAGATTGCGCAGATTCGACTTGGTTCAAAAAAGATTGTTCTAGTTTAATACGCCGGACATCAAATTCCTGTTTCTTTGTTTTCCACGATAGTTCATCCTGACGACGTTTGTTCGCTTCATTTCTATATTTTTCGCGCAACTCTAATTCTGTTTTTTGTAGATTATCAAGCTTTGTAC
>WTJY01000201.1:49151-57715 GCA_011524645.1 Anaerolineales bacterium | reverse complement strand
GCGAATAAACAAGAAGCCCCCTTCCCGGGGGAAGGGGGTTGGGGGATGGGCGAAGAAGCGAAACAACATGAACAAGACGAACTGTTTTTACTGAATAGCCCCGCAAGAACCAGACGATTCCCTGTTTCCCGCTAACGTTTTTGTTATAATCCCGCCGATTATGGCTAATAAAAACGATCAAAAACCACTGCCTTCGACGTTATACGACGAAGAATATTTTTTAACCGCCTGTGAAGGGTACGAAGAATTTATCGAATCTGAAGGGGAACATCTATCACGTCGCTTAAACGATGCCTTCAAGATGGCTGAAGTAGAAGCGGGGATGCGCGTCTTGGATGTCGGTTGCGGCCGTGGCGAAATCTTACGTCACTGTCTGAAACTCGGTATCGAAGCATATGGCATCGACTATGCGCAAGTTGCGGTACGGATGAGCCAAGATGTCATCAACGCCGAACTCAGCGAAATGGGCAAAGACCTACACAACGCCAAAGCGGGTGTTTGTCTCTCTGATGCGAAAAAGCTCCCGTTTCCAGACAATTATTTCGACCGGATTCTCATGTTTGACGTCGTCGAGCATTTGCACCCTTGGGAACTCCATGAAGCGATGCTAGACATTAAACGGGTCATGAAAGATGACGGCATGTTCATCATTCATACCGCGCCAAACCGTTGGTACGATGTTTACGCCTATCCTGTGGTTCGTATGATTCGCACCATGATGGGACAAGGGGACAAATACCCCAAAGACCCTCGCGCAATCACACCGGTCAACCAAGATGTTCATGTCAATGAGCAAGATTTGTTGAGCATGCATCGCACCTTAAACGCGGCCGGATTTAAAGGACAAGTTTGGCTCGATTCTCCACCACAAAACCGAAATGAAAATGCGATCATGGCCGGTTTGCGGTATATCGCTTTCGACTTACCCCCTTTCCGCTGGTTCTTCGAGCGCGAAGTGTTCGCAGTCGCCCGCAAAGCGTCGTAACCCAATCTAATGCGCCGCTTTGGACTCATCGCCATCCTGTTGCTCGCCTTTTTCCTACGCACATGGCAACTCACATCCGCCCCACCGGGGCTCACCCATGACGAGGCGAATCACGGCCGTGAAGGGATAAGCATCCTAGACGGAGATTTACGCCTCTACTACCCACTCAACTATGGCAGTGAACCGCTCTATAGCTATCTCGTGGCGGGAAGCATGGCGGCGGTCGGGGAAAATCTTTTCGCCTTACGCTTAGTCGGTGTCTATTTTGGCATGCTCACGCTAGCGATTAGCTACCGTTTTGCCACAACGGTTTTCGGGGATTGGCGGCTGGGCCTGCTCATGATCGGTTTTATCGGGGTTTCGTATTGGGCCTTGGTCACCAGCCGCATGGCCTTACGAGCCACCCTCCTACCCTTCTTTATCACCACGGCCGCCTACTGTTTCTGGCGGTTATGGGATGCCCGCAAAGCCGGTCGGCCGTGGCTAGTCTGGTTTCTCGGCTTCGCCGTCTTCTTATCAGGAACCTTTTACATCTATCTCGCCTCACGCGTACTCTGGCTAATTTTCCCTCTCTTCCTCGCCTACCTCTTCTTAACCGATCGCCGAGAAGCGGGCCGTTTAGGGTGGCTAATCGCCAGCGCATTCGCCCTTTTCGGGGTATTGATTAGCCCGATGTTTATCTATCTGCAATATTTCCCAGAGTCAGAAACCCGTTTGCAGATGTTAGATGGCACGCTCAATCAAGCACTCACCGGTAATTTATGGCCGGTAATGAACAATAGCTTGCGCGCCCTTGGCGCACTGGTGATCTCAGGGCAAGGGGATCAATTTCTCGCCTATAACATTCCGGGACGGCCGGTCTTCGACATTTTTACAGCCGTCCTCGCCATAATCGGCTTCATCGCCTGCTTTGTTTACTGGAAACGGCCGCAATACGCCTTTGTCCTGCTTTGGTTCGGAGTCGGT
Organism: Anaerolineales bacterium; assembly: GCA_011524645.1. Lineage (GTDB taxonomy): Bacteria > Chloroflexota > Anaerolineae > Promineifilales > Promineifilaceae > WTJY01. The sequence goes on along the minus strand of WTJY01000201.1, from coordinate 55,764 downwards.
ATGATCCCCTCGCTCATTACCGGCCCCACCGCCAACACCACGCGCAACGTGGGAGCGTTGACCATGATCTATCTGCTCCCAGCTTTGGGCGTCTGGCTCATCGCCCAACAAATCAATCGGGAACAACAAAAGCGACTTTACGCCGGAACAGCCGTGTGGCTGGTCATCACCGCGATCCTAACCAGTCGCGCCTACTTTTTCCGCTGGGCCCAAGACCCAGACGTACGGGCCGCGTATCAAACAACCATTATGGCGGCCGTCACAGATGCAGATACCACACTTGAGCGCGCAGAACCGGTCGTCATTTCCTCTGTCTACCCCGGTGCGGCCCATGACACATCGATCACGCAGGTCATTCTGGAAAACAAAGAGCGTGACACCCGCTGGGTAGACGGCCGTCGCGCCTTGCTGATCCCCAGCAAATCAAATACGACGCCGATTATTTTCGCCGCATCTTCGGCCGACTTACACCTACAATTCAAAGAATGGGTCACGTTAGCCGAGCAAACCGACATGCGGGCCGATGACCTAGACCCGTTTTATACCCGCTACCAACTCACAGCGGCCGTCAATGACCAAGCACCTATCGCCCAATTCAATGATGGGCTCTTATTGCTCGAAGCGAAATGGCTGGGCGAATCGGTTCCCCCCAATGGGGTAGCGGAAATGATGACGGTTTGGCGCGTGCTAGACCCAACCAAAGTTGGTCCGGTCGTTTGGCCCATAGAAACGACCGACGTGGTTCTTTTCACACAGGTCTTATCTCCAGAAGGAACGGTTCTGACCCAAGAAGACAGGCTTGATGCTCCCTCTTGGTCATGGCAAAAAAATGATGTGGTCATCCAGATTCATCAGGTTTATGTGGGTGGTGACACGGCCGTGGGAGAGTACGAGACGATTGTCGGGGTGTATGATCGCCAATCAGGTGTGCGGCTCAATGTAACAGAAACGGGAGAATCATTTGCCCGAGTGCAGGCGTTACAGGTTCGTCAATAAGCATGGTGGGGTCACACGACAAAATAATTCCATCGATATGTTTTGAAAGAATAAGCACAAAAAGTTAAACAAAGATAGGGACTTAATTGGGATAGACACGATTGCCCATCCCTCCACACATCATCAGGATTGCAACAACGAAGCGGGATCAATTCCCTGTGCGACCAATACCGCCAACACCGGCGGCGCATGCACAAAGACTTCACGCAACCGGAGATCTTGTAATGGGTAAGCGGTTTGTTGAATAAAATCGGCCGCGATCGTCCGATGAATCGCCGAAACCGCCTCATCTTCAACCACACTGCTAATAATCGCATGCAACTTCCACAAAATTCCTCGGTCCATGGAGTTTTGCGCCGCCAACATCGCCGCTTGGAATTGACTGGCTGCTTGACTACGATAGCCACGTGCCAAAAGCAACCCACCCTGCTGATAAGCAGCCAAGGCCCGATAGCGATCCGCCCCCAGTGCATCGGCCGTGCGGCTGAGTTCTTCGACCGTATCGGCCGCTTTCACCAACTCATCATGGTTGACATAGGCTTGTGACAAGGCGTAAAGAACCAACGCTTTTTGCTCGCGGTTACCCAAATTTTCCGCCATTGCCAGCGCATCTTGTAAATATTGCACCCCTTTTTCATATTGGCCACAGCCGACCAAATCGATCCCCATATTGCGCTTAACATCGGGCACAATCACTTCCGCGTGATCTTCCAACACGATATCGAGCGCTTTGCGATGGAAAGCTAGAGCGGTAAACATGTCAAATAGCGCCTGATGACATTCACCTAAATCGTTATACGCCAAAGCGATGCGCCAACGATCTTCCAGTGGAATCAGAATTTTAAGGGCTTCATTATGAGCGGTGATCGCTTCTTGGTATTCACCACGCGCTAAACGGGTCCGGCCGAGGCTGGTCAAAACACGCGCTTGCTCACGCGCTTCACCAACTTGGCGAAAAGCGGCCAATGCTTGGGTCAAATGATAAATCGCTTTTTCGGAATTACCTTGGCGTCGGTGTACGATCCCCAAGCCGCGATGGGCACGGCCGATCGACATCACATCTCGCGCATTCATCCCTTGTCCCAGTCCGGTATTAAAAAATTCTAGGGCTTCATCATAACGGCCACGAGCATCGGCGACTTCACCCAAACGGGCCCATGCCCGCGCTTTTTGTGATGGGTTATCGGTCACTTCAAGCGCGTGTCGAAAATCAGCGGCCGCTGTGTCATACTTCCCCAAGAGCCAATAACAGTTTCCACGTCGATCAAGAACGCGAGACTGAAACGATGCGGCCGCTTCATATTCAATGCAGGCGGTGTAGTGTGCGATTGCTGCCGAGTATTTTTGCGACGATTCCGCGTTTTTACCATAGTTATAGGCTTCCAGAGCCTCTTTGGGAACTTCTATAGGGGAAAACTTGCTAGTCTGAATCGTCATACCTCTTATCCTGTCTAATTCTGAGAAACAACCACTAAATTTGATGTAGCTCTAGGAAAATTGTACCGACAATCGAATCGTTACACAATGATATTCACGCGACTTTATTGAAAAGGTGTGAGAGGGAAGCTATATCATTTTCTATCATGTCCGATTTGGAGTAGAATAACGATCCCCGTAAAAACTTTGACATTTACTATGAGTTGTTGTTCACCACATAATGCCATAAATGGAAACCTATCATTAAGCAGGTTCACTATGGATAAATTAATGGGAAGCAGGTGATTGGAAACGCTTGCAGATACAAGCAGAAACCCGTAACCGATCACCAATCTGTAAGAGAACTAAGAACTTCTCGCCTGAACAACAACTCAAATTTACCACTGAATTATCAAACAAATAGTTTGTTAGGAGATTGAAGTGATAACAATGCAAACCCAGAACCCCAATTACTGGGCATCTCCACATTTTAAGCTGACAGACGAGGATATTGAGCAAATCTACAATTTCTTCTTGGAAGTTGGAGAACCGCAAAAGATTGAATCTTTGGCGCAAATCGTTGTGCAATATCGTGTCGATGAAGAGAACCGCGAACTGCAACGGCGTTTACGCGGCCGAACCGTTTATCAGCCAAAGCTTTCTTTTTCAGTCGATGAAGAAGTTATATTCCCGGCGATGCAATTTAAGCACGGCGTAGTCACCGCCGTTCGTGCGGCTACAAACCCCCAGTTTGGCTCATTTCAAGCGATTGAAGTGGTTTTTGAAAATAAACGTGTTCGCGAATTCGCGGCCGGTTTAGAAATCGAACATCCACTAAATGGTGATAGTGATGATGGTTTGGTCGGCGTAGAAACAGCAAACGCGACCGAACTCATCGATCTATACAGTGAAACCGTAGCCCAACACTTGGCCAACAGTCTAACAACCCATGAAGAATTTATTCGCTTGGCTACAGACTGGTTCATTCAACCGATGTTGGCCGATATCAATATTGGTCACTTGCACCTTTCGGAAGCGGTTCTTGAAATCAATGGGGGTGGCCCGACCACTACACCAGAGATTCTGATCCACCTCGATATGGACCCATCTATCCCCGCGACAGTTCAAGAGTTTTCGTTGAACTATGGGTTACAACAAGATGAGCGTTTCGATGAAGTTGCCCCTCCCGGAAATGTCGCTTGGTACTTGCGCCGAATGCAACCACCGGCCGTTCGCGAAGCACCGGAACGGTTAGAATATGATCCGATCGAAGTTGATCGCATGTTGATGGGACAACAGTTACTCCACATTGAACGAGACATAGATGATGAATGGTCAGGGATTGAATCGGTTGTCGATGGACAAGCGATCAAGCTAACGTTGCCCTACCACCATTTGGTCTGTGGCACGCTCCCACTTTCATCCCGCATCAGCCCATTCTTCCCGCTAGGTGTTTCACAACGCCAAATCGTTACCTTAATCGATGACCAATCGGCCGAAGAGTTTGATGTGTGGGTTGTCGCTGACGGCCGCTATATTTATGGTCTAAAAGATTGGTATGAAGCCAATAAAATTCCAGCGGGGGGCTATATCAACCTCACCGCAACCGAGAAGCCGGGACGAGTCAAAATCGGTTACGACCGCCGCCGCCGCGAACGGAAAGAATATGTCCGTTTGGCCTATGTCAATGACGGCCGGATTCGCTTCGATCTTAGAAAGCGCGGTGTCGGCTGTGACTATGATGATTTGATGATTGTTGATACCGATGCCGCAGCAGCACTCGATGTTTTATTCCGCCAAGATGAACAAAAACAACGGCCGTTGGCCCAAGTGTTAGCCGAACTCATCCCCGATCTTAGTGATGATGGCATGCAAAATGCGGTCCACGCCAAAACGATCTATAGCGCACTCAATATGTTACGCCGGGTTCCACCGGCCGTCATCTTCAATGAATTGGTGCGCCACCCAGCTTTCGTCTCGGTCGGCGAGCAATATTGGCAATTCGATGATCAAAAATGGCAAAAATAGTGATTAGTTTCGAGTGACTCGTGATCAAGCAAGGGTGTCACCTAGACGCGCCACAAATCACGAGCCACGAATCACTAACCACTCTCTCAAACAGTTATCTAAATTGAGGAGAACAATAAAAATATGGCAGGCAATCCTCTAGCCGGCAAACGGCCGAAACTAAAAGCACCGGTCTTTCGACAAATGACCGAAGATACCCGTTTCCACATTGATTACGATTGGTGGGATAAATCCACCATGGATCTACGAGCCTATCTTGCGACTCGCTTACAAGCACTGGGCATCGATGATGTTCAATTTGATGAAACGGTTGATGAGATCGACGTGGTCGATATGGAAACTGGAGAAGTCCATCGTGTCGATGGCTTCCAATATGTCGTCCAAACCTATTTCAGCCAGTTACCTGATGACTTCGCCCAACGTTCTTCGCTGGTCGATGCGGTCTTCTGTGTACTGTTGGCCAACGCCAACCAGCCGATGCGCGTAACTAATATCGCGGATAAGATCGGCCGTTCGGCCGATGTCGTCCTTAAAACCTTAAACGGGCCACGAATTTACCAAGGAATTTCGCCCGTTTTCGATGATTGATATAAAATTTAGTAGATACTGTTTATCTAAGCCCCAGTAGCTCAAGGGATAGAGCGCCGGACTTTAAGAAATGGAGCCTCAACAGAGAAAGTGGAATCTGTTGAGTGGACGACACTGTATCGGAGAACCCTGACCAGCCTAGCTGATGGCAACTCCGAGGAAAGCGGTAAATTAAGTGACGTGTTTAGAATAATGCGTGACAAGTAAGCGTACCGAATGGATTATAGAGATCGGTAGGTGCGCTGAATGGCTAGTTTTGTTTATAAAGTGGCCGCCGTGTTCCGTAGAGACTATACGTGTCGCACCTGAGATGGTGAAGAAATAGTCCAGACCACAAACAGATCCGTCTGGTAGCGAAAGCTATAGTGGTAAGCTAATCCGTAGGTTGAGGGTTCGAATCCTTCCTGGGGTGCTAGAAAACGAATTAGAACGCCGCTTTCTTAGGCCTAAGAAAGCGGCGTTTTCGCTTCATAAAAGATTATGCAACAAACATATGTCCAACGCATTCGTGTGGTGTTCCGCAAAATCGGAGCCACACGCTATACCAGCCACCTCGATGTGGCACGCACATGGGAACGGATCTTAAATCGGGCCAAAGTGCCGGTCGATTATTCCCATGGCTTTAATCGTCGCCCCAAAATGCAGTTCGCCACCGCCACCGCCCTCGGCACGACCAGTGACTGCGAAGTCATGGATATTTGGCTCCGTGAAGAACGAGAACCGGCCGAAGTCCAAGAGATGATGCAAAGCCGTATCGCTCCCGGTATTGAAATCCGTGAGGTGTATACAGTCAAAACCAAAGAAGCATCGTTGCAAGCGATGACCCGCGAAACAACATTTCGGGCCACTATTTCAGAAGGGATCAGCGCCGAGGCTCTTAAAGCTGGGGTTGATAAAATGATCGCGGCCGAATCGATCATACGGGAGCGCAAAGCGAAAAAAGGAAAGATCAAAAGCTATGATTTACGGCCGTTGATTTTCGATTTAGCCCTTGAAGAGCATGATGGCATATTTGATTTAACGATGCGTTTGGCGCTGGAGCCGGGCAAAACAGGTCGGCCGGATGAACTGCTCAAGCAACTCGGACTCGATCCGCTCGATGTGCGTATCCATCGCATTAAACTAGTTCTCGACCACGGTGATAAACAGATTACATACTAAGTGTCAACCACACACAAATTGACATTTCCTTGCAAAATCGTGACCAAATTGTGACTCAAAAATAGCCTACACAAGGCAAAATATAACAACCGCAAAAAATTACATATAAAAATTGCGCCCGCATTCACAAATTTGCGCGAACTAATTATCTGTTTGTTATTTTTAGTTTCGTAAAGGAATGCGGGTTTTATTTGTGGGTTTATTGTATGTGGTGATGATATCTCACCCTAATTTATAGTTTTAAGGACAGTGTGATGAAGAAGAAGATATATAAATTCCCGATTCGTTTGTTGATATTGATAGCGCTTGTGCTGCTAGCGGCCGCCTGTGGTGGCAATGAAGAACCTGCCCCAGCGGCCGATGATGTAGCAACGGAAGTGGAAGAGCCTGCAGAAGAAACAGCAGAAGAACCGGTAGAAGAGCC
>WTJY01000201.1:0-49051 GCA_011524645.1 Anaerolineales bacterium | reverse complement strand
AGAAGAGCCGGTAGAAGAAGTGATTGAAGAACCCACTGAAGAGCCCGCCCCCGAACCAACGGAAGAACCGACCCCAGAGCCAGCAACGGCCGCAATTCCAAGCGATTTTGCGACTTTCGAAAATAGTGAAACCGGCTTTTCTGTGAGTCATCCAGCCGATTGGACCGCAGAAACCACCTTCGGTTTCACCGTCATCACCAACGGCGATGTTGACATGATGAGCATAGACCAACTAGAAGAAGGAGCCATCGCGATGGTCATCGGCGGCCCATTAGATGAAATGCCAGACGGCACACTCAGTGAAAACCTAGATATGATGGCTCAAGAAGCTGGCAATGAAGCGGAAGAGTTCACCATTACAGAAGGACCAACAGAGACAACGATTAACGGACTAGATGCGGCAACAATGTCGATCGAAATGATTAATCCTGTAAATCAAGTGCCATATGCGATGTATTTCACGGCCGTTCAAGATGAAACACATGCGGTTGTCTTTGTCGGCACCACCACCCAAGAAGAATCAGCCATTTACTTCCCGACGTTCGCAACCATGAGCCAAAGCCTAGTCTTATTTGAGCCGGTCGAAACGATGGAAGAAGAGAACATGGAAGAGAACATGGAAGAAAACATGGAAGAAAACATGGACGATGGCATGGACGAAACGAGCGAAGAGGTACCATCCGAAACCGGCCTCCCAGCACCGGTCAACGTCAACACCGACGGCATCCGTCTAATCAGCTTAATTTCTTTGGGCAGCAGTGCTTCCGCCGATTGGCTCGAATTTGAATCGGTCGGGTTTACTTTTAGCGGCAGCGCAGGGCAACTTATCGATGTCGAAGCGGTCCCAACCACGCCAGATACCGACTTGGCCCTAGACATTCTCGATGCCAGCGGCCAGTCGATTTTAATCAATGGCGCAATCGACTATAGTACCAATCCACAAGCAGAAGGGCTCTATGGTATCCGGTTGCCCGCTGATGGGGACTATACGATTCACGTAGCGGACTTCTTCGACAGCGCTGGGGCGGCCGATGTTTACCTCTCTGAAGGGGGAAGTGGTTCAGTCGCCTTGATGCGTGATGTCGCTGCAATCGATATTGGAGATGAAGCGAGTTACACCTTCCCCACCAATGCCAATGGCGGGTTAATGGCGATAGCGATTCCTGTTAACTTACCGATCGGCTCCGCAGTCGATATTACCGCGACCCCAGAAGGGGAAGATCTCGATATTTCGGTCGAAGTGTTAAGCGGCCGTGGTGACTCACTCATCTACGGCGTCATGGATCTATACTATGACACTGAAACGATTTCTGGCCTCTTCATCACAGAAGAAGACAGCCATACGATCATCGTCCGTCCTTACTCATCGGCAAGCGAGCAAACCAGCTTTACCCTAAGCGTAGAAACATCAAATGAAAATTCGCTTGACAATGTCTCAGATTGGCTGGTCACGGCAGAGGCATTAACGGCGAACACGGCCGCCAGCGGTGAAGTTGCGGCCGGTGTCGTTGATTATTGGCTGATCTTTGGGGAAGCGGGACAACTGCTCGAAGTGGTTGTGGAATCGGCCGGTGATGCCGATCTCACCGTAAATCTCTATGGCCCTAACGGCTTTTCTCTCATCGGCTGGGATGAAGACAGCTCTCTTAGCATCGAAGAAATTCGCAACATTCGCTTACCGGTTGCCGGTGCCTATCTCGTTAGTGTGACGGGATATGATGAAACGGTTGCGGGTGGATATACGATCACGGCCGGTGACAATGTCCCAGCCACCGATTTTAGCGATGTCCTAAGTAATGATAGCAACACGGTTGAAGTGACCGGCCAGACCGGTGGTGTCGTAACGATCGGCACCGAATTACAAGGTGGTGTCTTGGCCGATCAAGAAAGTTTCTGGACTGTAGACGCAACCGCAGGGGAAACGATTAATGTCGTCGTACAACCGATGGGCGATCTCGACCTGACATTGAATATCGTAGACAGTACCGGTGCTTCAGTAACTGATGGACTGATCGATTATGGATTTGATGGCGAGCTAGAAGAAGCTAGCGTCAGCATCCCTGCAGATGGAACATACACCATTGTCATCGCCGGTTTTATCGGCGCGGCCGGTGACTATACGCTCACCGTCACAAAGTAATTTGCACCGCAGAGGGGGTCTTGTGTGTGCCACAGAGTGGTGTGAAGGCGGGTTGTGTCGTATCTACGGCGCAACCCGCCTTCTATATTGTTTAAAAGAAATCGTGTTTGATCACAAATTGCAGAAATTACCTCTAGTGGTCCGTTCTCAAATATGATATAACCGCAATAGTTAAAGAATTCGCCTAAGCCCCTACGTACATACATGCAGTCTCATAGATAGGGCACAGGTCTTGTACACAGTAAAGGAAACAATATGAAGAGAATACAATTTATTTTGCGCTTTGCAGCCTTAGCCATTTTGCTAAGTCTGTTAGCGGCCTGTGGTGGAGATCCAGCTCCAGCCCCCGAACCGGCCGAGGAACCCACGGCCGAACCGACAGAAGAGCCGACGGAAGAACCGACAGAGGTGCCAACAGAAGAACCGACGGAAGAGCCAACAGAAGAACCAACAGAGGCACCAACGGAAGAACCGACAGAAGAGCCGACAGAAGAACCAACAGAGGCACCAACGGAAGAACCGACAGAAGAGCCGACCTTAGAGCCGACTCCTGAACCAACAGAAGAACCGACCCCAGAGCCAACAGAAGAACCTGTAGAGACAGACACGTCCATGGACGACATGGCAGCCAACGAGATGTTGGATACAAGCGACTGGATCACACACCAAGAGGATTTTGTTGGCGCGTTGATCGATCATCCGGCCGATTGGGTTATTTATCATGTCGACGGCGACCCGCAATCACCAAAGGTATTTAGCGACAGTGATATTGAAATCGGCAGCCCCAGTGAGCTGCGGGATGGTGCCGCAGTAACCATTGCGGGAGGGCCAATTGATGCTCTACCGGCTGAAACATTGCCTAAGGTTTTGCTCGAATTGGCGGAAAATCCGCTTATTAATGGTGGAGACGAGTTTGTCGTTGTAACGGAAGCTGAGGAATTAATCATCAACGGCCGTGAAGCGGCAACGCTCACGATCGAAGTTGAAAGTTCAGAAGATGGTGTAACACTGACGCACTATATGGCGATTGCGAAAGCAGAATCTCACAATTACGCAGTTTTTATTTTTGGAACCACGCAAAAAGAAGAAGCAGCAGACTACTTACCAACCTTTGAAGCGATGGCTCAGAGCATGATCCTTTACGACACAGATGAAGGTCCACCATCAGACAATGCAGATTCTACAAGCGATGGAGAGAGTATGGCCGAAGGAGATAGCCCGGCCATGATGCTCGAAGCGCCGGAAGGATACGCGGTCTACCAAAATGACCTTGGTGGGTTCGCCGTTCTCCATCCTGATGACTGGGGTACCACCGGCTTCTTAACGGTCGGCATCATCGGGTCAGATGAAGAGTTACTTGACATTGCGACAACCGATTCTGTCAACACAGGTGCAATCGTCACCATCATTAGTGTTCCCATTGAAGAAGCGGGCGACATTCTTGAAATGGATGACCCGATGGGACTCATGACAGATCAATTCGAAGCGGAAGGGCTCGACTTTGAAATCGTGAACGAACCGACAGAAATCACGTTGGCCGGTTTCCCAGCCACAAAAATGGTTGTCACAGCAACAGAACAAGAGACCGGTTTATCGGGACAAATGATTATTATCATCGTTGAAGGGGAACATCAATTAGCGATGATCACCACCGGCACCTCAGATGAGGTTTTAGCCGAAGAAGGGCCGGTTGTTGATGAAATCATCGACTCTCTGGTCTTATTTGAGCCATCAGAGATCGATGAAGATGCATTTTTTGATGAAAGTGGGTTTGATGAAAGTGGGTTTGATGAAGGGTTCGATGAAGATTTCACAACGGAACCAGCCACCCCTCGCTTAGTCGGCCCAATAGATTTAAACAGCAATATGGTTGAACCGCTCGGTACCAATGAAATCTTGCAATGGACCTTGAGTGGCACGGCCGGTCAAGTCGTCGATATCGAAGCTTTAGCGGCCGAAGGGAATGATCCGATGCTCGATATTATCGGGCCTGACGGCCAGTCATTGGTCATCAACGGGCCGATCGACTTCGGCGCCAGCCCACAAGGGGAAGCGATTTACGGCATCCTCTTACCGGAAGATGGCGACTATACGATCGAAGTGTCTGACTATTTCGCCGAAGCGGGTAGCATCGACCTTTATGTCACTGAAACCGGTAGCAGCACCGCCGCACTCACCCGTGTCGAACAGCAGTTGTCACTAGGTGAAAGTGCCACCTTTGAATTTGAAGTGGATATTTATGGGGGTGCGAAGTCGTTGGCGATCCCGCTGAAAATGGAAGGGGGCACAGCGGCCGATATTCAAGTCACCACAATCGGGGACACCGATGTATCGCTAGAAGTCATCGATGGTGCTGGGCAATCGCTAACCTATACGGCGGTCGATCAAGGATACGCCGAAGAAGTCATTGCGGGCCTGCCTTTCATCGAAAATGGGATTTACACCATTATTGTTCGGCCGTTCGCGCTGTACGAAGAGGAAGGAATTACCAATGCTGTCGAAATCACCATTGCGGAACCGAGCATCGATATCTTCGCTACGATAGCTGAATTAACGGCCGAATCAACAGAAATCACCCGCGACACCGACACCAGTGGCACATTGATCGAGGGAGAAACCGACAGCTGGAGTTTCGCAGGCTCGGCCGGAGAAACTATCGATGTCATCGCCACATCGATTGGAAACACCGATACGGTAATCGATTTAATCGGGCCTAGCGGGTTTTCGCTAACCGGAGGCGGTGTTGATTATGGTGTCGACTGGGAAGAGATCGATGAAATTCGCTTACCGGCCGATGGAATTTATATCGTCACAATTACAGGTTACAACGAGTCTGGTGGCGATTACACCCTCTATGTCGGCACGCCAAAAATCATCGAGGATGAATTTGGCATTGCTGATGGGGATACAGATACCGAAACAATCAGCGGAACAATCGAGATCGGGAACAGCGTAGACGGAACGATCGGCCTAGAGGGTCAAAGTGAATGGTCCTTCGACGCGGCCGCTGGTGACTCTCTCACCATTTCCGCACAGCCATTGGCTGATCTCGACTTGGTCTTAGATGTCATTGATGCCGATGGGGTATCGATCACCGATGGTGAAGTTGATCTCGGCTTTGACGGCGATGCCGAAGAAACGACGGTCGAAATTCCGGCCGATGGCACTTATACCGTTGTTTTGCGCGGTTTTGGTGGGGCAACAGGGGCATTCACTCTCACCGTTAGCCCATAGCAGTTTAGATTTATTGATCAGACAGGCTTGAATCACAACCGATTCAAGCCTGTATTCGCTCTTAGAGCTCTTTTCCCGCCAGACACACCTTACCACACCACAAAACACACATAGGAAGCACTATGAAACATCTCGCAACCCCCTTTTTTTACCTAGCTATTTTCGCTTTATCGATTCCCCTTCTAACCGCTTGTGGCCTAAACCCACAAGCACTTTTATCGCGCGGGGGTGCATCAACCGCCGACACCCAGGCCGTTGCGACAACCACAGCGATCCCAACACCGGCCCCCACGGCCGTGCCAGAAGGCTTTGTCCATTACCGCAATGCGCCTAATGGCTATGAACTCATTTACCCTAGCGGCTGGCGGGATGCAGTCTTCACAGAATTTGACATGATCGGCTCCGATGAGGCGATGTTTGATTTCAACGCTGATCCTAGCACGATTTCAGGAACAACCCTTACCATTGTTAGCGTCATTGGTCAGATATCAACGGCCGATTACGAAGCCTTCGCGGACACGATACCAACGATTCTCGATACATTTGCGAATATCGGCTCACAAGTTGAAATTCTTACCGATCAAGAAGAATTCACATTTAATGGTTATCCGGCCACAAAAACGGTCGCCAATGTGACCAATGAAGCATTAGACACCTCCTCACAAAGCTCATTTATCGTGATCAGGGGAGAATATCAAATGCTATTGTTAACGGTGGGGACCACCACTGACGTATTAGAAGAACAAGCCACCACGGTCGAACAAATATTTAGCTCGGTTCGGCTTTCTAAACCGCAAAACTTAGTGCTCCCACCGTTACTCGGAATCCCCGCTAGCCGTGAAACAAAATCGGACGAAGATAAACCTTACCTCGAACCTCTCATTGAGCCGACTACACGTCGTATGATTGATGACATCAATGTCAACAGCTATGTGGCCTCCCCCTTGAACGAAGGAGAAGCGTTGCAATGGACATTCAGTGGCACGGCCGGTCAAGTCGTCGATATCGAGCTACTCGCTTTCGATGGGGTCGATCCTGTGCTAGATGTCATCGGGCCTGATAACCTATCGATCTTTACCAAAGGGGCGCAAAATCTTAGTTATGGCACCAGTGAGGTTGCTTATCAGTTGGAACTCCCAGCCGATGGAATCTATATAATCGAAGCGTTTGATGTACAACAGCAAGAAGGTGTCATCGATCTGCGCCTATTGGATGGCGGGAGCGCAAAAGGGACAATCCAACGCGCCGATCAACCATTAGCCCTTGGTGAAAAAGCGAATCTCCCCTTGTTAAAAGATGAATATGGTGGTGCAAAAATGCTCCTCATTCCCCTACGTGTCACAGGCGACACCATAGCCGATATCGAAGTTGCAACATCTGAAACGGTCGATATCGCTTTAGAAATCCGTGATGAAAATGGAACTTTAATTACCGATGGTCTAATTGATCGTGGCTATACGATTGAATCAATTAATGCCTTACAATTCCCAGAGGATGGGACATATACATTGTTTGTCCGGCCGGTCGATATGTTCAATGATCCATCGATTAGACACCGAATTGAGGTGAGCTTTACGCAAACCCGGCCGAATATATTAGAAGCGTTGCAAGAATTGCAGGCAAATGCGGCCAGTTTAACACTTGGGAGCGAAACAGAGAACAACTTTATCCAACGGGGGGAATATCAAGTATGGGCATTTGAAGGCACGGCCGGAACCACCATCGAAATCACCTCCAGCAATCAAACAACAGGACTCATCGTAGATCTGATCGGGACTGACGGCCGGTCAGTTCTTGATGGAGGGCAAAGTTTGCCGGTGGGGTCCTCTGCAGAAAACACGGTCCATAACATCAGCTTGCCAGAAACAGGCACCTATTTGGTCACCGTCCGCCCTGAATTTGTAAATAATGGTGGGATGTATCGGCTCTATGTAGGCGAGTAAAGCGAAAATGGGAAATGATCGCTGATTGCGATTCATTTCCCATTTCCCACCTTATTTTTTGAGTTCTTGTGGCCGTAATAGATCACGCCACGCATCTGGAATATTTTCGCCATAGCGAATTTGCTTCGCATCGACAAAACGGGCCAAGCTCAACAGCGCTTTGTGTACCGCTTTACCGGTCTTTTTATAGGGTTTTGTACTCGGCTCTAAAAAGAGTTGATTGAGATTAAAAACCCCTTTTTTGCGGTCCATTTGGGAATCGATTCGGCCAATTAACTGGTCCCCATGCAAAATCGGAAGCACATAATAGCCATACTGCCGCTTCGCCTTAGGCACATAAATTTCGATCCGGTAGTAAAAGCCCCACATCAATTCAGTCCGATCTCGATCACGAATCAAGCCATCAAATGGGGAAAGAAATGTGGTGCGCGGTTGCCAATCGTGTACGGCCGTATCAAGCAAGCTTTCTTGATCAGCATGAATATACCAAGGGTCATCCCCCCATACATCTCCTTTGATTTTAACCCGCTTGATTTTCCCTTCGGACTCTAATTGATCAATGATTTGAGGCAAATGAGGATAGCGATTTTCAATGAAATGGCGCTTGATGTCCCGCACACGGCCGACCCCTAACGCTTTTAGAGAATATTGCGCGGCCGTGTAGGTCACGTCTTCGGCCGACCAGCCCCCCACGCGAGCCGAATCGGGCAAAACCCGTTCGCTCAAATCCCACCATCGCTTTAGCCCGTCCCGCTGGCTGACCATTAACGCCCCGCTCGTCCACAAATAGTCGAGCATATAGCCAACACTACGGCCGGATGACCACCCACTCGATGACCAAGGCACTTTTGATTGATCTTCAAAATCGCCGGTCAAACGTGGCCCTGTTCGATCGATCTCGGCCAAAATATACGCTTTGAATTCAGGATTATCAGCCACCCATTGAGCCAAGCGCTTCGACCAGCCGCTGCCGCCACGGCCGTAGTGGCGCATTTTATACTCGTGCAACGGATAATCTTCGGTAAGTACGATAGACGCCGCATGGGCCCAATATTCAAACAACCAGCGGTCTTGATAAACAAGCTGATGCAAATGATCCCGATCATACTCCCCCAAACGGCTCCACAGCACCGTGTACTGTGTCCGCTCCACCGCCCGAATCGGATCGAGTTGTAAGCAACGAATCGCACGCAAGACATCTTGCATCGCATCTTTGGTTGGTTTCGGTTGAGGGCCAGCCAATTTTTGAGCCAACACGGCCGTGCGTCGGCCGATTTGGGGGGTAATTGTTTGTATCATGCAGGCAATTATAGAACAAAAAAACTACTTGGCGACAAACTGTTTCGGCTTGCCGCTTCCATTTAGATAAGGTATCGGGGTCCGGTGTTCAGCCTCGTGCAAAGTCGCATGGTGGCAACAAATTTGGGCGCTAGACACACCGTTGGTCGGTACAGATTCCCCTAAATAACAGACCTTAATCACGTTAACCAAGGCTTGAATCCGATGCAGCAAACTAACCACTTGGCGCGGGCTATGGGCCGCTACGCTGAGCACAATTGAAGCGCGATGATCACGGGAACTAGCACAAACGGCCATAATATTAACCTGCTCCTCGTGCATCATATGGGTAATGTCATGTAGTAAATCGCTGCGGTCGTGTACGCTCACCTGAATTGTCACCGGTCTCCCCTGTGTTTGCTCCTCGCGGCCGTCCTCCCGCCAACGAAGACGCAAACTACGGCCGTCACGCATATCATCCGCGCTCAACGTACGACAACCGATACGATGCATCGTAACCACTTCATCACGTCGAATAAAACCGGTCACTTCATCCCCAGGGCGTGGGTCACAAATGCGGCATAAGCGTAGCTCACGACCGCCACCTCCCTCAACCATAATTAGTTCCCCCTGCGGGGTACGTACGGTATCAGCAACCTGCTCATCAGGGACTTGTGGCAACAGTGTCCAATTCTCAGTTAAAATTTTTGTCCCCACTTCAGTCGGCAAAATCTCGGCGCGCCCCAAAGCGAAATAGAGATCATCTTCCGATTCATAACCAAACCACTTCCCCACTTTGCGATGGGGGTAATCACTTTCGTTTAGCATGCCAAGCTCTTTAACAAGCAAACGCTTCCCCTGAGTAATCGCACGCAGTTCTGGGAGATTACGAAACCAACGGCGTAAGGCCGCTTTTGCGGTGGTGGTCTGTACATACTCTAAACTATCGTCTAACCATGACCGCTGTGGCTCTTTGCCATGCCTCTTAATATTGACAATCTGCCCGTCTTTTAATTTATAGGTCAGAGGAACCTGTTTGTTATCAACGGTTGCCCCACGACAGCTATGACCAACGGCTGTATGGACCTTATAGGCGAAATCGATAGGGGTCGCACCGGCCGGAAGCTCTTTTTTATCCCCTTCCGGCGTATAGACGATGATCTGATTGGTAAAGAAGTCATCAATCACCCGACGTACCCCTTCACCCAGCTCTTCTACTTCCTCTTTGATACTCACACTGATGTTGTTCAACATATCATCTACACGCTGGCGCGACTCGACAGACCACACATCCGGCCGTTTCTTGCTCTGCCAACGGGACAAAACACCCAATTGGGATTCGATTTGCATGTTTTCAGTACGGAGTTGGATTTTGAGAGGCACCCCACGGTAGACAACAGCGGTGTGAAGAGATCGATACAAATTGGTACGGGGCGCACCGATATAATCCTTCATTTGGTCGCGCACCGGTCGCCAAGTGGTGTGAATATGGTACAGTGCGTTATAACATTCTTCTGTCCGCTTTAACAAAACCACCAAATTAGGCTGAGCATCCCGAATATAGGCATCCCCATGTTCTTCATGTGCCAATATATTATATTGAGATTCAATATCACCTTCAGCCGGAAATACATCAACCACCGACAGCCCAGCACCACGAAGCAGCCGATTCACTTCATCTGAAAAATTTTGATAGATCTCTTTATAACGCTGTTCTCGCTCCGCCAACAAATAACACAACATACCGTATCGCTCAGGATTGAGGATGCCGAAAGAAATACTTTGCAGTTCATTTTTTACTTTCCACATCCCCAAACGATTGGCGAGTGGCGCATAGATCGAAAGGGTTTCTCGGGCTTTAATCTTTTGTTTGTGAGGGGGTGTGGCTCGAATAGTGCGCATGTTGTGTAAGCGGTCAAATATCTTAACGATCCCAATCCTCATATCGCTAGTCATCATATCAAAGAGCTTAAATGTGGTCGCTTCTTTGACCTCTTCCGGCGTTAGCTCACGGCCGAGCTTCGCCTTGGCCGTGACTCGATCAAATTTAGTCAGACCATCCACAATCTGCCCGACCTCTTCACCAAATTGCTGACAAATCGCTTCCACCGACATATTGGTATCTTCAGCAACGTCATGTAGTAATGCGGCCACCAATGCGGATGCATCCAAATAATAAGTCGACAGATAAGTTGCTACAGTTAGGGGGTGTGTAAAAAATAGCTCTCCCGATTTGCGCCGTTCCTCGCCATGCTGCACTTTGGCGACTTCAAAAGCATCCCTTACCTTTGCTTGGTCCTTCGCCGAAAGGTAACGATCCACTTGTGCAAAAAATTCGATCCCCGATGGGTCTACATGTTCTGCTACCATAAATAGCCTACTCCGTTGTCATGTTGGGTGCACATGCGTCTGTTAAAGTCACGCTATAGCATTTGATTCAATTATGAGGAATGTCTGAATCAATTTACAAGAAAAAAAACAAGATGCTCATTTGATTTTATGCGCATCTGTATCGGACATTGTAAGCAATCGATACACCAATTGCAACGTCATAAGCGTAAAAATGGGTGAACTCGACAAAAATTCTACAGATTAGACAGAAAATCACGCACTTTTTGGGTAAGATCGCCGATTGAAAATCAGTTTGATGGTTGGCTAATCGCGATTAAACGCATCACATGCAGATCGGCATAGGAGACAGATTCCCCCAAAGCCGAAAAAACCGGTTTCAACATATCGGTCCCATGCTCGGCAAAAACCTCTAAGACTTGGTCCTGTTGTTCGGCCGATAAATGGGTAATCTCCACCAGCTCTGCATCAAAGCGAAGCGGGTGGCCCGCTTGGAACGCTTTCCATAGGTGATTGAGCACCGTATGGTTTTTCACCCCGTATCTTTTCGCCAAATCGATAACCGATTCACCATCTTGATACGCTTCCCAGACCTCTTCACTACGGGATTTATGTCCGGTTCGGCTCATCACGGCCGGTTTCGGGATCGCCACTTCATTCAAACCATGCTCTTGGCAATAGGCTTGGATCAGTGGCAAAAAGATATCCGCATACTTATCGAGCTTCGCCCGCCCCACCCCATACAACTGGGCAAACGAATCGCGCGATTGGGGAAAACGCAAAGCCATATCAACCAATGTCCGATCAGAGAAAACGACATAAGGGGGCAAGCCAGCTTCACGCGCCAAATCCCCCCGTTTCGCATGCACAATTTCATACAGCTTGCTGTCATAGTCGGTTGGCATCGGAGTACGGCCGATCGGTTCCACGGCCGTTTGTTTTTCCGGCATATGCCCCATTAGCGACTCCCCACGCATCACTTTATGGCCCAAATCGGTCAACATCAGGCTCCCAAACTGGGCATCTTGGCTCAATAATCCCAGTTGTTGGAACTGACGGCCGAAAAACTGCCACTCTTTCTTGCTAAATTCCAAACCGATTCCGTAGGTACTCAGCGTGTCATGCCCGCGCGATAAAATCTTTTCAGAGCGAGAACCGCGCAAAACATCGATCACATGACTCATGCCAAACCGCTCACCGGTGCGTCGCACACAGGACAAGAATTTTTGGGCCATAACAGTTATGTCAACCAATTGGCGGGTGTCTTGGCAGTTGTCACACATATCGGTACACGTTTCTTTTTTGTACCCCTCCCCAAAATAGTCCAGTAACGGCCGACGGCGGCACACGGCCGCTTCCGCATAGGCGATCAAGGCATCCAAACGCATTTGCGCCCCCCGCTGCTGGTCCTCGGCCCCTTGACTAATAAAGTATTTAATGGTGCGAATATCTTGATAACTAAAGATCATCAGGCAATGAGCATCTAGCCCGTCACGACCGGCACGGCCGATTTGCTGATAATAGCTCTCTATATTTTTGGGCAACCCGAAATGCAACACCCAACGGACATTCGGCTTATTAATCCCCATCCCAAACGCCACCGTCGCCACCATGATCAAGCCATCTTCATAAATAAAGCGAGTTTGGTTCTGTTTGCGTACACCATCCGGCAGACCCGCATGGTAAGGCAGGACCGGGTACCCTTGTTGCTCCAACTGATCGGTCAACGTATCAACCAGCTTCCGTGTGGGACAATAGACAATTCCCGCTTCCCCTTGATGAGCTTTGAGAAACTGCGCCACTTGGCGATCTGCATTTTGTAAAAGCTGGACAGACAGATGCAAATTGGGGCGATCAAAGCTCGCCACGTATTGATTTGAGCGGGGAATCCCCAAGGTTTGGCTAATATCTTGGCGCACACGCTGGGTTGCGGTAGCGGTAAGGGCGACACATACGGCCGAGGGGAAACGGCTACGTACCTGCATCAATTCACGGTACTCTTTACGGAAATCATGCCCCCACGCAGAAATACAGTGGGCCTCATCAACGGTAAAGCAATCGACCTGACACTGTGATAGCAGTTGTAACGTACGCGCCCGCAACAAAGTTTCTGGCGAAATATATAACAGCTTAAGACGGCCGTGTAACAACTCCCCGATAATCCGGCTTTGTTCCGCGCGGGGCATACTGCTATTCAATGTGGCGGCCGCAACGCCAATCTCTTTAAGCTGCTGAACCTGATCGATCATCAGCGAAATCAGCGGGGAAACCACAATTGTGATCCCTGAAAAGTGGAGCGCAGGCAGCTGATAACACAACGACTTCCCTTGCCCGGTCGGCATAATGACCAAGGTATCTTGCTTATTCAACACATTATCGATGACATCCGCCTGCATCGTCCGAAAAGCGTCATACCCAAAGACCTGTTGCAATGTTTCTTGGGGCGTACCGGTCGCCAACGGCCGCCAATCCGCTTCGATGAGCACCGCGCTATCTGAAGGCAACTCGAAATCATCAAAGGCGGGGGGCAGATCGGCAAAGTCAGGGGGTTCATCAAAAAACGGCTCGGCCGAAAACGGATCATCATATAAATCGGGTGGAAAATCGGCCGTCATCTCATCTATATCAGCACTGGGTGGTTCGCTCGGAAGCTGGGGAATCACTGGGGGCGCAAACCAACCCGCAATTTGCACATAACAGCGTGGTTCGATCTCCGGTTGATTTTTCGGCTGCCAGCGTGGTGCCAGTGTTAGGCAAAGAATCGCTTTGGCGGGGATTTCCGCCACGGCCGTTTTCGCATCGGCCGCCACAAACGGCAGTCGCGTCCCATCGGGATAGTGATATCGGGTTCTTTTCCCTTGCACGATCCGCTTTAACGGCCGATCCACCTGCCAAAAAATCGTACTCCGCTCCGGCATCCCTTTCGCCTCAGAGACAAAACGGGCTTGAACCTCATTTTTTTGCGTCAATCGGTTAAATTGTTGCCCCAACGGACCGGTACATAGCCCACCGTTTTGGGCGATAAAAACGGCCGTGTCGTCGACCGGTGCTTGGGGAATTTGATGCGTCACGGTAATCGTTTCCGTGTGAGGAGGGTGCGCAGCCGGTTCCATTTCAATGGTGATCGTTTGCCCGATCATATGCGGGTAGGGTGGGGCAACGGTGCGATAAACACGGCCGTCAAACCCCATCAAAACCAAATACAACTGTTTGCCCACCATTTTATGGGCGACCACCACAACTTTCATCAAATTCTCCTCTTGCTGATTGGCTCTAAAACTGTTTGTGTGATTTGTTTCGTCACATCCTCGTTGACTGTCGAAGTGTAGCATGGTTAGATTGCCTGAGCGATAAATCATTCGCTCGAATTGCAGGATAATAATCAAAGGAAAACAGCTTCATGTCTCATGATCATCGCTTTCTTCCTAGCAGTTTCCATTGTACCAAATACAACATTTGGTACAAAATGATCACAGCATTCAACGGGCATAAACAAGTCGTCAAAATGTCGCGAATTTTAGCCGGTGGGATAAATCCCACGGCTAAAACAACGGCCTACGGCCTCAGTCAAGTCGCCGGCCGCTGTTATAGCGCGACAGGTTGTTTATGCCCTGCAACCGCTTGATCCCCACACACGTAAGGCTATAGAATCTAGCCACAATCACGATTTGAGGAAGTATGAGTAGATTAATCTTAGAAACGGCCGATCTCAGAAAACAATACGGCGATTTGACGGCCGTGAATCAGGTCAATTTTTCGATTCAACGCGGTCAAGTGTTCAGCCTGCTCGGCCCCAACGGCGCGGGTAAAAGCACCACCATCAGCATGTTATCTTGCTTGCTGTCACCCAGCGATGGGGACGCCACAATCGATGGTCATTCTATCGTCAACGCCCCCAACAAAGTCAAAGCGGTGATCGGCTATGTCCCCCAAGATTTAGCCCTCTACAACAAGCTAAATGCCAAACATAATCTAAAATTTTGGGGAACGATGTCCGGCATGGGTGGCGCAACGCTAAACAAGCGGATCGATGAGCTTTTAGAGCGGGTCGAACTGGCGGATCGGGCCAATGATCGGGTCGAAACCTTCTCTGGTGGCATGAAACGGCGACTGAATATCGCGGTCGGTTTGCTACACCGGCCAAAACTCGTCTTTATGGACGAACCGACAGTCGGTATCGATCCTCAAAGCCGTCGGCGTATTCTCGATATGGTCAAAGAGCTACGCGATGAAGGGATGAGCGTTCTCTATACGACCCACTACATGGAGGAAGCTCAAGAGCTCTCAGACGAAGTCGGGATTATCGATCACGGCAAAATGATCGCCCAAGGAACCCAAGACGAGTTGCGCCGCTTGGTCGGTGAACAAGACACGTTGCGCTTACACTTTACTGAAGATGCCCCCACGGCCGATTTAGCCACATCATTCACCCAACTACCTTTTGTTAGTACCGCAAATGCGAACGAACAAGAAGTGGTCGTGACTGTGCCGGATGCCGCTTCCGTCCTACCCGATCTACTGGCTATCGCGACCGAAGCGGGACAACGGGTCCGTTCTATCGACATCGAAGAACCCAATTTAGAAGCGGTCTTTTTACACCTGACCGGCCGTGCCTTGCGGGAGTAGACCACACCATGAATAAAATATTCGCCATCGGCCTCAAAGACCTTCGCTTAATTTTGCGAGATCCGGCCGCGCTTATCCTTATGTTGTTGGCCCCGTACCTCATCACGCTAGGTCTCGGCTTTGTTTCGGGGGCTTTTAGCGATGATGGGTCCAGCGGGATTCAAGATATTCCGGTGATGATTATCAATCAAGACCAAGATAATTTGGGGGGGCAACTGATCGAAGTTTTTCAGTCAGATGATTTAGCTGACTTAATCGATGTGATCCCCGCCACCTCGGTCGCCGACGGGCGCACCCAAGTCGATGAGGATGAATTAGCCGCCTTAATTATTATTCCCGCTAATTTCTCTGACATCATGATCCCTGACCCCAGCACCGGCGAAACGGCCGAAGGAGAGGCACTAGAGCTTTATCGCAGTCCCGCACGGCCGATTTCAGCCAGCGTCGTCGAAGCGGTTGTCACCCAATTTATGGGGCAAGTCGATCAAGGCACCACTCTGGTCACTGTCTCGATTGAACAGCTTGTCGAAAGCGGGCAATTTGACCTCAATACGATTCAGGATCAAGCGACAGAGCTTGTCACCTCTCAAAGCACAGCCGATCCGTTAATCGGACTCAGCGTCAATAGTGGAACGGCCGAATCGAGCGAAAACGAATTTAACGCGCTAGCTGTCCTCGCCCCCGGTATGGCCCTCTTCTTCTTGATGTACACGGTCACCCTTGGAGGGAGCAGCATTTTGCGCGAGCGTACTGAAGGGACACTTGACCGCATGCAAACCACCCCCACAAGTAGCGGTCAAATCTTGGGGGGGAAAATATTTGGTATCTTTTTAACCGGTGTCGCCCAAGTTGGAATCTTAGTGATCGGCAGCTCGTTCATGTACAACATTGTGTGGGGAGACTGGCTGGGGGTGATTGCGCTGATTATTTCGGCCGCGCTCGCCGCCACATCATGGGGGTTACTCATCGCCGGTTTGGCGCGTACCCCAGAGCAAGTAACCGGCATCGGCACGGCCGTCATGCTCACGTTTGGCGCGATCAGCGACACATTTGTCGATATCGATGTCCCCGCGCTTAATGCGATCGGAGCGATCACTCCCAATCAATGGGCGCTACAAGGATTTACCAAACTCGGTTTGGGTCAAACGATGGTCGACATTTTACCCAATATCGGTGCGCTATGGCTGATGGCTATGGTGATTTTCACCCTTGCGGTCTTTTCGTTCCGCCGGAAAGGAGTCTAGAAAACGATGCGAAATACGATACAAAAAATGATTCAAATCGGCTTGCGCGATATTCGCTTAGAATTTTCGTCACCGATGGCTTGGCTAACCTTTTTGATTTTGCCGTTGGTCTTTATCTTTCTCTTTGCTGGGAATCTCGGTGGGGGTGAGGGGGATGACAACCCAGGGCTAGGGATCATGGTGGTGGATGAAGATCAAAGCGATTTAACGGCCGATCTCATCGCCATACTCGATGCCTCATCAAGTGTCGCGCCGAAAATCGTGCCGCGAGCCACGGCCGATGAAGCGTTTCTTGATGGGGAGTTGGCGGTGCTGCATATTCCGGCCGGATTCGAAGCGTCCGTCTTAAAAGGGGAAACGACCGAGCTCGATCTGCGGATTCAACCGAGCGACACCAATGGGCAAATCGCCAACCAAGCGATTCAAGTCGCCCTGAGCGAGCTAAGTGGTCCGCTCCAAATCGCAGCGCTTAGTACCGCCCAAGAAGCGGCCAACGGCCGGTTCGCCAACGAAGCGGAAGAACTGGCTTGGTTCCAAACGGTCCGTGACAAAGCGGCGGCAGAGCTCGACGCAAAGCCAGAACGGATCAACCTGACCAAACCGGAAGAAGCGGCTGAATCCGGCTTCGATCTAGCCAGCCAGCAAGCGATCGGCCAGTTGATTACATGGGTGTTTATCCCACTTATCGGCGTGTCTGTCCTATTTGTGAGTGAACGGCAATATGGCACATTGCGCCGCATGCTGACGACGCCGACCAACAAAGCGACCTATATGGGGGGCGTTATCTTCGGCCAGCTCGGCAAAGGGTTGGTGCAAATGCTCATTTTGGTGCTATTCGGGGCGATAGGATTCGGGATCGGCTTCGGCAACAGCCCTGGTGGGTTGGCGATCTTACTCGTTTCGTTCGGCCTAGCCGGTGTCGCTTTGGGAACGATGCTCGGCACCTTTGTTAAAACAGACGGGCAAGCGAACGGACTCAGTATCATGCTCGGCATGGTGTTGGCGTTGCTGGGTGGCTGTTGGTACCCCCTAGAGTTTTTCCCACCGGCCGCCCAAATGGTGGCTAATTTCACCCCCACTAGTTGGGCGCTGCGCGGCATGACCGATCTTGTTGTGCGTGGTGATACGCTGATCGACATCTTGCCAGAAGCGGGTGTGTTATTGCTATTTGCGGCCGTCTTTTTCGCCATCGGTGTTTGGCGTTTCCGGTATGAATAGGGGGACGCGCCCAAGACCCGAAGGGTTTTAGTTGAAATCAATGAAGCACCACCCGCATTCAAAACCCTTGGGGTCTGGAATCGCAGAGCCAATGCTAAAACACAATCGGTGGCACCCGACGTTGCATCAATTCTCATAAATCATTGGTGGTTAGAGCGTCCGCAATCTTTTCTTTTTGTCTTCTCATCTCGTTTTTCCCTAGCTCATCGTGTCTGATTGTTCTTATTGGTGATCAACCGCTCCCCGTTAATCATACCGTATGGGGCTACATCATCGACCCTTATGTCTTAGCTCCCGCGCCCTAAATCAGTCTATCGATTGGCCCATAACCAACGAATCTGCCACACGCTCAACACGCCACAGATCAACAACATCCCCCCACGCGACAAAACAGATGCGGAAAAAGCGGCCCCCTCACGCAAGTCCGGAATCACATTGGCGGAGCCGAAGCCCCCCAACACCGCGATGAACAATGCTAAAATCACCCAAAGTCGCACCCGCGCTCCACGCTGGGCTAACCCGCCAAACACAACGATAGGCACCCCGAAAAAGAGTGGGATGAATGCGGTCACGCTGGTCGTTTCGGTTAAAAATCGGCCGCCCAGACCGACGAGGGTGAGCAAAACACCACAGACAATCGTCACACGGCCGATTTGGTTCATTATGATGCGCTCCCGAGGATTTGTCCCGCCACCGCTTCTTGGATAATTTCCATCACTTCGATTTTGGGATGCCCCAGAAAGGCTTCACGTGGCAACCGACCGGCCCGCGCATGTCCTTCTTTAAATTCGTCTGATTGGGTCCACGCTTCAAAATGGGCTTGTGATTCCCAAAAGGTCATCACGATATACGGGTCTTCCGGTTTAGTCGGCCGTAGCAAACGAAAAGCGACAAAGCCATCCATCCCGTCCACCAACGCAGCGCGGTCCTTAAAACGCTCTTCAAAATCTTGGGCAAACTCAGGGTTCACCGGAATCCGATTCATGACTGAAATCATTTTTTTACCTCTCAATGTCATTTAAATTAAAAAAATTGCCGTAATCGCATCACGCACGACAACGCCAATCAAATCATGATCTGCCTTGATTGGCAATTTAGGAAATCATATATTTACAAAATCGGCTCAGATCGATTAATTTTTAGAAAACTGAACCGAGTATGATGATGGGTAATGCACAGATGAAGAGTGGCTCTTTTCTTCGATTACAATCGGAATCGAACTTAATTGTGTCAAATAATAGGGATCGATCTCATCCAGCGCATGGCTCACAAGAGAGCCGAACAGTAAAAAATCAACCGGTTGAAAAACAATGGCATATTTGTTTGCGATCCACACAGTTAATAGCCTGTCTGGTTGATGATTTGTGTGGCCGGTCCCCCTAAGCCACGGCCGTTGATTATAGGCACTCGCATTTTGCATCACCATATTGCGGTCCAAAATCCAGCCCAGCTTCGACAGTTCATTGGGGTGCATAAACAGCACAGAATGATCCCAACACAAATGAATGCAGTCATGCTCACAAATCCCGATCCATCTCATCTGGTCCACTCTCGCTAAAAAGTGAATATCGTTACACATTGTTGATCTCCTCTAAATTCTAATCCATTGATCTAAGTCAAACGTTCATCATCCATCACAGGATCACTGCGTACATTTGTGCCCATTTCAGTCTATTTCAGAGCTTGGCGGTAATGTTTTTTAGAATGCCAAAAGGTCAACAAAACCTGCTGTGAAGATTCGGGCAGGGTTAAGAGTCGGTGATGTGAGTACCCATCTTTTTCTTGATACTGCCCCACCAATTTATCGACATCGGTCGATGTTATTTGCAAGGGTTGTTGTTCATCGAAGCTTGGTAATTTATGTGCAATAGAAATCATAAGTCTGCCTACCTTGTTCATTTTGCTGGCTCATTCCAAGAGAGAGCCTGAGCTATAAACAACTATAAAATGGCTTTTGAGCAAATACTACGGCAGAGGTTAAGTCGAAATTTGCGTAGAGCTAGCCCTATTTTGCAAACAGGTTCAAGCGGTTGTCTAACAACTCGTTAACAAAAATTTGATCTAGGTTAAAGATCGATTTACATCTACGAAAAACAACGTTTAACCCCCTCTCTAGATATTCCGGCCGTTATCCTGCACAATATAAATCGGTGAAAGCAAATCTGGAGATAAAAAATGAGCAAAGAACTCTGCAAACTCAAAAAAAGCCTCAAGAAAAACATGAAAAGTTATGTCTCATTGGTCGATGCACCGAACTTTGTGTGTA
This sequence comes from Anaerolineales bacterium, assembly GCA_011524645.1. Lineage (GTDB taxonomy): Bacteria > Chloroflexota > Anaerolineae > Promineifilales > Promineifilaceae > WTJY01. Next base: position 28,753 of record WTJY01000201.1, on the reverse strand, counting down.
AAAAATGCGGCCGCGTAGCCAACGCCAAAAAGAACCTGTGTGATGGCGTAAAAATGAGAGGCTAGAGATTACGATGCGTAAACTGCAAACAGAAATTTTAGCAGAGCTCACTTGGGATAAAGTCGTTGAACGGCTCCCGAATAGCCATGTTCGCCTGACGTGGGACTATTACATGTTTGATCTACGCACGGCCGATCTCATCACCCTCACACACATGCTAACCGAGTGGCTAGACCACCACGAACTCTACACAGACTTCTATGCCCTCTATCTTGGCGAAGAAGCCCATATCGTTTTATCGGCCGCAGATGTCGAGCAATTTCACACCTTATGCCAAGAAGCGCTGGCCGAATTACCAAGACAAATTGTACGCTGGCAAGACACATCATTCGCACTGCGCCCCTTGTTTAATCAGGTTTATCAATCTGGCAGTCGCTTCTCTTACAACTAGGCATTCTGCCGCCCTTGCTCTGCCTTGCACCGCCCCGTACAGAAACAGTCAAAAAGCCTATTAACGAAGCATAATGACCGTTTCTGGTGAATTGGGTAGCTCAAAATAAAAGCGACATCCCCCCAGCGGACTTGACTCGATACCGGTCCGGCCGTTTAATCGCTCAACGATCTTAGCCACAATCGTCAAACCTAATCCGGTCCCTGTCACACAATCCGGCTTTAAGCGTGTAAATGGTTTAAAGATCTCGTCCCGCTTTTCGGCAGGAATGCCTGCACCATTATCATCTACCCAATAACGAACCTGATCATTCGACATCAACTCGCTCCCTAATTCAATCCGATACGGCTGCCCCCCATACTTAATCCCGTTACTAATCAAGTTACTCCAAATCTGGACCAACCAAGGCTCATATCCGATCCCATCATGCCATTCATCAGGCATAATGATCTCACCTTCATATTGATTGGTCAGTAGCTCAATCTGGACAAGCACATCTGAAATAATCACGGCCGTTTCAATTCGTTCCAATTGCACATCGACTTGATTGGGCATAGCCAAAATCAATAGATCATCGATGACACCGGCCGTTTGTTTCGCTACCCCATGGGTTCGTACCAAGCGGTCACGGATTTTATCGGCCGGCCACGTTTCCAGCATCAATAAAATGAGTTCCAGCGTAACAGTTACCGTACTAAGCGGGCTCCGCAAGTCATGTGCCACCATGTGGGCAAATGCTTTCAACTCTTCATTCATTTCACGAAGGGACAGCTCAACCTCCTCTCGTTTCTGTATTTCTTGCTCCAGTACTCCATTCTTTAGCTCAACAATTTCCGCATTTTTCCGCGCTTGATCTGTTTCATAAACCACGCGCAAATTGGTCAAACGGCGTTGCATCTGTTCACTATTATTTTTTTTATAGAGCTCATGATATGTTTCAAAATGAGTCAACGCTTTTTCATAGGAACCCAATTGTTTATAGCTTTGGGACAAGAGTTTGTGCGCGGAAACCTCAATCGACAACATATTGGTCGCTTGGGCTTGTTCAAGTGTTTGGGCGGCCAATTGATTGGCTTGTCTATAGTCATGTTGGGCCATGTAAAGCTCACACAGTCCATGATAAACATGGGTTTTACCAGATTCGAACTGGTGCTGTTCACTTAGCTGTTCCCCCTGACGAAAATATTGTTCACCCATCTCATATTTTTGCTGTTGGGTACAAATTTCACCGGCCGTGCACAACGCCACAATCACCCCATACGTTGCTTCTTCGGCACGCAAAATATCAAGCGATTCCAGTACATAACCAAACGCTCTGTCACTCTCTTCAAGAGCCATATAGACCATCGCTTGGTTATTCTTGAGCGCAGCTAAAGCGAGCGGCTCATTCAGTTCTCGTTGAATGGCCTCAGCTCGTTCGTACGTAATGCGCTCTTGTTCATAATCTCCAATCTTATTGTATACAGTTCCTAACCCGATCAGAACTTTCGACTCCATGCGTTTATCAGGTGATTGTTGTAGCAGTTCCAGAAGTCGCAAGGTAAAGGTCAGACTATCATCTGTTTCACCATACTGGAAATACAAGTTGTGCAGAATATGCAAGCAACGAATCCGCCCCTCAATATCTTCCAGCTGCTCAAAAATAGCGAGGGCTTGATTTAAGTGGGTGTAAGATTCGGCAAAATTGGTCAATGCCGAAAAATGTTCGCCGATCACCAAATAAATTTCCGCTTTTAGTGCGAGTTCTTGACTTGTCGCAAGCACCTCCCAGTGCTTCAATGCGGTCTGAGCTAACTCAAGCCCACGCGCCGAATCTTTGTAGATTAGATGCTGAGCTTCTTGCAAAAGGTGTTGGATTGACTGAATCGGGCTTGAGAGATCTTTAGTTTCCATGGAACTCAATGTTCACCAACTTTTCTTTCAAATAAGCTTTAAATATCAATACCTTCACCATTTTTAGATGTAAATGCAGCAATTCTCAATTTGAAATGAAAGCCTCAAGATGAGGCGGGAGATCATCGTCTCCTAAAGCTCTGATCATAAAAAGCCATAGATCGTCCCAGTTCTGAAAAAAGTTACACCGACAGAACGCTCGGATATCCTATTCATTCCTCAAAACACCTGTTTTTTCATCCCCAATTTTGAAGCAAATAGGGAAACCTAAAGTTACCACGACTTTTTGAGATGATACATGATACATTCGATTTGGCTCAAGTTGAATTGCCCGCTTATAGCGACGAATGCTATGCCGATGCGACCGCTATCGACTGTGCTTATCCGGCCGATGAATTGATGAAAATCTTCAGCGGCAGTTTGGCGGAAAAAGACGCAGCCGTCCACACCTTCTTGTCTAACTTCAACTACGGCTCTTAGGTCAATCAAGTCGATTTTATATGACGCGACAATCAAAAACTCAACTTTTCCACATCAAGATTGATCCTGAACAAGACCAGAATAGAATGACGATGTCACAACCAATTTTAGCTCACCAAGCCCAACTGATAAGCCCGCACCAACGCCTGCAACTCATCGATCCGTTTCTGAATCTGCACCCCAATATCGGTATCTTTCGTCAAAATCCGCATCTCGTTCTTCTGCAAAATCTCGGTGCGCGAGTGAATATCTTCCTCTGCATAAATCGCTTTGGCGGTTGATTCAAATGGTTCATGGGAGGCCAACAAAAAGCCATAAGAGTTCCCTACTAAAGTGTAACCGGCAATCCCTGTATGTTTCTGGTACGCTTTGGAAAAGCCCCCATCGATCACCAATAGTTTTCCGCCCGATTTAATCGGGCTCTCCCCTTTCTTCACCTTCACCGGCACATGCCCATTAATAATGCGTGACCGTTGGGGGTCTAGCCCAAATGCTTCCAAAATCAAATCGGCCGTTTCCACATCATCCCGCAGCGCATAATAAGGATTCATCACCTCTTTATGGAGCCCCTCATCCGCAATAAATGCGCGCTCAAATGTCGCCATCTTGCTCTTACCGAACAGGGGCGATTGTGGCCCACACCACAAATACCAGATCGCATCTTGCCCATATTGGCGCACACCTTCATCGGTCGCAAAAAATGCTTGGCGCGAGAGTAAGTCAACCCGATCAAGAAATTCTCGCCCTTTATACGCCTGTCCATTGGCTAAAAAGCCAGCGAACTCCCCTTTATTTGTAAAAGGAATACAGCCGTGATAGAGCAAATTATGGTTGTGTACCAAATAAATGCTCCCTTTTGCATAGAGAAAGCGAACATGGGATTGTAATTTCTGACTATGCTGAAAAGAAAATTTCAACCGATCAACCACCCGCTGTTCTTGGTCGGTTAAGGCATAAGGATCGGCCGGATCAATCGTCGGAAAGCGGGTATCAATCAAATCATAGTCACGACCGTCAATCCACACCACACCCCGCTCATAATCGATCTTATCCAACAACAACCGATCCTCCATCTGAAAATGGGGCCGCCTCTGGATAATCTGCCCTTCTAACTTAAACTGAATAATCGTAATCGCTTTTTGCATCTGGCCGATCAAACGCAACTCATTTTCGTCTCGTACCTTACCATCGACCGATTCCTCACTCTCTTGTGGCATAAACTGATCACACGGATCGTCCCCATATACATCCATCGCCAACGAAACCAATGGAATCAAGCTAATCCCATACCCATTTTCGAGCGTTTCCGTATTTGAATAGCGCAAAGCGACCCGAATCACATTCGCGATACACGCTTCCCCACCGGCCGCCGCCCCCATCCACACAATATCATGGTTCCCCCACTGAATGTCCAACGAGTGGTACGCTTCCAGCTCGTCCATAATAATATGCGCCCCGGGACCACGATCATAAATATCCCCGATAATATGCAAATGAGCGATCGACAATCGTTGAATCAGGTGAGCCAATGCGGTCAAAATCGGCCGTGCCTGATCTGTCTGTACAATCGATTCAAGCAAAGATTGATAGTAACTCTGTCGTGCCACCAATTGATCCTGCGGATAAAGCAACTCTTCCATAATGTCCGCGTATGCGGCCGGAAACGCCTCCCGCACCGTAGCCCGCGTATACTTGGCCGAAATCACCCGCGCCAAGCGAATCAAGCGAAACAACATTAATCGATACCATTCGGGCGGATCATCCACATCTTTCACCATCGCCGGAATCTTTTGCTCCGGATAATAGATCAGCGTCGCCAAGGTTCGCATCGTCTTTTCCGATAAATCATTGGCGAAAATCTCATCGATGCGCCGCCGAATCGAACCGGAGCCGTTTTTTAGCACATGTAAAAATGCCTCATACGCCCCATGAATATCAGACACAAAATGCTCTGTCCCTTTCGGCAAATGCAACTGTGCCGTCAACTTGATAATCTCTGTTGATACCGCTTGAATCGAAGGGTATTTCTCGGCCAACAGCTTCAAATAATGTAATGAATCTGACTGAAATGATACTTCTTTTTGTGATCCGGTTATGTTTTCCATATTAAAAATTTGTCATTTTTAGGGACAGTATCGCAGGGGAGCTAGGTAGCCGGTTGATACGGGATTTGGCGAAATTTCCCGACTGAACCAGCCCCCTACGGGTCATTAGACTTTATCGGAAATAGTTTTATGTCAATTATTTAGATAGGGATTGGGAAATCGCCTCGGCAAAGGCTCCTCCCTATCCCTATCTTTGGTCTCTATCGCTTTATTTCCGATAAAGCTTATTCCTTCTATAAACGCGCTCTCAAACTCGCTTGCGCGGCCGCTAAACGGGCGATAGGCACCCGAAACGGAGAACAACTCACATATTCCATCCCGACCTGATCAAAAAAGGCGACACTAGCGGGATCACCACCATGCTCACCACAAACCCCGATCTTTAGATTCGGCTTGGCTTCACGTCCTTTGGTCACACCGGTCTGAACCAATTGCCCCACCCCGTCTTGATCAAGGGTTTGGAACGGATCATGAGGCAAAATACCGGCTTTAATATAGCTGGGCAAAAAGCGCGTGCTGTCATCACGGCTCAACCCCATCGTCGTTTGGGTCAGGTCATTGGTACCAAAGCTAAAGAAGTCAGCATGCTGGGCGATTTGATCGGCCGTTAAAGCGGCACGTGGCAACTCAATCATCGTCCCGATCTTGATCTCGGTCCGCATCCCATAAGTACTTAATACCTCATCGGCGATACGCTCAACAATTTGGCGCTGATTAACCAATTCGGCCGCCATGCCCACCAGCGGGATCATAATCTCCGGCATGACCCGCGCGCCTGCAATACGCGCCTCGCACGAAGCTTCGACAATGGCACGGGTCTGCATTTCCGTCACTTCCGGGTGAATCAATCCCAACCGACAGCCGCGATGACCCAACATCGGGTTCGCTTCACGCAACCGCTCAACTTGGCGCAACAGTTGTTCCTTGCTCCAAATCTGCTTCAGTAAATGATCGATCTCATTAAAGCTTTTCGCTTGGTTTAATTGCAATTTTAACTCCGCAATTTCACCTTGAAGCAATTCATAATCGGGCAAAAACTCATGCAACGGCGGATCAAGCAAACGAATCGTAACCGGCAGCCCATCCATCGCCATAAACAGCTCCAGAAAATCTTGCCGCTGAATCGGAAGTAATTTTTCCAGCGCAAACTCCCGTGCGGCCAAATCTTCGGCCAAAATCATTTCCCGCATGATCGCCAGCCGCTCTTCTCCCATAAACATATGCTCGGTCCGGCACAAACCGATCCCTTCGGCACCAAAGTCACGAGCGACTTGGGCATCGACCCCGTTATCCGCATTGGCCCGCACCTGCAAACGGCGCATATTATCAGCCCATGTCATAAAGGTGTTAAATGGACCGCCAAGTTCTGGCTGTACGGTCGCCACTTGCCCGAGCAACACACGGCCGGTTGATCCATCTAATGTGATCCAATCCCCACGCCGCATTTCATGGGTTCCCACTTGAAAAATCCCTTCTTCGTAATTGATGTCCAAGCTTTCAGCCCCAACCACACACGGTTTCCCCATGCCACGCGCCACCACGGCCGCATGCGAGGTCATTCCCCCACGCGCCGTCAAAACCGCATTGGCGGCCGCCAGCCCATGAAAATCATCAGGACTCGTTTCATGACGTACCAAAATGACACGTTCTCCGTTTTGGGTCAGCTCTTCCGCTTCATCCGGATCAAACACCACACGGCCGGTCGCAGCCCCCGGACTCGCCGGTAACCCCTGCGCCAAAATCGTCACATCGACCGCCGGATCGATCATCGGATGCAAAAGCTGATCAAGCAAGCTCGGGTCAACCCGCAAAACGGCCGTTTCCTTATCGATCACCCCTTCATTCACCATATCAACCGCGATATGAATGGCGGCCGCGCCGGTCCGCTTCCCGGTACGCGTCTGCAAAATCCATAGTTTCCCTTGCTCAATCGTAAACTCAATATCTTGCATATCTTGATAATGGGTCTCGAGTTTAGCGGTAATTTCCCGTAGCTGCGCATACACCATCGGCAACTCTTTGGCTAGCGTATCGATCGTATTCGGGGTCCGAATCCCCGCCACAATATCTTCCCCTTGAGCATTCAGCAGGTATTCCCCATAAATATCTCGCTCGCCGGTCGCCGGATTACGGGTAAAGGCGACCCCCGTTCCGCTATCCCAACCCCGATTGCCGAACACCATCGCTTGCACATTTACGGCCGTACCCAACCCCTCAGCGATATTATGAATTCGTCGATAATCAATGGCACGACGGCTGTTCCATGACTCAAACACGGCCGAAATCGCCATCCGCAATTGATCATACACATTTTGCGGAAACTCTTCCCCCCGCCGATCTGAGAAAATAATTCGCTTATATCCCAAAATCACTTTTTCGAGCTGTGGCACCTCTAACACCACATCAGACTGCGCTTGACCGGCCGACTTATAGCGACTTAAAACACGATCAAATTTTTCGCTACTCACTCCCATAACGATATGGCCAAACATCGCAATAAAACGGCGATACGCATCGAGTGCAAAACGGCGATCACCGGTCAATGTCGCCAGACCCTCTACCGTTTCATCATTGAGACCCAAGTTCAAAATCGTATCCATCATCCCCGGCATTGAAATCGCCGCGCCAGAACGCACCGATACCAATAACGGGTTCTCAGGGTTGCCAAACCCCTTTTCCGTCTGCCCCTCAACATGACCCAATGCTTCTTGTGATTGGCTCCACATCCCTTCCGGAAATTGACGATCATATTCATAGTAAGCGTTACAAGCTTCCGTCGTAATCGTAAATCCAGGAGGAACCGGCAAGTGTGCGTTGGTCATTTCTGCGACATTTGCCCCCTTCCCTCCCAAAAGTGCTTTCATTCGTGTATTACCTTCAGCAAACAAGTAGACCCATTTATGATCCCGGTTTTCGTACAACATCTACATTCTCCTTAAACAATGTCTTAGCTCAGGCCGGGTTATGCTTCTCCATTGCGCCATCGTAACACAACACCGACCATCACCTGATTTGGAAGATATGCATAGGCTCAGGATAGGCTCTCATATTAACAATGCATCAGTCACAGAGTACTTACAAACATTTTGATCAGTGAGATGTTTACGCCACGAGCAGACTAAAAACAACAGCTTAATAACAAGTGACAAATTGTCATCAACCGCACATAAGATAATCTCATGGAGTTCATCCTCTGGCTATAAAGCCCCTTCTAAAACCTTATTTTACGTCACGAGCCATCACAGACGGTGACGCATCTATCTCTCTCTAAAACCCAAATCGCTCTCGCCGAACCTTAAACCAATAGCCAAATATCGCCCCAGCAATTGCGCCCACAGCAATGACCGCGCCACGTCCCCCCCAGTCTAAAACCAGATGTCGCCCCTCAAAAAATAGCATAATCAAAAAATATTGTACTAAATTAATCGGCATCTGCTTGAGTCGATCAAGGAAGGGTCCTGTGTCTGTCTTAAGACGGGGAAATGCCAAAGCGAGAATATCTCGAATTGTGGGCAAAACAAGAATCAGTAAAGAAATTAGCACACTAATGAAAATAGCCAAATACAAGCTAGGCTCTCTTTGTGGCCGGAATTGCCAACCTAAATAAACACCTAGTACAGCACCCATCCCGATATACCGCTGTGTACTAAACTCTTGCAACTTTTTAGACTGCTGTGGTCTAAACTCGATTCTAGGTTTCTTGCTCATAACTCTTATTCAACCCCAACTTTTTCCAACAGTGCCATAATCCCTTCACTGGTTCCAAAATCGGTCCCCGGTTGCGATGCGGCCATCGCACCACAAGCGATTCCCATCCGGCACGCATCAAGCGGGGAATCACCTCGGTGCAAGCCCCAGACAAAACCACCCACCATCGCATCGCCAGCACCCACAGGATTTTTCTCAACAATTTCAGGTGAACGGATCATATTGATCTTACCCTCATTGACCAGCATCGCTCCATCTTTCCCCAATGAAATCAAGCTATTGCGCACCCCACGATCCGCCAACACGTTTAGTGCTTTATCCACATCTTCTTCGCCAGTCAGTGCCTGTACTTCTGGCAAATTCGGTTTGATCCAATCCGGCCGTGCCAAACATCCCTGCTCTAACGGTGCGCGACTCGTATCCAGCAACACATGTCCCCCTTTATCCCGAATCAGTTCAATCAATGTCCGATAGTAACCAGCGGGAACACCAGGGGGCAAGCTACCAGCCACAACCCACCAATCCCCTTCTTGAACCAAACCGACAACCCGCTCTAACAGCAAGTCTTGTACAATCGAGGAAACGACCGGACCCGCTTCATTGACTTTCAAATGTTCTCCATGATCGGCCGGAACCACAGTCGTATTGGTACGTGTCTCCCCATCCAACCACACAAAACTCGTTTCAATCCCCTGTGCTTCTAGCTTCTGCTCTAGCCATTTACCACTACTCCCCCCCACAATACCGAGCGCCACACAGGATTCACCCAATACATTTAACATGCGGGCCACATTAAACCCTTTACCACCAGGGTCCATTCGCGTCTGAGACGCACGCAAAACGGTATCTAATGTCACTTCGGGAACCGTATACTCACGGTCAATCGCCGGATTCAATGTCACAGTATAAATCATAAATTCACCTATTTATACAATACCTTCGCCAATACGAATCGTCTAATTGGATTTGCGTCCCTCCTATTAGGAGAGGTTGGGGGAGGTGTTTCTCTCCCTCTTCCCCAGCCCCTCTCCCAACGGGAAAGAGAAACTTTTGATCCGACGTGAATTTAAAATAATTGAGAGATCAGCCCGAGATATTTTTAATTCAATGAACAAATTTACATTAAAGGCAAATTATTTGTCACAGCGGTCTAAAAATGGCGCAAATATTGCAGGAATTAGTCCAATATCTTCGCCAATACGAACGTCTGATTGGATTTGCGCCCCTCCTATCAGGAGAGGTTGGGGGAGGTGTTTCTCTCCCTCTTCCCCAGCCCCTCTCCCAACGGGAAAGAGAAACTTTTGATCCGACGTGAATTTAAAATAATTGAGAGATCAGCCCGAGATATTTTTAATTCAATGAACAAATTTACATTAAAGGCAAATTATTTGTCACAGCGATCTAAAAATGGCGCAGGTATTGTTGTTCTAATTCAGTTTTTTGAATTGTGATAGAAGATAAGGATAAGGAAGACCTCAAAGTAAAGATTCCTCTCTATCCCTATCATTTGTCCCTATCCCTTTTATCTAATGTCTATTTACTCGCAAACTGAGCCAACAACGCCTCTTCTGCAGCCATCGTCCAGCTATCCCCATCACCTAATTTCGACCCGATCTCAGGATACGCTTCCTTCAATTCAGGCAAACCAAGCAGTGGAAACTCTTCAATTTGAGGGAAAATGACAATCTTGCCGGGGTAAGCCCCGTCCATCATCGCCTGAATCCCTTCAATCGCCGAACGCATACCGCCAATCGCAGCCACAGACATACCGGGAGACAAGGTTCCAGCAACCGCCCGCTCCATGACCAAGCGTTGGTCATTCAGGGTCAAACCGCTCGTACCGGTGTATTGTGCGTTCCCCAAATAAACAGTGCTCAATTCAAGAGGGGCTTCGGTACCATTTGGTACACCAGCAAAGAGGACCAACATCCCTTCATCGTTCAACATCGTGCCCCCTTCTTCCATCAAACCGGCCGCAGGGACGCTAATTACCACATCATCCGCACCTTTACCGTCAGTTACATCCGCAACCAATTCAGGCAATGTTTTTTCATTGTCTTCAGCCATCGGGTTAAAGAGGATCAGTTCGCGCCCTTGTTCGGCCGCCAAGCCCCCCAAACGGGTCACAATCGCATCTAAACGCATTTGGTTCACATCGGTTGCAATCAATACTTTCGGGCCATCGGGTAGCTCAAGCGCACGTTGCACATGCATTTGTCCCATTGGACCACCAGCACCAACAAACACAGCCGTACCACCACCTTTTAGCTCACAGCGGTTCCGCTCTTCCCCATATGAATCAGAGATTTCTGGCCCTTGTTGCCCGACAAAAGCGATATAGTCGTAGTGCAAACGGCCGACGTCCGCATCAACCAACCCATCTAGTGGCTCGGTCCCGACCATGTTCAAGGTCCCACGACGAGCGATATGACGTGCCGCTTCGCTCACAGCGACCGCTGAACGAGGCGCCAACATGACAATATCGTCAAATCCACGGCCGTCCGTCACTTCTTCACGCAAAGCCGCATATTGGTCATGGCTCAACTGATCCCGCGCAATAACAGTTGCACCGGTTGCCGCCAAAGCATCATTCAAGCTAGCTGGCAAATCAGTCGTCACAATCGTAGACGGCCGGTCTAAAAAGCGCGAAAATTGATAATTTTGCTCATCACCCGGTTGCCCGATAATCCACATTGTTCCCCCTTCCAGAGGATCTAAACGGCGCCGCTGTGTATACGCCGCCATCACACAGCCCCACGGCTCCAACAAAGATGCTTCGGCATATCCCATGCCGTCTTCTAAAGGCAACACACATGCCCCCGCATCAGTCACCAACAACTCAGCCCCGACAAGGTGATATTGGATCAAGCCACCAGGTACTGTATAGCCATAAGCGGTTGATTTCCCCTCTTGATAAACATCAGGTTGAATCGCGAGTCGCTGCCCCGCTTGATAACGATCCTGCAATTCAGAACCGACAGAAACGATCGTAACAGCCACTTCATGCCCCAACCGAGTCGGTTCTTCACGTAAATCGCGGTTATAGAGTTTCGGGTGATTGCGGCCTTGGCGAATCAATTTCACATCGGAAAAACACATGCCAACACTATCGACCCGCACCAACATTTGGTCAGCGGCCGGTGATGGGATTTCGCTCGTTTCTGGCGAACCATCTTGACCGATATTTTCTAATCCTTGCCCATACATATTCCACAGCAGGTTGGGGGCACCAACCTGCCGGTTTTGATCTTTATATGACATTTATCTCTCTCTAAATGAACTAAGTTGTCAACAACTGCAGAAAGAAAGTAGGGAATTACCATGACCTCAAAGGGGGATTTTGACAGCAAAACCGCCAAAATCCCCCTTTGAGAATTCTTGCTTTATGTAACTATACGGGTGCAGAGACAAGCCCCCCTCATAAGAGGGGAGCCAGAACATTAGGTTTAGCACCTGTATAGTTGCGTTTTTATTAAGGAGTGACGAGACTTTACAGGCTACGAACCTCAGCGGCCGACTCACAAGCCAAGGCTTTATATGCCAACCGTTGACACTCTGATAATGACAGCTCGCGAACCTGCGCTTTAACCCGAGCAATCGCTTTCAAGTTAACGCTCAATTCGTCTAAGCCAAGCCCCAACAAAATCGGTACCGCTTTCACATCAGAACCGAGTTCACCACAAATCCCAACCCAACGGCCGTGGGTTTTCGCCCCATCAACCGTCATCTTAATTAAACGCAACACGGCCGGATCAAGCCCGTCCGCATGAGCGGTCAATGTTGGATGCTGACGGTCAACCGCCAACGTGTATTGGGTCAAGTCATTGGTCCCAATGGAGAAGAAATCGATATAGGGCGCGAACTGATCCGCCATCACAGCGGCAGAAGGCACTTCAATCATCATCCCCAATTCAATCGCAGGCCCGCCCACTTCAGCACGTATTTCGTCCGCAATCTGGCGCGCCGCTTTGAATTCAGCCACACGGCCGACCATCGGCAACATGATACGTACTTTGGAGTTCCCCGCACTTTTATATAGCGCACGGAATTGATCCCGTAATAGCTCGGGGCGATTCAGTTGCAAACGAATACCACGTTCACCCAAGAACGGGTTTTCTTCTGGTGCTACTTCGATATAAGGAACCGGTTTATCACCACCGATATCAAGGGTACGGAAAATAACCGGCCGATCTTTCATTGCGCCCAAAATGCCACTATAAATCGCTTGTTGGTCGTCAATGGTCGGTGCCGTTTCACGCCCCAAGAAGAGAAACTCGGTGCGCAACAACCCGATACCGTCCGCACCGGCCTCGTAAGCAGCTTCCGCATCGGCAATCGATCCCGCATTAGCTGCAATCTCGATCACTTTCCCTTCAGCAAGTTGAGCAGGCAAGTGTGCTTTTTGCAATGCCAGTTCTTCGGCCGCACGGTTTCGTTTTTGCTTGGCTTCTGCTGCAGAAAGTTGTTCCGGTGTCGGGTCAACCAATACGGTTCCCGTTTCCCCATCAACAACAACAGTCGTGCCATCTGCCACCTTTTCTAAAGGTTCACCTAAGCCAACAACGGCCGGCAATCCCAACGAACGGGCGATAATCGCACTATGGGCGGTCGGCCCACCTTCACTAGTTGCCAAACCCAACACCAATTCGGGATCGAGAGACGCCGTATCAGAAGGTGTTAAATCAACGGCAGCCAAGATATAAGGGGTTGTCGGCCGTTCTGCTACCGCAGCTTGTCCGGTCAGCAAACGCAAAACCCGCTGCCCTACATCACGCACATCAGCAGACCGTGCCGCAAGTAGTTCATCGTCAAGGGCCGCGAGCTTAGCCGCTTCTTCCTCAATGCGTCCCCACCAAGAGCGGGAGCTATTTTGCCCACCACGGATATCAGACTCTACTCCCTCACGGAGAGCGGGGTCTTCAATAATTTCTTGGTGCGCGGCAAAGATTTCTCCTTCCTCTTCTTTACCCGCCTCAACCATTTTCTGCTGTAACGCATTGACTTCTTTGATCGCCGAGGCGATCGCATCATCAAGCGTAGCTAATTCTTGGTCAATCCCTAGAAAGCGATCAAGAAGCTTAACTTCTTCCGCTTTCAAATGGAAAATCGGAGCGATCCCTACACCGGTCGATGCAGGCAATCCGCGCAACATGTTTTCCGCAGTGGCTTCCTGTGGAACAGGCTCTGATTTCACAGCTTCTGGCACCGAGGTAGAAGCTCCGCCTTCGTGCCCATTTGTTGCTTGTGCAGTTGCAGGCAGTGTCTCACCTAACCCGCTACGAATCGCCTCTGCTAATTTTTGAGCGGCATCGGCTTCGTCGTCTCCATCTACAACTAGCTGGATTTCGGCAGATTGTTTTACCCCAAGCTTCAAGATAGAGATCATGCTTTTCGCATTCCCTTCTTTTCCATCGTATTTAATCGATATCTTGGAGCTGTATTTTTTGGCCAGCTTCGACAGTGCTTTCGCCGGCCGTGCGTGTAATCCTGTTTCGTTATGGATGATTAACGCTAACTCTTTCACTAGAAAATCCTTTTTCGTGTGAGAATCTATCTCAATTTGCTATGCGTCGGTCGGCTCAGCCAGCAACGCGTCCATAATAACTTGTGGATCGTTTGTATTGACTAAGGCTTGGACCGCTTCTTCTTCTTCTAAGACTTCCGCCAAATTAGAAAGAATCTCCATATGGCCATCTGAGCTAGATGCGATTCCGATAACCAAATAGGCGATCTCGTCTTCTTCCCATTCCACACCACCGGGAATCTGTACCACAGAAATTCCGGTTTCTTTAATATGGATAATTGAATCGTGTGTTCCATGAGGAATAGCAACCCCATTACCCAAATATGTAGACATCGTTTCTTCGCGAGCCAACATCCCGTCAACGTATTCAGGATTAACACGCCCCGCTTTAACAAGTAGCTCTCCCGCCAAACGAATCGCGTCACTCGGGCTAGCGGCGGTGGCCCCAAGAGTCATACAATTTTGCTCTAAAATAGTCATAGAGGTCACTCTACCGTATTTTCAATCTCTGTATTGTTTACAAATGCAGATACAATTTTGTCAAAAACAGGATCATTGAGGAAATGATTAAATTTCACAATGACCGCATTGGGGGCTTTTTTGCGTGCCAAGTTGGCTAACCCTTTATGGACAATCACCAATTGCGCATCCCCTTTCAAGGTACGAACCGGTTTATGTTTAAGTGAGACAGAAGTCACCCCAGCCTTTTTAAGTTTCTTTTTAAGACCGTTAACAACCATCAAACTAGATCCCATGCCCGCTTCACAAGCGAGAATAATTTGACTGACGTCAGACGCTTTAATTGAATTCGTCATAATAATCCTTTTCCAAATAGTGCTAAAGATTGGACCAGCTTTTATTAATAAATCGAAAGCTAATCCAACCTACAAGCATTTATAAATTAATTAGCCCAAGCCAGGAACTGAGCCAATCGCTTCTTCAACATCTTCATCTTCTGAGTCCATTGAGACCATTGGACGGAGTTTCAACAAGAAGAAGCCCACAGCCGCAGATACAACCGTAGCCACCAAGACACCACCCATAACAGGGATGAATTGACCTTGAGGGGTTACTGCGATGTATGCGAAGATTGAACCGGGTGATGGGGTCGCCACCAAACCAGCACCGGTGATCACGAACCACAAGTCAGCACAGAAGCCACCCGCGATGACCGCACCGATCATGATTGGATGAGCCAATACGTATGGGAAATAGATTTCATGAATCCCGCCCAAGAAGTGGATGATCATCGCACCAGGAGCAGATTCTTTCATCAAACCACTACCAGCGACGTAGTAAGCGATCAACAAGCCCAAGCCAGGACCTGGGTTGGTTTCCAACAAGAAGTGAACCGCATAGCCGGTTTCTTCAGCAGCGACAACACCCAATGGAGCCAATACACCATGGTTCAATGCGTTGTTCATGAACAATACTTTCGCAGGTTCGATGATAAGGGCTGCCAATGGCAACAAACCAGCGCTAACCATACCGTCAACAACGGTGCCGAAAAATTCGGTGATACCGGTAACAACAGGAGCGATAGCAATCATGGCCAACATGGCCAACAAGGTACCCAAAATACCGAGGGAGAAGTTGTTAACCAACATTTCGAAACCAACTGGAATGTTGTCTTCGAGAGCGTTGTCAACTTGCATCATGACCCAACCTGCCAAAGGACCAACGATCATTGCACCCAAGAATTGTGGAATGTCTGAACCGACAATCACACCCATGGTCATAACGGCGCCCAAGACACCACCACGATGACCGTGAACCATTTTACCACCGGTGAAACCGATCAAAAGTGGTAAAAGGTTGACGATCATCGGACCGACCAATTCAACAAATGTTTCGTTAGGTGTCCATCCGGTAGGAATGAACAACGCAGTAATTAACCCCCAAGCAATAAATGCCCCGATATTAGGGATGACCATACCGGCCATGAAACCGCCAACTTGTTGTAATCTTTCTCTCATTTCATTTCTCCTTTTTTCATAATAGTAATGAGGTAGATTGATAAGTGTTTTGCTTTAGTGACAATGAAAGATTGTCACTCATTTTAGTCTCATTCCCCACGAGGAGAGGCTGAAAAAGTTGGGCTGGAGGGACGGGCCACAACTTATCAACCTCTCCCCTTCTGGGGAAAAGGAGAGCTAAAACGACGTTAGCCTTAATTTAGGAGTGCCTTTTTACAGGGCCAGCCACTGGGTTATTGCTGCAATATCTTCGGGCAACAATAGTGGATGAACCTGAATGACATCGGCCGGAATCGTCTCGGCTTCAATCGACACCGTAGAAATAATCAGATCAACATGAGCATATTTCCGATTATGTAATTCTCGTACAGAAATGACTTTCAAATTTCCTAGGCGGTTAAAACGAACACGCAAGCGAGCCACTAATAATTGGGCGGTCGCCATGCCACTAGGACAAACAACTAAAACATCTTTTAACATCTGCGGCCGTTCACGAATATACGCAGCCCGCAAAATCATGGCCAAATGGCTGACTTCAGCATCCGGCAAATCTACACCAGTTCGATCCGCCACCATTGAGGAAACATCTCGCGCCAGTTCATATTCAAATAAATACTTCCCTTCATCTAACAGATTGGTCAATTTAAGAGGGGGCGCCCACAGACCGAAAATTGATCGCAAGCAAGCTGGAATTAAATTGGTGACCAACCCATCCCGCAAAGTTGTGTCATACATCAATGCAGACATCTCATAAGCTTCGCTAATTCGCTTTAATAGAATCGCGATTAAATGCTCAAATTCTTTTTCTGTTTCCGAGTCGCCGGGCCAACGATCATTTTTCGTTCCTGCCAGCAACCGCATCACCACTAATGCTGTTTCCCATTGCATCACATCACTATCCTGAGTAACCGCATCAGGAATACGATTTTGCAAGAGATGTTCAGAAACTTTCCACACCATCCCAGAAGAGAGACGAGTAATCGCTTGGAAATCGAGCGGCCGTTGATCTAAAGCGATCCCACGATCCAATCTCTCAAACTGGACCGCTAAAGCCAATGCCAAGTGTAGTACTTCCCGATCCGTAAACCGGCCACCCATATCCGCTTCGGCAAATGCGACTTGGCTTAAGCCATTCGCCAGATTTAGGCGCTCTTGATAATTAACCACTTCTTGCAAGATTGGAAGCAATTGAGTGTCGGACGATAATTCAAATTCAAGCCCGTTTTGATGGCTGATCGACCAGAGTTGATCTTCAAATGGTGTGCCCCCCCAAAACAATATGGTCAGTGCCTGCCGTTTTTGCATTTCGGCACCATCCACCCAAATACCGTAATTAGGACGTCGTTCGATTGTCAGACTCAACGGCTGTAGCCATCCCTCTACATCATCAATGTCTTTAAGAATTGTTGATCGTGAGACATTGTTCTCGCTTTGAAGGCGAGCTAAATGAATCGGCTGTATTTCGGTCAGTAATGTAAATGCGATTAGTTGTCGACGTTGCCCACTTGTCAAGACAAGATCGATCCCTTCGCTACTAATCAATGCGGTTAGCAACTCTTGACGCGTTGCTGGTGTACATTGCAATTCAATTCCCACACCCGGTGAAATAAACAAATAAATGTTTCTTTGTTCAAGCCACAATCGCACCCCTTTCAACCCATAATTGACTTGACGAGGAGTTAAACCCATTTGTTCCGCCAATTCATTGATGGTAATGGATCCCTCAGTTTTAATTAGGTAGCACAACATATCTCGTTGGCGGGTATTTAATGCGACCATAGTGGGGTTTAGTAAATTGCTTAACACGTTGATAACAAGAAGTTAATAATTCGTTAACGTTCGACAGGAATGATTCTACCAACAATCTGTACAATTTAAACGAAAGAATCCTTTTAGTTTTTGTGCAACATTTAATACAATTATAAACCAATTGACGTGGACTGTCTATACCATTTTACACTTTGCACAAAACCTGCCACAAAATGACACTTTTTTTCTTTAAGTTTTATCGCTTTTTCACAAAATTTTAGGGGAGTGTAGTCTCCACCCTTCCAACAAGTTTGTTTTTGTAACATCTACTCAATAGAGCAAAGTGCACAAATAAATAACAATTTGTGCAAAAAACACCGCTTATGCATCAGGCAAACGATGATCCAAATGAGCATAAAACCAAGTCAAAACGGTGCGTAACACCCCTTTCCGTGCCCCAAACATCAGCTTTTGACCGACCGCATTAAGGGGATAAGCGAAAATATCAAGCTGGGTTTTACCGGCCGCATTGGCTCCAACCTTGGCTTGTACCCACGAACGGTCACCTAAAACCTTGCCCAGAATTTTCTTGTCAAATTTCACTTCAAATTGAAAATCCCCATCATTCCGTTTGACAAATTTACCGCCGAGTCCATCGACAGCACCAACGGCCGCTTGATAAACATCTTCTACACTTGCATCAAATTCTTTACTTTCATTTATTTCATATGACATGGCAAAATACACTCCTTTGCTATTAAAATCTACTGCGGCCAAGAGTGTACGCTACTTTTCAACCCACAAAAAAACATATTCTGCACAACGGATTATGACAAAAGTAAACAAATTGCGAAACATTTGCGAATTTAATCCGCACAATTAATCTGATGACAGGCGCGACAAAACGGCGCAAAAATAACAATTTTTCAGGTTCTAATTTCTTTATCACGGTTAAAAACAAACAATTTCGCACAAATTATGTCTAAAAAGCGAAACAAAAAGAAATCCAAATTAAAATAAAAAATTTTTTAACGAAAAAATATTTAAATGTGTGAATTTCATGTCATTATCCAAGAAAAACAATTATTTGGTGCTATATCTCGATTTTGATGGCGTTCTCAACATAGACATGCCTACTCTAGCCACACAAAAACTAGGGTATAATCCCACCTATGGATATGTTTGAACTTGGTGAACAACCGTACACAGATGCAGACGCCCAATGGGATCAATTTGTCAAAGAACACCCGCATGGCAGTTTATTACAAACGGCCGTTTGGGCTCGCCTCAAAAGCCGTTTCGGCTGGACCTCTGAACGTGTATACGTCAAAAAAGATGGTCAAATCGTAGGGGGGGCACAAGTCCTCTTTCGTGGTGCCGTATGGAACATGGTCAAAATCGCCTATGTCCCTCACGGCCCCCTGATCAACTGGGCCAATTCAGAACTAGTCGAGCTAACCCTCAATCATCTCGATATCGCCGCCCATCGCAATCGGGCCAGCATCTTAAAGATGGAACCCTTGCTATGGCAGGATGAGTATATTCAGCCGGACCAATGGAGCCGGTTATGTGCCAAGCACAACTGCATTACCCCCACCGATACGATTCAACCGCCGCGCACCGTCCGCATCGACCTCACGGCCGATGAAGACGCCATGCTCAAAGGGATGAAGCAAAAAACCCGCTACAACACCCGCTTAGGGCCGAAAAAAGGGGTTACCGTCCGGCGTGGGACCCGCCACGATATTCCCACCTTCACCAAAATGATGCGGGTCACCGGCCAGCGCAACCAATTCGGGGTACATGATCCCAAATATTATGAAGTCGCCTTCGACCTGTTTAACCAGCTCTTACCGGGGAGTGTTGCCCTGTTTATCGCCGAATATGAAGGAGAACCCTTGGCCGGAGTCATGGCGTTCGCCTACGGCCGTCAAGGCTCTTATCTCTATGGAGCGTCTAACAATGAGCATCGGGAAAAAATGCCCGCCTATATCGTCCAATGGGAAGCGATGAAATGGGCCAAAGAGCAAGGGTGTGACTTCTACGACATGTGGGGGGTCCCCGACGAAGAGCTAGAAACCCTCGAAGCCCAATTCAAAGAACGCAACGACGGACTCTGGGGCGTTTATCGCTTCAAAAGGGGTTGGGGTGGTCAAGTGATGCGCACCGTCGGCCCAGCCGATCGCGTCTACAACCAACTCACCTATCGTCTCTACAAGCGCCGCCGTGGCGGATAAACCCTCAACTCAATCGTAGAATCCAATCCAAAATCGAAAACCGAAAATCTAAAATTCCGTGTCTTTAGTCCGTAAAACAATCACCACCGCCACCGAGTGGCATACTGTCCTCGCCTCATTACCGCTAGCCCATCCGCTACAAAGCTGGGTTTGGGGACAATTTAAGTCCCGTTGGGGCTGGACGATGGAAGCTGTCGCTTATCAAGAAAATGCGCATGGTCCGACCGTAGCAGCCGCCCTCATACTGAAACGAAAAATCCCCTACACCCCTTTTTCGCTCTGGTACACACCCAAAGGGCCTGTGGTCGATTACGAAAACAGCACCTTGCGCACGGCCATCCTCGCCGACCTACAAAGCTACGCCCGTCGCTCAGGCGCCATCGCCCTCAAAATCGATCCCGATGTCGCGCAAGCGGAAGGCTCAGACGAGATCGAGCCACTCCCACTCGGTACCAATTTCATTTCAGAGCTAAAAACGGCCGGTTGGCAACTGTCGAATGAGCAAATCCAATTCCGCAACACCGTCTTTATCGATTTAGACATGGCTGAAAGCGAGATCATGAAAAAGTGGAAGCAAAAAACCCGCTACAACACCCGCTTAGCGGTCAAAAAAGGGGTCACCGTTCGCGCTGGCACGGCCGATGACTTCCCCTTGATTTACCAGCTTTATGCGGAAACGGCCGAACGAGACAACTTCCTTATCCGGCCGGAAGCGTATTATCTAGACATTTGGCGTGCCTTTTACGATGCAGGCATGTGTCTCCCCCATATCGCCGAATATGAAGGGGAGCCACTGGCGGCCGTCATCACCGTCACCTATGGCGATCTCGCCCTCTACATGTACGGTGCGTCAAACGGCAAAGAGCGCAACCGCATGCCCACCTACCAACTCCAATGGGAAGCGATGAAATGGGCCAAAAGTCAAGGATGTACCATTTACGACATGTGGGGTGCGCCCGACAAATTCAATGAAGACGACCGCATGTGGGGGGTGTGGCGTTTCAAAAAAGGGTATCAAGGGCGTGTCGCGCACCACATCGGGGCATGGGACTATCCGGTCCGGCCGTTTCTCTACCGTCTCTATACCGAACTTCTCCCCCGCTACGTCGCCTTTCTCAGACGCAATAACGATGAGTAAAAATCTCGCGACAACCAGCAAGCACCTCCCCGAAACGCACGAAGTTCAACTTTTTTGCAGGCGATCCACCATAATTTTGACCATAAAGCAAGAGGCGAATTACGCTTATTCCGCGGACAAAAGTTGAACTTCTCCTCCGCGCAATCCACTTACAACCGAACGGCCGTTCTGCACGTATAGCCCATGCAACTTAATCACCCAACCCAATATCACTGAAGGATGCAAAGCTATGAGAGAAAAAGAACCGATTATCATTGATGCCGAAGAACTCAAAGAACAAGAAAAAGCCCAAGCACAAACCAAAGAAAAGCGCGGACTAGGCCAAGGTGCCATCGACCAATTCCGCTTAATGTGGCGTCTCATTTGGGACAGCAACGTCCCCCTCTATCTAAAAATGATTCCGATCATGGCCGCCATCTACATCGTGTCACCGGTCGATTTCATCCCTGATGCATTCCTCGGCCTCGGCCAACTCGATGACCTCGGCGTCCTCTTAGTCGGCGGCCAGCTCTTTATCCAACTTTCGCCCCAACACCTCGTCGCCCAACACCGTTCTGAAATCCAAGGGAACGTAATTGAAATGGTGCCGGATAACGATTAGCTTAACAAGTATGAAAGATGAAGTATGAAGTATGAAAACCCGCGCGATGTTTTCATACTTCATACCTCATACCTCATAGTTCCTTATCTCCGTAGGGAAAACCGCACACAACCGTAGCCTAGCCGTATAGCCTATGCTCAAAAATCGGCTTACAGTATAATGAAAAACAGCTTTCCGTTGTTTTTCTGCTGTTACCGTTTTCACACATGCCTAGGGAATTTGAAATGCTAAAAAAATCATCCATCTATTTGTTGCTTATCGCGCTTACATTTGTTGTGGCCTGCAACGGCCGTGATCCTGAACCGGAACAGGTTCCGACAGAAGCGGCCCAAGTAGAGGCCCCCACGGCCGAAACGGTCGCAACGCCAACCCTCGCCCCGGAACCGACAAATACCGATATTCCCCCGACCGAAGAGCCGCAAATCGTCGCCAGTATCCTGACCAACATGGATCAGTTGGATACGGCCGCCCCCCGCTTAATCGGCACCTCGCTACAAACAGGGGGAGAGTTAGATCTCGATCAGCCGATCGAACTCTATTTTGATCAGCCGATGAATCAAGCGGAAACAGCGGCCGCCCTAAGCGTCGTCGCCGACGATGGCAGCGAGATCACCGGGGAAATCGTCTGGCCCCAACCCCGCGTCATGCGCTTTCAGCCAGATGTTCAGCTAGCCCCAACCGCTCAATATGAGCTGGTGTTAGCCAAATCGGCCGCTAGCGAAGCGGGCCTGCAAATCGAAGCCCCTCTTACCATTCCGGTACAGACGGTCGGGTTTTATGAAATCACCCACTTTTCCCCGAGCAACAACGGCTCTAGTGTGGAATCTGACAGTGCGATTACCGTCATCTTTAACCGGCCGGTCGTCCCCTTGGTCATTAACCAAGAGCAAGATCAATTCCCGAACCCGCTCGAAATCACACCAGCAGCGGCCGGATCAGGCGAATGGGTCAACACGTCGGTCTATGTTTGGCGGCCGAGCGAACCGCTGATCGGACGACAAACCTACACCGTGCGGGTGATGTCCGATGTGATTAATGAAATCAGTGCCACAGGTATTCAGCTCCAAGAAGATTTGACATGGTCATTTGAAGTTGTACCACCGACCATTAACCGTTTGTCATTACCGGGGGCGAGCAACTACCCGCGTGACAATTATCAACATATGCGACTCGATCAAGGGTTCCAAGTTTTCTTTAATCAACCGATGGATCAAGCGGCCACGCAAAATGGGATCACTGTTTCATCGTCACTCGGACAAGTGCCACTTGAATTTGACTGGAACGAATTAAATACGTCGGTCGTTTTTACCCCCACACAGCTTTTAGATCTTGGCACCCAATATATCGTCTCGGTCTCAGACAACGCCCAATCGATCCACGGCGGCCGTGTCCGTAACGGCCTGACATGGCGTGGCACCACCGCTCTCCCGCCCGCTATTGTGCGCACCACACCGGCCGATGGGGTAGAAAATACGGTCAATTTCTCTAGCCGCTTTAAGATCGAATTCGCCTCACGCATGGATGTGGAAAGCTTAGCTGACAAAGTCATCATCGATCCACCTGCGGCCGGTGATCCCAACGGAAGCTATAACAGTTGGGAGTGGTCCCTCTCGTTTTGGGGACTCGCCCCATCCACCGATTACACCGTAACAATCCTCCCCGGCATGAGCGACCCTTACGGGAATACAATCACCGAAGAGCGTGTGATCCGTTTCCGTACCGCCCCTTACACGCCGTCTGCCTATATGGAAATGCATAGCCCGTTCGCCATCTATCGCGAAGGGGGTTCCACGGCCGTTTGGGCACCCTATCGCAACCTCACCGAGCTAAACTTCGCCGTATCTAAAATTCCCACCCCATTAACCTTTATGGGATACATGCGCGGGAGCCCCAAACTGACCCACTCCCCATCTGAAGCAACGGCCGACTACGTGGTCCAAGAAAATGTAACGGTCAGCACCGAGCTAAATTCCCGCGCCTATCATCGCTTCGATTTGCTCACCCCAGAAGGAAATCCGCTTCCCCCCGGATTCTATTTTGTCAGCCTAGATAGTCCCGATGTGCCGATCGATCGTAGCTTACGCCGCTTTGCCGATTCACGGCCGATCATCATCGCCAACGCCAATCTGACCCTCAAAACAACCAGCAGTGAAGCGATGATGTGGCTAACCGACCTCGATACGGCCGAGCCATTGGCCCAAGTACCGGTCGCTCTCTATGACAACACGGGTCTCACCGTTGTCGAAGGGATCACTGACGAAAACGGGGTATTTTACGCCGATAATCTCACCCTAGATGCGGGCTGGAATGCACAATACTATGCGCTTACCGACCATCCTGAGATTTTCGGATTCGCCTTAAGCCAGTGGGATGAAGGGGTAAACCCTTACGATTTCGGCATCAACACCGATTATTGGTTAGAACAGGGGGAGATTAACACCTATATTTATACCGACCGGCCACTTTACCGCCCTGACCAAACCGTTTACATCAAGGGAATCGCCCGTATCAATGATGATCTACAGTACAGCATACCGGCCGAAACCGAAGTCCGAGTCACTGTTGGCTCATACGAAGGGGAATTTTTCAATGAAATCGTCCCCGTAAGCAACTTTGGCACGTTTGAAGCGGAAGTTTTACTCGATCAAGAAGCGGTTCTGGGTAATTACTATATCGATGTACAAACCGTGGGCGGTGATTGGCTCGGTGGGGGCAACTTTAATGTCGCCGAATTCCGTAAACCGACCTTCCAAGTCACCGTTTCCCCCCAGCAAGAAAATGTGCTCGCAGGGGATACGGTTCGGGCCGTGGTCTCTGGTGAATTCTTTTCCGGCGGTTCGGTCGCCAACAGTGATGTCTCGTGGACGCTCGTTGACTATGACCATACATTTAGCCCAGGTGGCTCGCTTAAACCGTATAGCTTTAGCAACACAGAGCGGGACTTAGGCTATTACTATTACTATGGCGGCTATAGTTATGGGGACACCATCGCCAACGGCACCGGTAGCACCAACGGCCGTGGCGAATTCGTGGTCGAAATTCCAGCAGAATATGTCACCGAAGGGGGAACCCGCCGCTTCTTACTCGAAGCGACCCTCACCGACCTCGCGGGGAATCAAGTCAGCGGCCGTGACAATATCTACCTTCACCCCAGCCAGCTCTATGCGGGGGTTAAACCGACCAGCCGTGTCGGCCGTGTAGACAACGAGATGGGCATCGACCTAGCCGTAGTCGACTGGTCAGGCGAGCTACAGGCGGACACCGAACTCTCTGTCGAAATCGTCAAACGGAACTGGTATAGCGTCCAAGAAGAAGACGAAAACGGCCGGACTATCTGGAAAACCTCAGTCGAAGAAGAGTTAATTACCGAGATCGACGGGCTGGTGACCGATGCCAACGGCCGGGTTAGCACCAGCTTTATCCCCAGCGAAGGAGGCACTTATCGCGCCTACGCCATTGTTACCGATGCCCAAGGGAACGAAAACCGCACCTCCAACTACTTCTGGGTCTCCGGTAGCGACTACGTCCCGTGGCGACGGGTCAGCGACCACAGCTTTGAATTGATCGCCGATGCGGACGACTATGAACCGGGAGACACGGCCGAACTTCTCATCGCCTCCCCCTTCCAAGGAGACGCGACCGCCCTAATCACCATCGAACGGGGTCATATCACCCAATACGATGTGATTCGGCTCACCGAAAACAGCACGATCTATCAACTCCCCATTACCGGTGAAATGGCCCCCAACATCTTTGTTTCGGTCATGGTTATGAAAGGGGTCGATCAATTTAGTTCTTCGCCCGATTTCAAGGTCGGCATGATCCAATTCAACGTATCCCGCACTGAACAAGAACTCAATATCGACATTACTCCGAGCCAAACAACATTAGGGCCACGGGATACCGTCACCTACGATATTCGGGTCACCGATCACAGCGGCGCGCCGGTCGAAGCGGAACTCTCTTTGGCCTTAGTCGATCTCGCGCTCCTTTCGCTGATCGATCCCAATTCCCCCAATATTCTCGACTTCTTCTATTCCCAACGCTGGCTTAGCGTACGCACCGCGCTCTTGCTCACCAAAGAGATGGATTCCTTTAACGAGGAGTTACAAGAAGAAATCAAAGGTGGCGGCGGCGGCGGCGGTGGCGCAGACTTCGGTGTCATCGGGGTGCGCGACAATTTCAAAGACACCGCTCACTGGACCGGACAAATCACTACCGATGCCAACGGCATGGCTCAAATTGCGGTCGAGTTACCGGACAATTTAACCACATGGGAGCTTGATGTACGGGCGGTCACGGCCGATACCAAAGTGGGGCAAGCGACCAACCAAATCAAAACAACCAAACCCCTTTTGGTCAGTCCTCAAACGCCCCGTTTCTTTATCGTCGGTGACCAAGCCAGCATCGGGGTAACAGTACGCAACACCACAGACAACGCCCTCTTAACTGAAGTCTCAATCGAAGCGGAAGGGGTCGACTTGCAAACACCCGCGGCCCAAGAAATCATTATCGAACCACAGGGACAAGCCTTTATCAGTTGGGACATAGTCGTCCAAGATGTTAGCCGCACCGACTTTGTTTTTGCGGCCGTTAGCGGTGACTATAACGATGCCTCACGGCCGACCCTTGGCACACTCGACGGCCAAGGGATTCCGGTCTACAAATACGAAGTACCGGAAACGGTCGGCACTTCGGGCCAGTTACTCGAAGGGGGTGTCGTTGTCGAATCGATCGGTTTACCGATTTTCCCCAACAACCCGGACTATGTGCCGACCGAAGGGGAAGTTCGGGTCGCGGTCGCCCCGTCACTCGCGGCCGCCATGACCGACGGGCTCGACTACCTCACCCATTATCAATATGAATGCACCGAACAAGTCGTGTCACGCTTCTTGCCCAATGTTCTCGCCACCAAGGCCCTACGCGAAGCGGGCATCTCTGACCCAGAGCTGGAAGCAAACCTGCAAGCCCAAGTCGATATCGCCCTGCAAAAGCTTTATGTGCGCCAACTGTCAAACGGCGGCTGGCCGTGGTGGAATGGAACCCGCGCCAATCAACTCGTCTCCGCTTACGTCGTTCTCGGCTTGGTCGAGGCGCGTGACGCCGGCTACGATGTCCGCTCAGATGTCATCGAACGAGGAGTCGCGTTTCTGAAGCAATTCCCCAGCGGTGACATGTCGCTACAAGAATCTCGTTTCCGCTACAACCGACAAGCATTTCTCGTCTATGCCTTGGCCCGCGCAGGAGAACAGCCCACCAATCAGATTAATGAGCTATTTGACAACCGGCCGTCCCTCGATCTCTATGCCCGCGCCATGCTGGGTGAAGCGATGGCTCTCGTCAACCCGAACGACCTCCGTCTGCAAACCATCGTCGATGATTTAATCGGCAGTGCCCTTGTCTCCGCCAGCGGGACCCACTGGAATGAAAACCAAGCTGTCCATGACTATTGGAATTGGAACACAGACACACGAACCACGGCCGTTGTTCTTCGCTTCCTCGCCAAACAAGACACAGACAACCCGCTCGTCGCCAACGGGGTACGCTGGCTCATGGCTCACCGCACCAACGGCCGCTGGCGGGGCACCCAAGAAACATCCTTCTCCCTCATGGCCCTCATCGACTGGATGGTCGCCTCCGGTGAATTAGACGCCAATTACCAATTTGAAGTGGCTCTAAACGACAAGATTATCGGTAGTGGCGACGCCAACAGCGAAACGTTACGGACGGTCACCGAACTGCGCCAAGACATCACCACCCTCTTTACCGACGACATCAATCGTCTGGTCGTCGGCCGTACCGCAGGCAACGGAAATCTCTACTACACCGCCCATATGAACATCTATCTGCCGGTCGCCGATATTCAGCCGGTCGATAGCGGTATCATCATCTCCCGCCAATACTATTCCCCCGATGATCTGACCACGCCACTCGATTCGGCCGCCGTCGGAGACACCGTTCTAGCCAAGCTCACCATCGTCGTCCCTCACAGCCGCCACTACGTCATCATCGACGACTGGCTACCAGCCGGTTTAGAAGCGATCAACACGTCGCTTAAAACCAATTCCCAAACCGATGACGCAAACCAGTTCGAAGGAGGCGGCCGTGTCTATGAAGAGCAGAACGGCGATTTTTACTCGCGTGGCTGGGGCTGGTGGTATTTCAATCATGTTCAATTACGGGATGAAAAAGTAGAAATTTCAGCGCAGTGGCTCCCCGCAGGGACGTACGAATACACCTATCTAGCGCGGGCCAGCACCCCCGGTATATTCAATGTTATCCCCCCCACCGCGCAAGAGTTCTATTTCCCCGATGTCTACGGCCGTGGCACCGGCATGACATTCGAAGTCACGGCCGAATAGCCCCCCCAGACCCCAAGGGTTTCAGTTGTGCACAACATTCTCTTTGTACCAACCAAACCCTTCGGGTCTAGAACCGTAGAACCCACCTCTTCGGGTCTAGACCCGAAGAGTTAAGGCAAAATCAACAAATCATTGTCATAATTCTCCACCGGTA
Organism: Anaerolineales bacterium; assembly: GCA_011524645.1. Lineage (GTDB taxonomy): Bacteria > Chloroflexota > Anaerolineae > Promineifilales > Promineifilaceae > WTJY01. The sequence continues at coordinate 375 of WTJY01000201.1, read as the reverse complement.
GCACCGGATAAAACGGCCCTTCCGTCTGGCTTGGGGTCAGCGTATTGTCGCCCGCACCGATTCCGGTATCCACCACAATCTCGCCATAGGCCAACAAGCCCCCCTCACTTTCAACCAACTGCAACAACAACAGATTTCCATCTTCTCCGGCCGAGCTAAAAATCCCTTCATCTTCGACTTGGGCGATGTCATCACTAAAGTAAAATTGGCTCGTCAACATCGTCGCCCCGCTTTGCTTCACCTTAAAATGAATATGTCGTGGCCGAGGTTCATACTCGCCCGGTAGCTTGGTGCGGAACAGATAAAACCCATTTTCATCAACTGTCGCGGTTCCAAAAAACTGAAAATCGAGATTACGATCATCGGTACTCGGAT
>WTJY01000063.1 GCA_011524645.1 Anaerolineales bacterium | reverse complement strand
CCCCCGCCCCCCCGATTGCAGGCGCACCACGAACTACCATGGTGGTAATCGCTTGCGCCACATCCTTGTAGTGATCATAGGATGCGATTTCAAATGACCAAGGTAGTTTGGTTTGGTCAATCATTTTTACTTCGGCTTTGTCATAATCCCAGAAAACGGTTCTTGTGGTCGTCATGGGAAACTCCTGAAATGGTGAATACAAGACGGTTGTTTGTGTTGTGGCGATGATAGCACAGCGACATATGCCCGCCAATATTTGTTTCTCCATTTCTCTTTTTTGAATTATGAATTGGTCAAATATCTTGCAATACTTTCGTCAACGTTGGCATTGGTTATCGGTCGGTATCGGTTTAAAGCGTTGGCTGGTGCTTTTTCTCCTTGGGGCGGCGTTTTTGGGGGTGGGACTGACGGCGGGTTGGGTGTGGCTAATCCGAACACTCGACCTGACCGAAACCCGACTTTATGATATTACCCGCTTGAGTTGGCTCCCGCTGTGGGTGATCGCTGTTTTATTTTTGTTGCTAAGTATCGTACTAATCTCTGTTGCACTATGGCGGATGGGGTCTAATTTGGTGGCTCCCTTTCGCGATTCTGATGAAGTGAGTGTGGCCGAGGCGATTTATAACTATCAACAGCGTAATAACGGCCCCCATATTGTGGCGATCGGTGGCGGAACCGGTTTGTCTACACTTTTACGGGGACTGAGTCGTTACACACGGAATATCACAGCGATTGTAACCGTGGCCGATGACGGCGGTAGCAGCGGCCGTTTGAGGCGAGATTTCGGCATTTTGCCTCCGGGGGATTTTCGCAATAATTTGGCCGCTCTATCTCGTGACGAAGCGTTGATGACCCAGTTGTTGCAATATCGCTTTTCTTCGGCCGGGGATCAGGCGAGCGAACTGGATGGGCATGCCTTTGGCAATTTGCTGATTGCGGCCTTGGCTGGATTAACAGGAAGCTTTGAAGAAGCTTTAGTGGCGGCGCAAAATGTGTTGGCGATTCGCGGCCGTGTGTTTCCTTCCACATTAGAACCGATTCAACTGGAAGCGGATATTCGGTTGAAAAACGGCCGTTTGATTCACGTCGAAGGGGAATCTGCAATACCTAAAGCGGATGGGGTGATTGAACAGCTTTCGGTTTCTCCGGCAAATGCGCGAGCGTACCCAGAAGCGGTGCGAGCGGTGTTACAAGCTGATTTGATCGTTTTGGGGCCAGGGAGTTTGTTTACCAGCTTGTTGCCTAATTTGCTGGTGCGTGATTTGCTATTGGCGGTACAAAATGCGAAAGCTCCCAAGATCTATGTTTGTAATTCGGCGACCCAAGCGGGGGAAACGGCCGGTTTTTCGGTTCAAGACCATTTGGAACAGTTGCTTCGCTATATTCCCGATGATTGTGTAGATACGGTGTTGGCGAATGATAATTTTGCGGTGTTTGCACAGAAAAATATGGCTGAGTTTACGGCTGTGCCGCTATCTAAATTAGACCGTTGTCAGCTAGTCACGGCCGATTTAGTCGATGATAGTTACCCTTGGAAACATGACCGAGATAAATTGGCCAAAGCGCTGTTCTCGTTATTGTCTTAAGTTTGCCGACTAAAGTTATTGCAATTGCCGAGTCTGATTTGTTTATAATACACAAGAGATTTGTCAACAATCCCCTTTCTTGTAAAAATTAGGATTCAAATCACATCTACAACGAGATGTTGTTATTTTGTGTGCCAAATTGCATAAACAATAACAATAGATTTTATAGAGATTTACATTTCACGTGATCAGCAAACATTTGTTATATGCAGATTGTTAAATATCTGCGTCAACAATCTTTTTTGATCACCAACAATATATTTGGAGGTTCCCATGGGGAAAATTAAAGTCGGTATTAATGGATTCGGCCGTATTGGTCGTCAGGTGTTCAAAGTCATTTACGAAAAATATAGCGACATTTTAGATGTTGAAGCGGTCAATGACTTGGCCCCAGTAGAAACCAATGCACATATGTTGAAATATGACTCAACCTACGGCCGTTTTCCTGGCGAAATCGATGTACGTGACGGGGATATGTACATTGATGGTGAGTTGTTGAAAAGCTACGCGATTCGCAACCCTGCTGAATTGCCTTGGGGCGACTTAGGTGTCGATATCGTTTTGGAATGTACCGGTATTTTCCGTGCGCGTGACACTGCGGCCGCTCACTTGGAAGCGGGTGCTAAAAAAGTTATCATCTCAGCTCCTGGTAAAAATGTTGATGGCACATTTTGCATGGGTGTGAACCAAGAACAGTATGATTCTGCGACGATGGACGTTATTTCAAACGCAAGCTGTACCACCAACTGTTTGGCTCCTGTTGCAAAAGTATTGAACGACCAATTCGGCATCAACAAAGGGTTTATGTCGACCATTCATGCGGTTACCAATGGTCAAGCGATTTTGGACGTAGCTGGCAGTGATTTGCGTCGCGCACGTACCGCATTCGCGAACATTATCCCAACCACAACCGGTGCAGCGAAAGCGATTGCGTTGGTTGTTCCTGAATTGGCGGGCAAATTGGACGGTATGGCATTCCGTGTGCCTGTCGTCACCGGTTCTGTTGTGGACTTGGTGGTTGAAGTGGCTAAAGAAACCACCACTGAAGAAGTCAACGCGGCTTTGAAAGCGGCGGCCGACAGCGAAGGGTGGTTGGGAACCGTTTTGGGTTACTCAGAGGAACCACTTGTCTCTGCTGACTATATCGGTTCTGTTGAATCTTCAACTGTTGATGCTTTGTCAACCAACGTAACCGGCAACATGGTTAAAGTTGTAACTTGGTATGACAACGAATGGGGTTATTCAAACCGTTTGGCAGACTTGACCGTGTTTGTTTCAGAACGACTTTAGGGATTCTGTAAAGGCTGAAGATTGAAGGGGGAAACATACGTGGCTAAGCTTTAGCGCGTCTTATTTCTTACTTCCTATTTCATGCTTCATACTTTTCTTTAAGTTTATAAAAGCCAGTTGTGCTATTTATTTAGTGCGGCTGGCTTTTTTTGTTGGGTAAGTTCACGGCCGACTCTTCTGGGATTTTTCTGATACTGCCGAATTTGGTGGGATAAGTGTAAATCGTTCAAAAATAGTCGATTTACAGGGGTGTCATCCCCGCGTAGGCGGGGATCCACCGCTCAAACAGAGTTGGATTCCCACCTTCGTGGGAATGACAATCGTTAATTGATCAAGTCCCACCAAATCCGACAGGGCTAGGGATTTTTATCTTTGTGGCATTAACGACGCTCGGCAAAGATCCGGGGGATGATTTGGGGATTCGCCTGAGTGGGATTGTCGGTTTTGCCCTTTGCCTGATCGCTGGGTTTATTTTTATGCGATATGACGAGAAGAAGTTGCTGGCGGAAATGGAAGAGATGAAAGGTACACCCGATTTTTAATCGATTTGTTCACACTGACGCTTTGCTTATCGATTTACATGACATAAAATTGCATTTATGATGAACCAGCCAGCAGTACCGGTCACTCGCGAGAAGACATACAATGAACGCCTGAAAGATCAAATGGTGACGTTTTTTAGCCTTGATGAGGTGAAAACGTTGGCCTTTGATTTGGGAATCGATTACGATGAACTTGATGAGGGGGGGAAGACGGCCAAGATACGTTCGCTGATTACTTTTGCGGATAAACGGAAATTGCTATCTAGCCTTGTTTCTTTGGCGCGTGAAGTTTATCCGCATGAAACATGGGATATGAACTCTACTATTGGTTTAGAGTTTAAGCAGGGAGTCGATGGGACAACGGCCGAGCGTGGTTTAGAAGCGCTACATGAACTCATGACCAATCCGGCTGCACGTGGGACTGTGGTGGCGTTTCGCACCGACTTTGAAGCGACTAATAAGCAAATTGACGTGTTGAGTAATTATAAAGAAGTGCATGACATGCTCCATATGCTTGAAGTGCAGGCGTTTAATTTGATTCAGCAAGCGGCGCGGAATTTCCCCGATGATGAATTTGCGATTGAGAATTTGTACGATGCGGAAATTACGCTAGCTGATGTGATTAATCGACTAAATGCGCTGGCGGACCGGCCGACTTTTGGGGCGACTGAAATGTCTTGGGTGCAAAATCTCGATAAGGGGCGCGATTTTCTCAACAATGCGCTCGATAATGAAGATCCAAAGCAACTACGCCGTGCGATTTTATCAATTAATCGTGTGATCGCGATTCAACCGAATCAAATTAATACACGCCTAAATGCGGTGGCCCGTGGGCTACGTTTGCGCGAAATTCGGGAAGCATTGACCCAAATTTACACACAGCTATCAGAACTTAATTTAGACAAACAGAAATTGGATCAGTTTGCGAATGGGGCGCTCTCTTTATCTCGCTTGCATGAACAGCTTGAGGGTTTGGTTGAAGGGCATGACAACTGGCAGATGATTATGGTTGAATTGCGCTTGGTTGAAACTGAAATCGAACAAGACCCGACCGTTCTCGAATTTTCCTGGCCTGACATTAAGATGCTTTTGCAACCTTTGTATGAAAGTAAAACAGAAGATTGGCAGTCTGAATTAAAGCGGGATGTTGATCGCTTGGATAAAGCGGTGGCGGATGAGAATCCGGCCCGCATGAAGCAAATGTTTCGCCGTTTAGATCGTCGGGCGGGGGATCGATTCGTTAAAGTGGATATCGATTTGCGCCGCTTGTGTGAAGATCTGCGCCTTGTTGGGCAACCATTGGCCGCGATTTTAGATATTTTGGAATAGGATAGGCTACACAGTTGCCTGATTTACCTTCGACCCGACTGTTTACGGTGGCCACGGCCGGTTTTATTCCGTGCGTGCCGACGACACTCCCTTTGCAGGATATAGTGATGCTGGCTGATTCATTGCTGGCTTCCCCTGCTTTGGCGATGCTCGTTTTGGGGGAAGAGCACACGGCCGTTGTCGATTTAATCGCTGATTTTAAGGAACGGGTTGGGGAGTATGTGCAGGTTGGGGGTGTCGGTTTGTTGGGGGATGCGGCCGATTTTTCTTTTGTGCCATTATCTCTGTTTGAACCACATCCTCGCCATATTCCGCTGGTGCGATCAACAGATGATATCGGTCAGGTATCTGATTGTTGTGAGGTGGCGGTATTGCAAACGGCCGATTTAGACTGTTTTCGCACAGCTGTCCAACAGAAACCGGATATCGCGTGGCTCCCCCTAGGAGGGATTCCTTCAACGGCCGTGGCGGATTGGCGCACGGCCGGAGCTGGGGCAATTGCCGCTCCGGTCTGGTTTGATGATGACCAGCGGATGCCGGAAACGATTACGCTGGTGCGTCGTTATAACACACAATTTTTATAAATACGCTTCACGTATCGGTCGGAGAGGGGAAAATTTCCTGATACTGCCGAATTTGGTGGGATAAGTGTAAATCGTTCAAAAATAGTCGATTTACAGGGGTGTCATCCCCGCGTAGGCGGGGATCCACCGCTCAAACAGAGTTGGATTCCCACCTTCGTGGGAATGACAATCATTAATTGATCAAGTCCCACCAAATCCGACAGGGCTAGAAAATTTCTTTAAATTCCACCTCCCTCGGCCCATCCTGATAAGAGGGGAATAAAACAAATTTGTTTTTATGTCAATCTCCTTGGTTTCTATTAAGAGCCATCTGTTATTGCGTAAAAATCATAAAGAGTGTGTCGGCGATCATAGCCGGTTTGTCTACCCCTTCAATCTCTACGGTGTTGTTGATTTTGAAGAGGTAACGGCCACCCCCCTTTTCAGTAATATCGCCAAGCACACTGCGGAGCCGAATACGTGAACCAACTGGAACCGGATTGAGGAAACGGACTTTGTCGGTCCCATAGTTTAACGCCATCGCGATATTTCCTTCTGGGACAACGCCGACCGATTCAGTTAGGGTGGTTAGGAGCGAGAGCGTGAGGTAGCCGTGGGCGATGGTGCCACCAAGCGGGCTAGCGGCCGCGCGCTCTTGATCGACATGAATCCATTGATGATCAATGGTGCAGTCGGCAAACGCATTAACCCGATCTTGATCGATGGTTATCCAATCTGATACACCTAATTCCTGGCCGATAAAGTCGCGTGCATTGGCAAATGTATATCCTTCGAGTGCCATGAGGTTTCTCCTGTTTGTTGGGGGTGTTTCTTTCTTGATTCGAATTGTAGCCTAATATATACAATCACCTAAGAAGGTTAAGTTGTTGTAGCTTGATTTCGCCGAAATGACTTTACACGTAGTGCTTTGCGTGGCTGAAATATATACATGTTTGTAACATTTTCGGAACAGTTCTGTAGCAATTTTTTTTAGCACCTTGATGTAAGATAAATTTATCAACGAAAACGGCTACAGCAACGCGCACAAATTG
>WTJY01000052.1 GCA_011524645.1 Anaerolineales bacterium | reverse complement strand
GCGAGGTGGGGCGGAAGCTTTATTTGACGGCGCGCACTTCACCGAAGGCGTAAGGGGTGGTGCTACAGTAGGGGATGTCGAGATGGCTGGTGTGATGTTGTCGTGCTTGGAGAACGGTGCGAAATTCACGGCCGTGCCAATCGAATGGGTTGAGAAAAAAGCTGAGTGGGCGGCCGGAGATGACCGCTTTTTGCATTTTATAGAAGTTGAGCGGGGTTCCCGCGACGAGTGTGGGATGGCTGATCATGACAAAGTCTTGGGTTGGTTCGTCATTGAGCAGAGAGGTGTCTGGCACATTGAACAGTTTGACCGACATGCCACGAATATCTTTTTTGTCATCGGTGTCGAAAGCGTTGTTGCCGAAGCGGACCCACGCGTCGTAGGTGGCGGGTTGGGCGAAGAGGCCGATTTGTAAGTCGGCCGGTAGGTCGGCCGGAATGGTGAATGTTGCTTGGGCACAGGCTACGGTGCGTGGGTGAGCGAAACGGCGTAAACGGCCGTTGGTCTCGCGCTCGTTGGCTTTCATTGTTTGGCTGATGAGGTCGATGAAGGCTTGTGTTATTTCTGCTTCATCAGAGGAAATAGTTTCTTGGGCAAGATGCATGAAATTTTTTGTGTTGGGTCATGGGTGTGATGCGTGATCGACACCGGTTTGGTTTGATGGCTCGATTCTCCCTAATTGTGTAGGTGAAGGCAAATTGTTGGGGAGAGGGTTGTTGTCTACAGATTTAAATTGTCTAACATTCTATTAGAAATGTAGACAAAACCTGTGCGTATCTGTACATTTCGGCTGTGTTCGCGCATTTTGTCGCATTTTTCGTTTGAGGCTTTTGTATGAGCCTGCATTCGTACATTGTTTTGGAATGATTCTGCAATTCTGATTCTCGGACTTCGACCGACTCAGCCCTCTTTGCGCAACGAAGCCTGAGATTTCGGCGTGAGCGCGGTCGAAGGTTGTTAATGAAGTTTTGCAGAACGCATTGTTTTGCTCCTTCTCCCAACGAGAGAGGAGAAAATCCAGACTGTTTATGGGACAATGTGATTTGTTTTAGTCAAGATAGGAAATGTCAAATGAGTAAAAAAATCGTGGTAATCGGGAGTGGCTTTGGGGGTTTGTCGGCGGCATTGCGCTTACAGGCGGCCGGTCATGAGGTCCATTTGTTGGAGAAACGGGACAAATTAGGCGGCCGTGCTTATGTCTATGAACAAAATGGGTTCCATTTTGATGGTGGACCAACTGTGGTCACTGCGCCTTATATGTTTGATGATTTGTTTGTGGCCGCAGGGAAAAAACGGTCTGACTATGTCGAGTTTGTCCCTTGTGATCCTTTTTATCGCATTTACAACCATGACAAGCGGTATTTTGACTACAACGGGGATACCAACTTTATTTTAGAGCAGATTGAGAAATGGAATCCGGCCGATAAGCAAAACTATCTCAATTTTGTCCAAGGAATTAAGGATATTTTTGAAACCGGTATGGCACTGATTGATCAACCCTTCCTAAAAGTCAGTGATATGATGAAGGTTGTGCCGGATTTGGTGCGTTTGCAATCGTATAAGAGCGTGTATAGCTATGTGTCGCAATTTATCGAAGACGATTTTTTGCGCCAATGTTTTTCGTTCCATCCGCTGTTGATCGGCGGTAACCCGTTTGATTCGACTTCGATTTATGCCCTGATTCATTACTTAGAACGGGAATGGGGTGTTTGGTATGCGATGGGGGGGACCGGTGCGATTGTGGCCGGTATCGGCCGTGCGTTTGAAGAGCTGGGGGGGAAGATTACCCTGAATGCGGAAGTCAAAGAGATTCGGGTGCGTAAAAAGCGTGCAGTTGGGGTTGAAATGGCTGACGGCGAATTTATTTCGGCCGATTCGGTTGTGAGCAATGCGGATGTCGCTTATACCTATCTCAATATGATCGATAAGCGGCATCGCAGTTTTCGTAACTCGAACTTCCGTTACAAGCGGTTGACCAAATACAGCATGTCTTTGTTTGTGATTTACTTTGGCACGAAAAAGCGGTATTTAGATTCCGGTTTGCGCCATCACAACATTATTTTGGGCAAACGATACAAAGCGCTGTTGCACGATATTTTCAACAAGAAACATTTGCCGGATGATTTCTCGCTCTATTTGCACATGCCGACGATTACGGACCCGTCGATTGCGCCGGAAGGGCATGAAAATTTTTATGTTTTGTCTCCGGTGCCCCATTTGGGATCGGGAACTGATTGGCGCGTGGCGGCGAAGCCGTATCGGGACAAGATTATGCAGTTTTTGGAAGATAATTATTTGCCAGATTTGCAGGAAAATATTGTGGCGGAACATTATATCGATCCGGCCCATTTCTCTGGTACGTTGAATAGTTATTTGGGATCGGCGTTTTCGGTCCAACCGGTGTTGACCCAGTCGGCGTGGTTCCGGCCGCATAATGCGTCTGAAGATATTGAAGATTTGTATTTTGTGGGGGCGGGGACCCATCCTGGAGCGGGATTGCCGGGGGTGTTGTCTTCCGGCCGGATCGCGGCCGATTTGATCGACTTAGGGGAACAGCAACCGCTGGAGCAGGTGCTTAATCCTGAAGTGGCGGCGATCGCTTAAACATCACCTTTGTGTTGTGTCGCTCGCTACGGCCTGTGGCGATGTGTTAGATTTTTGAATCATTTTTTCGGCGATGATCTTATCGTCGGAAAAATGATTTTTTGTTTTAGGGAGAATTACTCTCCGACGAGGAACTGTTCGGCCGACCCCATGAGAAATAGCTTTTCCGGTTTTTGGATCGGCCGAAACCATTTACGTGGATAGGGTTGCCCGATGCGATAAGCGATTTCTTGCCCTTTTTCTCCTGCTAGTAGAATGAGCATAGGTTTGATGCGCAGGCTATCTTGGTGCTGTACAAGCGCATTGTAGATCGTTACGTATTGATCGATATCATTCGAATTGGGGCGTATTAAGAGCATCGCTTTGCGTTCGACATCGTTTTGGTCGCTGTTTTCGATAGGGGTAATTTTGACTTCTCCTTGGGGAGAACGGGTAAAAACGGCCGGTGCCACTTTTTTTGATTGATTCAAATTATCGATTGCGGCTTCGATAGCGGTTTCGATGAGGCCACGTAGCAGGTCGCTAATATCAAAGGTGATTGAATCGGTATCATCTTGGCTATAAATCGGCATGGGGAGATCCTTTGGGGGCGAGCTTGGTCTGTTGTTTGGCCCCTTTGCGTTGAATTATTTTATGGAGGTGGAGAGCCTATCGCGGGAAATTTGATTCGATTTCTAAATCTTCGCCTCCGATAAAGCCGATTACTGTTTCATTTTCGGTTTTGATCGTTTCCGGTAAAACGAACTCATCGATTTGTTTTAAGCGAAGTTGAACATCGTTTTCTGTGGTATCGTGCGTAAAAAGCCAGCGCATACGGCCTTGATGATTTTCATCTGTAGCTGGTTCATTATCATTTGCGGTGGCCGGTTTAGGCAAATTAGATTCTTCGCTTTTCGTTTCAGGCTCCACAAAATCATCAATCTGTTCTAAGCGACTTTGAACGTCGTTTTGGCTTTTATCTCGTGTAAATAAGCGACTTATGTAACCTTGATCGTCTTTGTCTTGATCGGGTTCTTTACTATCGGGGACGATGATATCTGTCTCGGTCTCTTCGCTGTCATCTGGATTCCGCCTAAAAACATTTAGTCCACTGGATGCGAGTTGGGTGATTGATTGGGTGGCATTGCTGATTCCCGAGCCGATTTGCTGTGCGGTGGAGGTGATGGCTCCGGCCGTGGTTGAAGAGCCCCAAATAATCGCTTTTTTGGTATTTTGCCCGCTGACGATGATTGCGTTGCTGGTGGTGCTGGCGCCTGATTGGATCAGTTCCCATGAGTTGGTTGTGGTTTCACCGAGCCAATCGGCGATTTCTCGTTCATCGATACCGGTGAGGGCGCGCATATTTTCTCCCCAATCGTCTAACTCTTCGGGGCCACGTGCGAAATAGGCTTGGGCACGACGGCCGATGACATATGTGGAGGTGATGTTGATGCCACCAGAGATCGCCACGCCCAAAAAGGGGATCGCTTTGGCGAGGGATCGTTTGGCGAGTTCTTCGCTCGCTTTTTGGGCGACAGTGGTGCCGACCCCTTGTAACGCTTTTTGGCTTCCTTGACCGAGGCCACTAATGAGTAGGATCACTCTTCTTTTTTCGCTTTCTGTCAGAATATGGTCGTAGGCGGCCGCGATTTCAAGGACGAGTTCCGCTTGGTATTGATAGGTGAGGGTGATGTCGGCCGCGACGCCGAAGGTCATGGAGGCGACTTGGCCGATGCCGGGAATAATGGCTGCACCGGATGTGACGGCCCCCACGGAGCCGGTCTGTAGACATTTGTTGCGGATTAGGCGGGCGGTGATTTGATCGGCCGTGTCGTTGGGATGCCTTTGGCGTAGTGCGGCAACGTTTTCGGCGGCGGCCGTTGGGTCCGCATTGTTAATCAGCTGGAGGAGCTGATCCATAATTGTGTCAGAAATAGCCATGTGCTGAGTACCTTGCTGTTCGCGTAAAAATATAGAATCTTATGCCATTTGGAGGGTATTCGGGTAGGGGCGAACGGCTTATAAATTTAAACCTGAGTATTGTTGTGGCGATTGACCAACCCTGTCAGAATTTGGCGTAATTATCATGATGTTTTTACATCACTTACGAATGGTAGGCAATTAAGTTTCTTAGATTTCTGTCTCTTCTTCTATATTCTCTGGGATGAGCGGCAGTTTGATCGTAAATGTTGAGCCGATGCCGATTTGGCTTTGGACCTGAACGGAACCGGACATCATTTCGATGAAGTTTTTGACGATGGATAACCCTAGACCTGTTCCACTATGTACGCGAGTCAGAGATGTATCCACTTGATAAAAAGAATTAAAGATTAATTCTAGCTCCGCTTCTGGAATGCCGATCCCTGTGTCTTGGATTTCGATCACGATGCTTTCGATTGTCTGTCGCTTTTCGGTGTAGCACGTCAGAGTAATCACCCCATTGTTGGTGAACTTGATCGCGTTGCTGAGTAGGTTAAGCAAAATTTGCTTTATTTTGCTGTGATCTAACATGACATAGCCGATTGGGGAGTGGTTGATGTTCAACTGATTGTTATTTTTTTCAGCCAAAGGGCGAACGATGGTGGCGACTTGATCGATTAAACTTGTGATATCGACGATGACCAAGTGTAGGGTCGTTCTTCTTGCTTCTATTTTTGATAAATCGAGGATATCGTTGATAAGATTTAACAGATGGTAGCTGGTTGCACGAATGCGATACAGATCTTCTAGGCTGGTTTCTGGGTTTAAATCCCCGCGTTCGAGTTCATCAATGACTAGATCGTTATAACCGATAATCGCAGTGAGTGGGGTGCGTAATTCATGGCTCATATTGGCGAGAAATACGTTTTGGGCTGAATTTGCTGAATTTGCTGAATTGGCCTCATTGCGAGCTTCGATTATGGCGGTTCGGGAACGCATAGTTTGTAATAGAGTAAAGCGTAAAAAGGAGACCGCGAAAATAATTAAAAAAGTGAAGAGGATGAAATTGATGAGTGGTGAGTGGGTATATTCTGGAATGGGGAGCCAATTCATTAATTCTGCGACATAGACAACTATGGCCCAGCAAATAACGATAAAGCCGGTTTGTATGAGAGCTATTTCCCCTAAGAAGACGGCGACAAGGACGAGGATGAGATAAAACACATGAACCCCTATTGACGCGATTCCCCCATCTATCGTTGCTCCCCCGATTACAACAGCGGTCAGTCCAATTGTTAGGGTGTGCACAGCTATACGGAGATGGTTTTTTCTTAATAGGATATAGGCACAAAGTATGACTGTGGTAGCTGCTAAAGTGATCGCTAGGCGTACCCCTTGGTTTGAGGCGAAAAAGATGGCGCACAATATGATCACGAAACATAGAGCCAATTGCAGAATATGCCTGCCGGAGCTCAATAAAATAGCTTTTAGCTCGGGATCGTGTTCAGCGATTGGTAGAACAGAGGAAAAATAGCTGGTATTTTTTTTAGGAGACAAGATGGAGTTCCTGAAGTGAATAAGGTGGTAAAAAAAGTCGTTGGATGTTTGATACAGCTAGTCCATGATTTGTAGGCGTATAGTACTATATTTTAGCTTGAAATGGTGATTTGTGCGATGTTAATCGGGAAATGTAGGGCAATCGTATTCTAAATCAAATCGATAGTAATGTGGACTATTTTCACCATGACATGTCATGACCCCATTGACAACATTTGAAGCAACTATGCTATCCACCACTCTTCCCAAAATTACAGCAATTCTCAATTTAAAATCGATTTTGGCTGTCAAAATCAACGAATTCAG
>WTJY01000031.1 GCA_011524645.1 Anaerolineales bacterium | reverse complement strand
CAAATAATACCTCTCATTGTACATTTGTGTTACCACGAGTTTTTGAGATGATACGGAAAATTGATTTAAAACAAAAACAAGGCGGACAAAAAAATGTCCGCCTTGTTTTTGTTGCTGCCGGATTTTCGCCCCATGTGTCATTGTCCCATTTCGAATGCCCCTTGTAGAAATGCAAAGCCTAGATTAATATTTAGCGATAGGTAAAATCAGTTTCGGGTTTGGTAATATGCAAGCAGATGGTGAGATATTCGGCAAATATATCAAAGAGAAGGATCCTATCGGTGAAGGTGCTTTTGGGACAGTGTATCAGGCGATTGATACAGAAAGTAACCAGCCAGTTGCGCTAAAGATTCTCGACCCCTTATTGATGAGAGATCGAAAGTGGGTCGGCCGTTTTCGCCAAGAAGCGCAAGTGATGGCTCAGCTAGACCATCCCCATATTGTTCCTATGTACGATACAGGGACAGAGAACGGCCGTCTCTTTATTGCGATGAAACTAATTGAAGGGGGAGATCTCGCTAAACATATCTCGAAGCAAGGTCGGATTTCATGGTCTGAGACGATAGAAATCGCTTCTCAAGTCGCCCAAGCCATTGATTATGCTCACAGTAAGAATGTAGTTCATCATGATTTAAAGCCCAGCAACATTCTCTTAATAGGGGATGATCCAAACGAGCCGTTTACTGTTCTGACTGACTTCGGCTTGTCCTTGCTTGCCAGTGAGAATACGATGAGTGTGTCGTTGAAAAGCTACAGTGGAGGAATGATGGGCAGCCCCGCTTATATGGCACCTGAGATTTGGCGAGGGGAAAAGGTGACAGGTGCGGTCGATCTGTATGCGTTGGCTTGCTTGATTTACGAGATGTTGACCGGCCGTAAGCTTTTTAACAAAAAAGGTGTGCCTGCGATTATGAGAGCACATCTAGATGGCCCTGAATTTGCTGAGGAATGGCCTGTCGATGTCCCACGAGGGATTGCCCCTGTTTTGCTAAAAGCTCTGGTGCAGAGTGCTGGGGAGCGATACCAATCATGCCAAGAGTTTGTGATGGCATTGCGTTCACTCGAATATCCTCAAGAGGAAGAAGAGACAAAGAACTCGAATTTCCTTAGACGAGTTGGCGGCGGAATGTTCTTGGCTGTAACTGCGGTAATTGGGATGGTGTGGGGGATTGGGGATTTACTAGGAATGCCTCAAGGTGATAATTCTACACCAGTTGCAGATGTGTCTACTCTGTCCGCAGATGTTGCGATATTAACCGCCACAACTGACTTTCTGTTGGCTGAAACGCCGACAGTAACACCGACTGTTCCCATTATACCCACACAGACTCCATCGCCTACGGCAACGGTTTTCCCCACATTGACTCCAAGAGCGACACCCACACCTGAGCTAGAAGCGGGGGATTTGTTGACAATTAGTCTGCCGACAGGTGAAGTTGTGATGATGGTGTTTGTGCCAGAGGGTGAGATGATGATGGGGAGCGATGCTGAGGGCGAAAATAGTATTGACGAGCTGGAACCTGTGGTGGTGATAGACTTTTTGCTGGATCAGACAGAAGTGACTAATAAGCAATTTTCGGCGTTTGTAGAGAATACCGGACATGTGACACTTGCCGAGGCAACAAGGCAGAGTGTGGGTTATGATGGAACTGGATGGCGGGATGATATAAGAGCAAATTGGCAAAACCCTCAAGGCCTGCAAAGCGATATAGAAGATTTGGAAGATCATCCAGTGGTTCATGTTTCATGGTATGATGCAAATGAATTTTGTGAGTGGCGAGATGCGAGATTGCCGACAGAATTGGAATGGGAAAGAGCTGCACGAGGTATAGAGGAATTTATTTACCCTTGGGGAAATGAATTTGATGGAACAAAATTGAACTATTGCGATGCAAATTGTCCATTTGATTGGAATGATGAAACGTCAAATGATGGAGATGAATTAACCGCACCCGTTGGAAGTTATCCTACTGGAAATAGCCCTTATGGCGTGCAAGATATGGCTGGAAATGTATGGGAATGGACTTCTTCAATTGATATAGATGATTCCAATGAATGGGAATGGACTTCTTTGATTGATATAGACCGTTCTTCTGAAGACAATGATGAGGGAAGTGGGACTAGTCCAAGTAACACAGACTTATTAGTGGTGCGTGGAGGTTCATGGTACAGCAATGATAGTAACGTTGGGGCACTGGTTCGCAATAGGTACTATCCGATTTTTCGGGCGCATAGCGTAGGGTTTCGTTGTGCCAAGGATATTCCGTAAGATGCTACTTTGGGAGATTCCTGCGGATAGAAATTCAAATTTGTTACTACGGCTAGTAGTTTGGTAGCACGTGTGAAAAGTTGATTTTCATTCTACGTTCACTTAGACGATACTGAAATTGAATTTCTAAACAGCGAGTAACCTATCCTATGTCGATACAACAGCAAGTAAATAAACCGATATGGCATCGGCCGTTAACCGGCCGCTTACGCTCCCCCTACACCATCATGGCCACTATTGGCGCGCGATTATTCATTGCGGCCGAAGCGAATCTGCCCAAAACAGATGTCATTCATGCGCTAGAGATCGAGACTGGGAAAACGGTATGGACCTATTCACTCGTTGAAGGGTATGTGTCTTCCGGTTTGGTCTGCTATGAGTCGTATCTGCTTATTGCACAAGAATATGTTTTAGGGAATGGCATACGACCTACAGATTTAATCGCTTTAAATCTCGAGAATGGATTGGAAGTTTGGCGCTGTGCTTTGCCTGCGCCGCGTTTGGCTCCGGCCGTGGTAGTAGGGAGCGGTTTGTTTGTGGCGGCTAGTAGCGGATTGGGTTTTGTGGTCGATGCCCAAACTGGCCGGCTCAAGAAAACGTTAGAAAACCTGCCGGATTTGGTAGGTACACGGCCATTTGTACATCCCACTGGGATTTACATAAGTGGACATAGTGCTGAAATCGGCCGCATAAACCCTGAATCGTGGTCTTGCAAATCTTTTTTCGCTATGCGTGATTCAAAAAATTGGGTGATTGATATCACTGGTAATGAAAGCCTGATTATCGCCTTGAACTGGTCTGGAGAGTTGTTGGCGATTGATGCAATAAACGGCCACCCAATCTGGCGAACATTACGTGACCGAGGGGCTTCATCTCCGCTAGTTGTGGGAGAATATATCTATCTCGGTATGAAGCGGTATCATAAACAATACGGCTATGGCGTAGCGGCGTTCGACCTGAAAGATGGTCGACAAATATGGTGGTATGGCACAGAAAAACATGTGGAAGCTCCGCCGCTTGTTGTGGGGAATTATGTTTGTGTCATCACCCGCGGTGGTCACCTTGCGGTGCTAGAGGCGGGTACAGGTAAGGCTGTTTGGACGGCCGACTTTGATGACCGGTTATATGGTGCCCCACTTGCGGTCTCCCCCTATTTGGTTGTGGGGAAAAGGTCGGGTGAGATTGTCGCTTTTCTCTGGCCAGAACAAGGAGAGACTGTCGAGATTCCTCAAGTCGCGCCTCCTGAATTTAAGTCGTTGTCGACAAGTGGTCAGGAGCAGATGAATGAACGGCCGCGTACCGATATGCTCGATGAACCCTATGAATATGACCCACGAATAAAATGGGAGCGAACAGCCCCGCTTGATTTGCGCCCAAAGATGGAGACTTATTTTACTCTGAGCGAGGTCAAAAACGCCTGCTTTGATTTGGGGATTAATTACGAAATGTTGCGTGGTGATCATGTGGGAGACAAGATACGGGAGTTGATTATTGCCTGTGAAAAATACCAATTGGTGGTTGATCTGCTAGATCATTGTCGCGCTGTGTATCCGCATGTCGCTTGGGGGCGTGTGGCCCCGCCGAACAATGGCGATAGCACTTAATCAACTGTACAATTGATGGATCATGACACAAAAGATCGGGCCATATCAACTGAAGGAAAAGCTGGGGCACGGTGGGTTTGCCACGGTATGGCGCGCCTATGATGCGGAGCTTCATCGTGATGTGGCCTTAAAAGTACTGGCACCTGAGCTTGCCCGTGACCCTGAACGGGTGAAGCGATTTCGCCAAGAAGCGCGTATGGCGGCTGGGCTCGATCACCCCAATATCGTAACAATTCATGAGGTGAAACAGTACGGCAATTTGCACTGTATTTGTATGGCGTATGTTTCTGGCGGCTCACTGCGGGATTATTTAGAGGCGCACGGCCGTTTTACATGGCATGAAGCGAAAACGATTTTAGAGCAGGTTGCTGCGGGCTTGGCGTATGCACATGATCGTGGGGTGATTCATCGGGATTTAAAGCCGAGCAATGTCATGTTGGCCGAGGACGGCCGTGCCGTTTTGGTTGATTTCGGTATCGCCCGTCATGTTGTGGAGGACAATACCCGCTCATTGACGACACGAGACCGTATTATAGGAACGCCGAACTATATCCCGCTTGAAGTTTGGGAAGAGGGGAAAGGGGATGAGCGGGCCGATATTTATGGGTTAGGTTGTATCGGGTATGAGATGTTGACCGGTGCGCAGCTGTTTGCGGGGACACCGATTAAGGCGATGCGGGCCCATGATAAGGGGGCGCGATTTGAACGGCCGTTGCCGGCCGATGTGCCGACGGTGATACGGCCGATTCTGGAAAAAGCGACGGCGCGAAATGTGGAGGTACGGTATCAATCTGTTAAGGCGTTCAGGGCAGATCTGCGAAACGCGAAGATGTCTGATATAAGTTTTGTATCGCAGACGTCACAACCCCGCGCCACACCTGAAAGACATGACGATGGACTGAAATGGCTGTTTTTTGCTGCCGTGGTAGCCGCTTTGCTACTGGTATCGATCGGGCTTGTCTTACTTTTATTTGGCGATCCTGCTGACGAATTATCTCCTCCCACAAGTACAGAGGTTGTGAATGATTTTCAAGAAGAGGTCCCCCCGACAACAGGTTTGCCTGTTAATACCCTACAAGGGGAAGAGGTGGCATTAATAGAAGAGCCATCTCCGACAACCACAGAGATGCTTGTGCCGACTGTGATGCTATCTCCCACAGCAACGTCGCAACCGATATTACTCCCCACGATCACGCCAACCCCTAAACCAGAGGCTGGTGATCTGTTAGAAATCACATTGCCAACAGGAGAAGGGGTGACAATGGTGTTTGTGCCAGCGGGTGAGTTCACGATGGGTAGTGATGCAGAAGAGGCAGATGCTGATCAGGGTCCAGAGCATCAGGTATTTGTGGCTGATTTTGGGATAGATCAAACGGAAGTAACGAATGAACAGTTTGCGACGTTTGTAGAAGCTGAAGGACATCATAATGCGGGTTCATCGGCCGGCCCGAGTTTAGAGCCAGTTACAAATGTAGATTGGTATGATGCGCAAGCATTTTGTGAATGGCGTGAGGCGCGACTGCCCACAGAGGCGGAATGGGAAAAAGCAGCACGAGGCATAGAGAGCTTCATCTACCCTTGGGGAAATGCGTATAATGATGCTTATGTGAATGACCATGGAGATGCAGACGGGTATGGTGCGGTGGCTCCTGTGGGTAGCTTTTCACCTGAAGGGGATAGCCCGTATGGAGCACAAGATATGGCGGGAAATGTGTGGGAATGGACTTCATCGATTTACGAGGCTTATCCGTATGAAGATAATGATGAGAGGAATCCAGCTAGTTCGAATGATGGTGATTCTCGCGTGTTGCGCGGCGGCTCGTGGTTCGACCCGAATCGATTCGTGCGTGCGCCGAATCGCTTTAAGTACCGCCCTTCAAGTCATTTCGGCGATGTGGGTTTTCGTTGCGCCAGTCATCTTCCCTGAAATTCGGCCTTCTGGATTGCTGTGTTCTGTTTACTTGACAAAGGATGTGTAGTAAAGGGGGGATGTAAAAGGCTGGCTGTGAAGTCCTGTGTCATGCGCTGGCGCGTCGCGAAAAATGGGGATGTGTTGGGTTGGGGGGAGGGGCATTTATTTGCTAATGCGAAATGGTATGCGAAAACAAGTGTAAAATCGCATAAATTTGTAGGGGCTTGACAAACGACAGTGATTGGATGGCTCTTTTTACTGGTTTACGTCGTTTGGCTCGCCCTAAGATGACACGCGCCGCTACCAAGGGCCAGCCAAATCGCCTTGAATCGTTTTTTTTGCATGACCGTTCGGCGATTTGTCATGCCCTTACGCATCATCTTTTAGATTGGAAAATTATTTTCCGGATGTTCGATTTACATTTGTTGGAACCAATGCCCGCCTATCCCACCTCTGCGATTGGTTCGGGCCGTGTCATATCTGCATTTGAAAATTGATTTAAAACAAAAACAAGGCGGACAAAAAAATGTCCGCCTTGGCTGGGTTTGTTTGGTTGACTGATTGTTCCCCCTGTTTTGCTGTTCCTGTGTCTGGTTA
>WTJY01000351.1 GCA_011524645.1 Anaerolineales bacterium | reverse complement strand
AGGAGGGGCTGGGGGAGGTGGATTTAAATAAATTTCCCCTCTCCCCCAACCCCTCTCCCTCAAGGGAGATGGGAGCTAGGATACCTATTGAATAGTCACATAAAAAGGAGAAAGCGCTCTGCATAAGCAGAGCTAAGTACTTGGGGAAACAAGCGCGTAAAGTCTTTTACACAACCCGCGTTTACCAATTCCGCCACAGCTCCGATTCAATCAGAGCCGGTGGGACTCGAACCCACAGACTGGTTGTCCCTAGCGAAGTATCTCTACACTACACCACCAAGTCATTATGATTTTAATATGAACAGGTCACCAACTGAAGTTTGCACACAACGGCTCCGGCCGTAGCCGGAGCCACAAACTTGGGGAAACCGACGCATAGAGTCTTATGCAGCACGTTCTAACCAATTGAACTACCACGCCATGAGCGGCGTGAACGGGACTCGAACCCGTAACCTTACCGTTGACCGAAGTATCTCTAAACTACACCACCAAGTGTTGTGCAAATGAAGTTGTGAATAAGCGAATTGTGTATGGTAGCTCCGGCCGAAGCCGGAGCTGATAACTGGTGACGATGCGTCATCAACATTCTTATCAGCGCGTTCTAAGCCGATTAAACTACTGCACCAAGAGAAGAAAACAAAGAAAACGGTGGCGCAGGCAGGACTTGAACCTACATTTCACTGTTGATACAAAGAATCTCTCTACATCGCCGCCAAGCTATACACAAATTAAGGATCTGGGGAATCAATTGTTGAGGGTTTTATGTTCGTAAGGAGCGAAGTATCCCTAAACATCACCACCAGATGCTCAATTTTATATCACATTTATCACATTTGTGTCAACCCCCAATTTTATACAAATCAAACACAAGCCAAATCATATCAAAACAAAAACGGGCTTTCCTAACAAAGGAAAGCCCGCTTTGTCACAAACATTGCGAGTTTATGTAATTTACAACAAGAAAACGATATCTTTGCCACATTCAGGATGTAGCACAAGCTTATTTACGTTTTCTTTTGAATTTTTTGGCGATCTTTTTGGCGCTCCGTTTGACCGCTTTGTCGATACGGGTCGGGTCTAAACGGCTGACGGCAAAGCGCCCTTCCGCCACAGATTGGCTAAGTGCATGATGGACGATCAAATAGCTATGACGCCGGAAAAATTCAACATAGCTCGCATCTGGATTCGCTTCTTGATCGGCCGTACGGGCCGCTTCAAATGTTTCCGCCAAACCAGCAATTTCGTCTTCGGGAATGTAGGCTGCTACCACACTAAAGACGATTTCCGAGCCAACAGGGACCAAACGGGTCAAAATAAGATCTCCCTTTTTGGAAGCACCCGGACCGGCCGTAGACTGTGCCGTAAATTCTTCTTTGGTAAAGTAATCGCGAAGCTTAAACCGGTTAGAATACCCATCATAATCAAGAAATTCGTAGGCACTAGGCGGGAAAACCTCTTCCCAACCGTCTAAAATCTCTTTTTCTTTTTCATCAAGTTGATCGGCCGCTTCCGCTTGGAAGAGTTTATACGGCCGTTCGGAGTTTTCGTCACTATAGTCGAAAAAGAACCAGTCAAAAAAGCGCAGTGATTCGGTGAAATCCATCTCATCGGCCGTTTCGACCGTATAAAAGCCATCCCAGTAGAGCGGAATCGCTTCAGCCAGAGATAAGGCGAATCGCTCATCTTGAGCGAACTTCATCATTTTACGGCGCACGCTACGTGAAGCATTAATGCGCTGTTTTTGGGCGCGACGAGCCACACGCTCCGCTTTTCGATCTACTTTTTTTACAACTGCGTTGTCATCTGTCATGAATAAAATCCTTAGTTATCAAAAAATTATAGGGTGAGGGTCTGTTTGTTTCATTGTCAAACAATCAAACTCACCTCAAAAAATCAATTACTGCACATAAGTTTAGAAGATGGCGACGGTTGAATGTTAGTTAAGTTAACACAGTAGACCAGTAAATTGGTCCACATTTGCCAAGCTAGGCATCTTCTAAGCGATCAAGAATAGGGAGCAACTCGGTGAGGGTTTTAATAGTAAAGGTCGCTTCAATCCCTTGGCGATCCCGATTCAAGTGGGGTGGTTCGATTAACACACTGGTCATGTCAACATTGTGCGCCCCGAGAATATCCTGATCCGGCCGGTCGCCGACAAATACCGCATCTTGAGGCATCAAATTAAGCAAACCCAACATGCGCCAATAAATCGCAGGGTGGGGCTTCATAAACCGTGTATCACCAGATGTAATCCGCGCATCGATATATTTCATCAGGTCAAACGCATTCAGTTCAATGTCACGCATCCACATCGGCTGGAACGCATTGGTAATTAGCCCGATTTGGTAGCCACGCGCTTTTAGCTCCGTTAGTACGGCGTGGGTATCGTCAAACGGTTTGACACCGGGGACCGGTTGCCAATTATAGAGTTCAAGCAGGTGATCGAGATCGTATAGATCCCGGCCGACTCCCATCTCAGCCAAAGCCTCGACCAACCCGTCGATGAAGCTGGCAGAGCCCCAAACCGGTAACGCTTCTTCCCACTGGCGACGCATGCAGAGTTGAATCGTATGGGCGAAATCGTCTTTATTGGGGAGGGTGTGTCCATCGGCCGTAAAAAAATCATGGATAGTCGCCCAGCGCGGCCGGTTATATTCGATCCAACTATATTCAGCGTGTTCCCATGTGATGAGTGTGTCGTCGAAGTCAAATAAAACCGCTTTGATTCGTTTGTCTGATCGCATGTTGTTCCTTGAAAAAAACAGAAGAGAGAAGAAAGAAGAGAGACAGAGACAGAGACAGAAATAGGGGGGGAGTTATCTGTACAACTGTCTCTCAATCGTGTAGAGATAAAAGATTAGGCCGTTTTCTCGTTGCCCGCGAGTCGCTCAAGCACGATCACGATAGAAAAACCGATAATGGCGATGACGAGCGCGATGGCGATTTCATTCATGCCGTTTTTGGCGACAGAGGGGAGATAAAGTGCTTCTTCAAGAATGCGTTCTTCGCCGTCGATCATGACCGAATTGACCACATCTTTCCACGGCCAAATTTTACGCAAACTGCCGATCATCAAGCCGATCAAAACGGCGACGGTGACATCATGGTACCGTTTGAAAAGCCAGCTTAACACTTGCGCGATAGAGACGATCCCCACGGCCGCGCCGATCGCCACAAGCCCCAAGCTGACAAAATCACGCTCGGTCACCGCGTTGAGGATAAATTCATACTTGCCCAGCAATAACAAGATAAACGAGCCGGAAATCCCCGGTAAAATCATGGCGCAAATGGCGATCATCCCGCTCAAGATAAGGAACCACCATGTATTGGGGGTTTGCGCGGGGATGAGCCCCACCACGACAAAGGCGACCACCGCACCGACAACGACACCCGCGATCGGACCAGCACCCCAGCCGGTCACCCGTTTACGCACGGTAATAATCGAAGCGATGACCAAACCGAAGAAAAAGCTCCAGAGATAAACCGGCCGGTTTTCTAGCAAATGTTCAAGGGTCGGGGCCAAACTAAAGATCGCGATGATAATCCCTAAACCGACAGCCAAAAGAAATTCCCAATTGAGCTTTTGAAAGATCTCTTTAATTTTGAAACTAAAGACGGTACGCAAAAAGTCCGGCTGGGCGACTTCCTTAATAGAGTTGAGCAGTTCTTCATAGATGCCCAAAATAAACGCCATGGTGCCACCGGAAACGCCGGGAACCACATCAGAGGCCCCCATCGCGAACCCCTTGGCGGTCAGAACGGCATAATCGCGCAGTGAGCGGTTCGGTTTTTCGGTTGTGTTTTTTTCCTTTTCCATTATCTATTACCTACAGCAACGGTTAAGCGGTCGGCAAAAACTATTTGACGGTGCAATCGGTTCTTGTCAGCCACTTAGTAAAACTTATTTGATAAAAAAAGGCCGTACACCACCCCATTTTTCTATCTTGTGTAGAGAATGGGATGCGTATACGGCCGAATTGTCTAATATTGTGAAATTTCGGGAAGTGGGCTAATCGCTTTCGGGGGTAGAGGTTTTGTCCGTCGCTGATTCTGCGGCCGGTTCTTTAGCAGTTGTGACATCTTCATCAGATTCGGTCGGGTTGTAGGGCTTTTCAGCAGGCAAGCCCAACTGCTCCGCACGGCCGAGATCGATCGTCATTACGCCATCTTGATTGCCATTGTCAATCACCACTTCGCGCGAAATCGCTTTATCACGGGCGATCGGCCCATCAATTGAAACTTTGGACAGCGCAAAACCGGTAATGTGGCCTTCACCATCGAGAATCACATCTCCAACAGCCGCTAAGCGGGTTCCGCCGGGTGTGTCAATCGCTCGGCCACGTAGCTTAGATAGCTTCTGCCAGCCATTGGTGTCATGGGTTCGGTTGTCTGTGACCACATCCTCACCTCTAACCAAAATCGCGTCGATCCCGAAAATAGCGACGCTTTTGCGTGGGATCAGATTTTCTTTACGGCGAAACATTCCCTCGCTACCGAGATAAATGCCGGTCATCCAGTATAGATTCTCATCTAGATAAATATCTTTCACTTTACCGAGGAGTTGTCCTTTTTCGATTGTATAGATCGGTTTACCGACTAAATCTTTGGCTAAACGCATACAGTTTCTCCGATTAGGTTTATTCTTGTAGTAGTGCGATGCATATCAGGCAAATTATAAAGGAAAGTTGGAAAAGTATAAAATTTGGGGGGCAAAGTCAGAAGGATGAAGTATGAAGTACGAAAAGAGTTCATCTACGTTTCATAATTCATCCTTCATATTTCATATTTTCGACTTAAGCGTCGTAGGAACCAGAAGTCACATCCCCACCGGTGCCGGTCCAATTGGTGTGGAAAAATTCACCACGCGGCCGGTCGGTCCGTTCATAAGTGTGCGCACCGAAGTAGTCCCGTTGGGCTTGCAACAGGTTCGCGGGCACACGAGCCGAGCGATAGCCATCATAGAAGGAGAGGGCGGCCGATAAAGTGGGTACCGGAATCCCGTGGGTCACGGCCGCAGCCACCACCCGTCGCCAACCGAGGTGGGATTGATCAACGGCCGCTTTAAAGTAATCATCGAGAAGCAAGTTAATCAAAGCGGCATCTTTGTCATACGCTTCTTTGATTTTGCCCAAAAATGCGGAGCGAATGATGCACCCTTCGCGCCAAAGCAGGGCGATGCTCCCGTAATTCAAATCCCAGTTATACGCACCGGCCGCTTCCCGCAAGAGCATATACCCTTGGGCATAAGACATGATTTTGGCGGCGTATAGCGCATCGCGAATATCGTTAAGAAACGCTTGTTTGTCTCCGGTGAACGGGAGAGTGTGGGCGGACAAAATGCCGGAGGCGGCCACCCGCTCTTCTTTTAGCGCGGACAGGAAGCGGGCGAAGACCGCTTCGCCGATTAAGGTCAGCGGGATGCCTTGTTCAAGGGCGTTCACGGCGGTCCATTTACCGGTTCCTTTTTGACCGGCCGTATCTAAAATATAATCGACGGTAGATTCCCCGTTTTCATCTTTATACGCCAAAATATTGGCCGTAATTTCGATCAAATATGAATCGAGAGCCCCTTTGTTCCATTCGGCAAAGGTCGCGCTCATCTCATCGTTGTTCATCCCCAGCACATCACGCATCAGTTGATAGGCTTCACAAATCAACTGCATATCACCATATTCGATCCCGTTGTGGACCATTTTGACAAAGTGACCTGCGCCATCCGAGCCGACCCAATCACAGCAAGGGGTCCCATCTTCGACCTTGGCGGCGATGCTTTGGAAAATCTCTTTCACATGGGGCCACGCGGCCGGAGAGCCACCCGGCATAATCGATGGGCCATGACGAGCCCCTTCTTCGCCGCCAGACACCCCTGTACCGGAAAAGAGAAGCCCTTTTGATTCTAAATATTGCGTGCGGCGAATCGAATCTGGGTAAAACGAGTTACCACCGTCGATAATGATATCCCCTTCATCAAGTAACGGAATAAGCTGTTCAATAACCGCATCTACCGCGCGGCCCGCTTTCACCATCAACATCACGCGACGGGGGGCTTTAAGTTGTCCCACCAATTCTTCTAAACTGTGGGTTCCGATCACATTTGTCCCTTGTGCCGGTCCCGCTAAAAATTCATCCACTTTGGCGGTAGTGCGGTTATACACCGCCACTGTATAGCCATGATCGTTCATGTTGAGGACTAAATTTTGTCCCATCACCGCTAAGCCTATTAAACCTATGTCTGCTGAGGCCATATCTACACTCCTATAAAAATTGTTTATATTTTAATACCTTCGCCATTTTCTCGCCCTGTCGGATTTGGTGAGACTTGATCAATTGACGATTGTCATTCCCACGAAGGTGGGAATCCAACTCTGTTTGAGCGGTGGATCCC
>WTJY01000214.1 GCA_011524645.1 Anaerolineales bacterium | reverse complement strand
AACGTCATCGACGCCTACTTTATTACCGACGGAAACGGCCGTGCCTGCGACGCTGAGTGCGAATCAAGTGGTTGGGATCGACGAACCGGTGGTAACACATAGGGGGACCGGCTTTTCACAGATGGTCACGGCCGATCCGACGTTGTCCTTTGTTAAAATCGGGTTTCATATCGGCCCCGAGGGAGAAATGACAGGTTTACGCGAATGGATGGAAACATTGGACGCCGCTGGAATCCCTTTTTTCCTAAAAAGCGTGGGGATGGCGGGTCCTTTGCTTGATGCTCAGAATTTGCGAGCGGCGAGCGGTGTGCCCCATGTTTTGGTCTATCGCCGTTCCGGTGATGAATTTGAGCTACCCAACTATAACGACGATCCGTTGACTGCGGCCCAAGAGCATTGGGAGCTACATCGCGATGCATTTCCCCCTGAATTAGATCCGGCCGTGGTTTGGTTAGAAACGGTGAACGAGGTTGATAAAGATCGTTCGTCGTGGTTGGGGGCGTTCGCCTTGGCTACTGCGCAGTTGGCGGTTCGAGATGGGTTCCGTTGGGCCGCATTTGGCTGGTCGGCCGGTGAACCGGAAATTCGCCACTGGGCGGACCCTGATATGGTGCAGTTTTTGCAGTACGCCGCACTTCATCCGGAGCAAGTGGCGATCGCATTGCATGAATATAGCTTTGATAAATCAGATTTATTTCGAGATTATCCTCACTTGGTGGGGCGATTTCAGCAATTGTATTGGGTTTGTGATCAGCTAGGAATTGAACGGCCGACCGTATTGATTACCGAGTTCGGTTGGGAGTACCGTCGTGTGGCGGATCCCAATGAAGCGGTCCCTGAATTGATCGATGCGGCCGCGCTATATGCCGGTTTTCCGCAGGTAAAGGGGGCTGCTATTTGGTATTTAGGTGGCGGGTTTGGTGATATTGATACCCAAGCGGTTCGACTTTTGCCGTTGGTAACCGAGTTTGCTAGCCAAACTTACTTTTCTCACCCACCTATTAAGGGGATTGATGCGCAAATTTTTCGTTGATAGAGAGAAATTCCTACAACTTTACCTGCCGTAATCGGCTCGAACCTGCTAAAATTAAATAGAATCTACTAATTTCAATGCAAGAGCTATATCGATCTCTTCACACTATAAAACATTATGTCCCAAACCCGTAGCTTATCCGGTACTTACCTAGGCAAATATAAAGTTGAACATCGTCTCGGCCGTGGTGGTATGGCAGAAGTTTATAAAGCCTATCAGGCCAACCTTGAACGCTATGTCGCGATAAAAGTCATGCATGCCTTTTTAGCTGATGACGGCGATTTTTTACAACGTTTTCAGCGCGAAGCGCAAGCGATGGCTGCGACACGTCATCCACATATTGCGGGCGTATATGACTTCGAAGCTGAAGGGGAGTATTACTATATTGTCATGGAGTATTTGCCCGGAGGTTCGCTGAAGGATCGGATCGATGATGCGGCCGAAGCAGGGCAACTGATTCCTTTGGATTTAGCTGTGCGTGTTGTGGTGCAAATTGCTGAAGCTTTGGCGTTTGCGCATAGTGTTGGGATGATTCACCGTGATATCAAGCCTGCCAATATTATGTTCAATGAACATGATAGTGCTGTCTTGACCGACTTTGGGATCGCTAAATTATTAAGTGGCCCTTCCCATACCGCGACAGGCTCTATGATTGGAACACCCGCGTATATGTCTCCTGAACAAGGGTTGGGTGAACCGGGGGATGAGCGTAGTGATATTTATGCTTTGGGTGTCCTGTTTTACCATTTAGTCACTGGTAACTTGCCCCATGATGGCGATACCCCTCTTTCTGTTGTCTTGAAGCATGTTAATGATGCCCCTGAACGGCCGACTGTTCTCAATCCTGACCTACCACAATCGGTTGAAAGGGTGATTATGCAGGCCATGGCCAAAGATCCTGATATGCGTTATCAGCGTGCGGGGGATATGGCGCGGGAATTGCGTCAAATTTCCCAGCAGGAATCGCTTGGAGGTGAATATGGGGCCGGTCTTACAAGCGGCCGTGGTAATGTGTTTGCCGCACCACCAAGCGCCTCCGTTTCTTCTGCTGGGGTGATTCCAGAGAATGAATTTGATTTTTATAACAACCTAGTTACCCCTGTTCCCCCTTTGCCGAAAAGCGGTTCAGCGTTAGATAATTTTGATGATTCCGGTTCAATTGAATTTTTTGTTCCGCCCGACGCTGATGAACCCAATCAGGATGTGACTAGTGAAATACATTCTGATTTGCTTTATTCATCTGCGACAGGTGAAGAAGATCCATCTCTTTCAACGCAGATATCTGCTCGCGATTCATTGCCCACGCAGAGCGATAATGATTTTTACACTCAACCACCCGTGGCGAATCATACCGCTATCTCGAAACCGGAGGCCGGAAACGATATGACCCAAGTTGGGGCTGCTCCTGCTGACCTCAATATGACACAGATCGGGGCTGTTGCGGTAGATCCACAAGCAACGGCCGTTACCGGCGCGCTGTCAACCGAACAAGTTACTCCAGTACAAAAAGGGTTTGATGTGTCCGCCTTAACCTCCGCCTTGGCCGGTTTGTCAGAGTTTACGGAAGAGCCCGGTACCGGCAATGAGACTCATAAGGTTAATAAAAAGCAAAATGATAAGCGACGTAAACAACGAAGTCGCCGTTTGCGTCGTGTAATGCGGCAAGGGTTACGTATTTTTTTCATACTAGCTGGTCTGTTACTGGGTTATGGTGTTTGGCAAGGATATCTTGCTGATGCAGATAAAGATGGGACAGTTGATCAATTCAATGCATGGCTTAATGAGCAAAGTGGTGGGCAAACTGCGGACGATGTGGAGTTGGCTGGTATTGTAGCTGAAGAAAAACCGCGTCAATATCTATTACAAGATATCGAGGGACCTGTGATGGTTTTGAATTTGGATTCGAGTTTAGAATCGGTTGTGACTTGGAATACGATTGTTCAGCGACGTGCCCTTGATGGAAATTGGGAAGATTTGGGGCGTTGGACCGTTTTGATTAACCGAGATGATCAAGCTGTTTGGCCACTTGATGACGACGATTTACAAAGCGGTGAAATGTATCGTTGGGTGATTGTTGATACGGCCGAAGATGCCTCAATCGATCCGGTTGCGCAGAGCGCTCCATTTTTCTTTAATGGGGTTGAGGATTGGCCGCTTGAAATTACAGCGATGCCCGTTGTTGTAGAGGAGTAAATCTATGATCGTTGATTTGATTAGCCGTGTGCGCCGTAATCATGCATTAGAGCATGCCACAATTCATGTGCTCAGTCGCAAATTGCACAATTTTAGTGTTCAAGGAAATGCGGCACCTAATGGATTTTATCTTAATGTGTTTGGAAAGTTATCGATCGATGCGATAGAAGATGCGGCCGAGGATGCGTTAAGACGTATGAAAGGTGGTGAGCATCAATTGGCGATTCATCCGAACTGTGGCACTGTCTTGTTAACATCGGCCGTTATGGCGACGATTACAGGGCAACTGATTGTTGCGGCCGAACAGCGCCGTTTAGGAAGCGGGCGACTAAGCTGGTGGGATTACCTAAATATATTACCTACGGCCGTACTGGGGGTGGTTATTGCGCTGATTGTTTCACGGCCGGTGGGGATGTATATGCAAACATTTACCACAGATGGTCGGCCGCGTGATCTGCACATTGTTGGTGTACATAAACGGCCGTTGTCGCCGATTGCGCGATTTTTTCGCCTGCTTTTGGGTCAAAATAGTCGCCCCGATGCTCAAAGCTATTTTATTGAAACGACAACCGGTGAATTTTAGAGGCGACTGATATTTTCTATGTTTTATGTGTTTCATGGGGAAGACACCCACAGCCAACAAGAGACCTTGGATCAACTGAAAAAAAAGCTAGGGCCAGCAGATATGTTGTCCCTAAATACCACTAAACTTGAGGGACGCGGGTTGACTGTTGCTCGTTTGCGAGATGCTTGCAATATTATGCCGTTCTTGTCACCCAAACGACTGATTATTGTTGAAGGATTTTTGTCGCAAAAATTACCTAAGAAAGAGAGCACGGAATTGCTTACCTATTTAGCTGAGATGCCAGATAGTGCCCGTCTGGTTTTTTTGGAAAAAAAGGGATTGTCTACCAAGCATGTTGTGTTGAAATTAGCCCAAGATGATAAAGATAAAGGGTATGTGCGACTCTTTGAGCGGCCGAAAGGGGCGAAACTAGAAGGGTGGGTCAAAAACCGTGTCGTACAGAAGGGGGGCAAAATTCATCCCCGTGCTGCCCAGCTTTTGGCGCAAAATGTTGGCAGTGATTTGCAAGTCCTTGATAATGAACTTGAAAAACTGGTGCTTTACAAAGGTGTGATGAGCAACCCAGAGGAGAGAGAGCAAATTACGGCGGCTGATGTACAAAGATTATCCCCTTATGCAGCTGAAGCTAATATGTTTGATCTTGTAGACGCTTTGGGCAATCGCAACGGCCGTTTGGCTGCCCAGTTATTGCAACAAAAGCTAGCTGAAGGGGCGGAGCCATTTCTGGTCTTCTCAATGGTGATTCGCCAATTTCGCTTATTGTTGCAAGTGAAAGAACTGTTGGGTGAGGGGGGCAATCCAGCGGCCGTGTCCAAGGCTCTCCGTATACATAGCTTTGTGGCTGGGAAATTGTGCCAGCAATCGAATCGCTTTACGTTAGATCTGCTTGAGCAAATCTATCACAAGCTGTTACAAATCGATGTCGATGTAAAAACAGGACAAAACGATTTAGTGACCGCGCTTAATATGTTGATTTTTGTTTTGGGGTAATTGGTTTGTGTGTAGGGGAAAATTGGATGCCTATTTTGTGGAAGCTTTTTGCTGAGCCAAATGTTGTTTAACTAATTCTGGGATACTGCGATTAATCATCGTTGACATCGGGTCTGCATCGATTTTCTTTTGTGAAACTTCCGCTTCGGTTACCACTGTATCTAACTGTGCGGGTGTGGCAAATACAATATTTTTCTCTTCTGTATTTTTTTGCGCGTAGTCGTTGGTGGAGCGATGCACTTTACTAGCGATCTCTCTGGAATAGTCATCACGAATTTTGTCTAATTCGCTGATCGCAAAATCAAGCTGGAAAAGCGCATCATCAATTGTATTTTCCGCACAACTACCATAACTAAACTCTCGGGTTTGGAGTAAATGGTTGTTTAAGGACCTCATTAATGCAATAGATTGTGATAGATGCAGGATTTCTTGTTGTCGGGTTGCTTGCTTCATTTTTTGCCTCTTACTGCTTCAATTGCCTTTTTGTCTTGAAATAATCATGACTAATGTACTAGTGACTACTGCGTATGAATATACAAGGAGAAACTTACGAAACTTCTTAACGCAATTTTAACGTTCTGGCATGGTCTTTAGAGGCTTTTTATAAGAGGCTGGGTCGATTAATTTACCAATTGAGTGACTGGAAAATGAGATCAACTATTTCCATATCGAAGCTTTGCTCGGCCGGAACGAAACCGCTCACAATAATGATTCGATCATCTTTAATACCGGTTAAAATATAGGCTGTAAAGTCTTGGCTGTTGATGTTGGCTGTCGGGATCATCTCTGTTACTTGCGCTTCTCCACCATGAGTGAATTCAAGCATGTACTGGTTCGCAACTTCTAATTGGCTTGAGATAAATGTACCGCCATCTTCGCCACCGACAATTGTAAAGTCCCCTAGAATCCATTGTGTAATACTGTCGGGTGTGAGCTGGACATTTGGGGGAAGGCCGACGACATTCGACTCACCGGCAATTAGAGAGAGATAGCTAATATCGAGCGGGGTTGCTCCGTTGCCAACAATTGGTGCTGCAGAAACTTGTAACGTGCCGTCTGGGAATTCTGTGACAAACCATTCAACTGGATGTGCAATTGAAACCTCGCTACGCCCATTATAGGTCGTAAAACCGTCTGGAGGATCGAAACTCGAATCGCTTTCCACATCTGAAGGGGTAAGCGGGTCTGTTTCAATCGGGACGCTATCGATCGGATTGATATAGCTCTGTTGGATTATCTCGGCTACGTCACCCGTGATCCACGGCAAAACTATCATCTCAGACTGAGTTGTGGTTTCTAATAATAATGTCATCGATCCCCGCCCGACATTTGGATCAATAACACCCTCAAAAATGTATTCGGTAGGAAATGCGGCCGATGTTGAACTCGTCCCTTCAGAGGCTATTGTTTTTGCGAGAAATAGTATCCCTTGCTCATCGCCTGTTAGCATGATGCTATTTAGGTCGGCGACTGAAACAACAATGGCACCGTTGCCACCTGTAACTGAAATTGACCAGCTTACCGGTTGTGGTAATCCTCGTGGAATGATTTGGGGGGCTGTGATTTCAACGGTAAGGGGGGGGGGCGTTGCAGTTGGTAA
>WTJY01000352.1 GCA_011524645.1 Anaerolineales bacterium | reverse complement strand
GGGATGAGCCGTAGAAACAACGTACATTGCGCTTAACTTAATGGCATTGGGGGCTAGGGGAGAGGGGGAATCCACCTCCCCCAGCCCTTCCTGATAGGAAGGGAGCCAATCCAATTAGATGATTTGTATTGGCGATGGTATTGAAACAAAAAGGCCCCCACTTACTTTTTTGTAAATGGGGGCCTTTTGCGTTTGTTTTGTTGGGTTAGATTTATGGTTGGATGATTATGACATCATACTCAAACGTGGTAGGGGTGCCTTCGACAACCGCGTTGGCGACTGTGATGTGCACGGTTGAATCTGTGGTTGGAATCGGCCAAGCGGCCCCATCTGACATGGTGCTGATGCGCCATACAATGGAATGTTCACCAAAGGGCAAGCCGGTACCATCGTCTCTCGTTTCGATCGTGAGCGTTTGGGGAACGCCATCAATCGTCATAGAGACGGTGGCGTTGCTAAAGTCAACCCCGTTATAGCTAAGTGACCAGCGAGGAAAGACAACTTGGTGGGGAACATAACCGGGAGGGGGCCAAGCGACAAAGGTGTCACGCGCATTGCGTGTGGCGTCATAATTGCCACCACTGAGGACATCTAGGGCGTTGGCGCGGTTATGGCCGGGGGTGCTGGGAACATCACCTGTTCCCATTTCATTGATCCACGGGAATAAAATCCAGCGGCGGTGGCCGACCGGCCCATTAAATGATCCCGCGTCTTGCATGTAACTGGTTATGGCGTCTGATCCCATGCTACCGAGAGATAAGTTTGATTTGCTGGCCCCTTCGGCTCCGGTCGCACTGTAACATCCCCAGCTCGCTCCGGGGAAGTGATCAAGGTCATTTTCCGTGCTCATCATGAGCGCGGCCGCTTGGGCTTTGGCGTTGAGTGCATCGGTGAAAATGACATCATTTTCGACACCGGCCATGGCGCGATAATAGTTGATACGAGCCAGAACTTTGTCGCGGAACGGCTGTGATGTTTCCCCGACGGTGCAGCTCCCGATGCTTCCTGTCCAGTTCGCTTCACTGGCGGTCGTGCTTGAGCCAACATAGTGATTGTTGTAATAGGCAACAACACTGGCGCGATCCTTCATATTGAGTTCGTCGGGCGAAACTTCAAATTTTAGAATTGTGGGGAGATAGACACGGTCGGTGACGGTTGCGGGTTGTCGCTCAACGACATTGTCGTCGGGAACTGGTACACCGCTGGGTGGCTCTATCATATGGTTTTGGGTGGTGATTTGTGCGGTAACGGCCGTAGCCAGAAGGGCTGTAAACAAAAGTGTGCTGAGTAGGGCGCGTAAATGGATGCTCATGATCTGTTCCTCGGTTATGTTTGCAATATTGAAACTGAGATTTGGATCAGATTGTATACAAAGTGAGGCTTGGTGTTCAAGTGGTCGTGGGGAGTCATTAGAAATGACTGAGTTTTACGGGCTGTGTGTGAAATGTAGGATGGAGATGAGACTAAATCTCATCTCCATTAAGAGGGTGTTGTTTTTATTTAATCCAATGCGGCGTTGACAGTGAAAACAACTCTTTCACCGGTATCGGCCGTGCCCGCGAAAAACCATGTTGGTGCAACTTTGCCGGAGGGAATTTCAAATCCTTGCTCTTCGGTAAACTCGTTCCATTGGACAATATAGCTATGACCGAGTTCAATCGAATCGATGGTGATTGATTCAATCGCTTCAAATACAATGCTCGGTTCGACAGGTAAGATGGTGGCATCACCTTCGTCCCCAGTTTCTTCAAAGGGGATGATTTCATCTAGATTGACCCATTCGAGTACCGGATAGGGGGCATTTTCTTGCTCAATCACCCACGCATTGATATAGGTGTCGAGTGTATCTGGGAAATCTTCAGGGAGATTGGGTATAAAGAAGGTTTCTTGATCGAATGTGGTTAAAATGCCGTTTGTGCCATCACGGGTAACGGTTCCTTCGTAAAATTCGCTATATAGGTCGTTGGCATCAGACCATTGATCTAGGATAAGGGTTTTTCCATCAGCGGCGAGGGTGCCGGTCGCTTTGATTTGGTAGCTGTCCCCACTTCCCATGGCACGTAGCTCTGCGGCCGGTCCTTGAACGATGTAATCTCCAAGTTGCAGATAAGGTTCACCGTCATCTTCGACTGGGAGATAGAGAAACGGGTAGCCGTAAATATCCACCGTTTCACCGGGCTGATATGTGCGATACCAAGCGAGATAGTCAGGTTCAATAAAGTCCGGTTCGGTCGGGAGCGGTTGGTTTGAGTGTTCGAAATAGTAATTGACATTGGCAAAGTCGAACTGGCGTTGGTTGATAATGTTCCAAGCCTCGCCAGCTGATATGATGTTTACAGAGATGCCTGTGCTCATTTGGTCGAGGGTGTTTAGACTGGCGAAGACCAATTGACCATCATTGTTGTAGTTGAAATAAGCTTCACCGTATTCAAGCGGCCGGCCGTTGATGAGCCGTTTGACTGCGACTGTGGCACCGCCATCATCGACAAGAACATAGTCGAAGTCGAAGCCCCCCCAAATTGCGATTTGTGCTTCTGTCAAGCTTCGGGTTTCTTCAAAGGTGATTGTGCTGGGATATTGGCTGGTTACGGCGCGATTTTCATAGAATACGTTACCGGCCATGATCGTCAAAATTTCTGTGCCACGGAAGGCGTAGAACGGCCGTTCCCAATTATTGTTTCCTTCAAAACGGACTTGAGGGGAAATAAATTCCTGATAGAGAGGGCCTGGGAAACCGATTTTGCTCAGCTGTTGGAAAGCGATTTGTGAGTCCATCGTCAACGACGGGTGGCTAAACTGCACAGCGTTTGTCGGCTCCGTTGGTAGGGCGACGCTTAAGATATAATCCGCTTCGATAATGGGGTCTGTAACATCGACGATGAGTCCATTGGCCGCGAAAGAAGCGTCTGCGGCATCCAGTGTTTCTGTTTCGATAGTTTCAGCGGTTTCTATAACATCGGCCGTTTCCGCTTGATCTGTTTGATTATTTTG
Source organism: Anaerolineales bacterium (assembly GCA_011524645.1). GTDB lineage: Bacteria > Chloroflexota > Anaerolineae > Promineifilales > Promineifilaceae > WTJY01. Next base: position 3,426 of record WTJY01000352.1, on the reverse strand, counting down.
TGTTGCGGTTTCTTCTACCGCCGTATCTTCTGTGACTCCTTTTTCGACATCTATCGCCGTATCAGTTGTTTGTTCTTGTGTTGTCGGTTCTTCTGCTACCAGTGGTGGCGGTGTTGGAGCGGGTGCTGAGGAGCAGGCCGCTAACAATAGAATGGTGCAGGCAAATAAGAAGGATTTGATTTGTGTTCGCATTGATTCTCCTTGATGGTTTTTCTAAACACGCATTGTTAGAGGGTAAAATGGCGCGCGTTTTGATGTTATTTTAGATTTAATCATATAACGACAGGATTACAAAGAATGTTCCAAACTGAGAGAAGCTAGGGAAGAAGTATGAAAGATAAAGTATGAAGTATGAAAGGCGCGCGAGGATTCTTTGTATTTCGCGCTTGAGAGGGGCTTGAGGATGTTGGGCGTGGAGGTAGGTAAATAGGAACGGCCGAGCGTATGAAAATACACTCGGCCGTTGCACGTTTATGACATTGTACGCTTGATGAAAATAACGGCTAGTTCGTTATTTTTCTGCGAAACAATAGGGACTAAACAAGATCCGCGTTCATGACTTTGGTCCATGCTGTCGCGAAGTCTTGCGCGAATTTTTCGTGGTTGTCGTCTTGAGCATACACTTCCGCATATGCACGCAACATAGAATTAGAACCAAATACGAGGTCGGCTCGTGTTGCGGTCCATTTTACGGCACCGGTTTTACGATCACGAATTTCGTATGAATTTTTGCCGGTTGGGGCCCATGAATACGCCATGTCTAACAAATTGACGAAGAAATCGTTGGTCAATTGCCCTTCACGCTCGGTGAATACACCATCTTTGCTGCCTGCATGGTTGGTCCCCAACACCCGCATCCCGCCGACGAGGACGGTCATTTCTGGTGCGGTTAATCCCATGAGTTGGCTACGATCAAGCAGTAGTTCTTCTGGGCTGACGACGTACTCTTCTTTTTGCCAGTTACGGAAGCCGTCGGCGACCGGTTCGAGCGGGCTGAAAGAGTCGGCATCGGTCATTTCTGCGGTGGCATCGCCACGACCTGCGGTAAAGGGAATCGCGATGTCGAATCCGGCCGCTTTAGCCGCTTGTTCAACCCCTACGTTCCCAGCTAAGACGATCATGTCGGCGACGCTGGCACCAACTTCGGCCGCAATCGCTTCGAGAACCGCTACAACACGAGCCAACCGTTCTGGCTCATTCCCTTCCCAGCCGTTTTGTGGCGCAAGACGGATGCGTGCACCATTGGCACCACCACGTAAGTCTGAGCCACGGAATGTCCGCGCGCTGTCCCATGCTGTGGCGACCATATCGCCGACGCTTAAACCGCTGGCGGCGATTTTCGCTTTGGCGGCATCGACATCGTAATCTGTCGCACCGGCCGGAATCGGATCTTGCCAGATCAAATCTTCTTCTGGGACATCTGGACCGAAGTAGCGGGCTTTTGGTCCCATGTCGCGATGGGTTAGTTTGAACCAAGCACGAGCGAAGGTGTCATTGAAATAAGCTGGATCGGCCATGAATTTTTGGCAGATTTCGTTGTAGATCGGGTCGATTTTCATAGCCATGTCTGCGTCGGTCATCATCGGGTTGTGACGGACGGATGGATCGCTAGCATCGACCGGTTTGTCTTCTTCTTTGATGTTGACCGGTTCCCATTGCCATGCACCTGCTGGTGATTTTTTCAATTCCCAATCATAGCCAAAGAGAAGGTCGAAGTAACCCATGTCGAAGGTGGTGGGGTTGGTGGTCCAAGCCCCTTCGATACCGGAGGTGAAGGCGCGTGATGCGACCCCGTTTTGCTTGGGATTGTCCCAGCCAAGACCTTGCATTTCGAGTCCGGCCGCTTCTGGAGATGGGCCGATATGGTCCGCTTTGCCCATGCCGTGTGCTTTACCGACAGTGTGACCACCTGCGGTTAAGGCTGCCGTTTCTTCATCGTTCATCGCCATACGTGCGAATGTTTCGCGCACTTGAGCTGCTGTTTTCATCGGGTCTGGTACACCGTTTACCCCTTCTGGGTTGACGTAGATTAGACCCATTTGTACGGCTGCAAGCGGGTTTTCCAAAGTGGCTGGGTTTTCTACATCGTCGTAACGTTCGTCAGATGGCATGAGCCATTCTTTTTCGTCCCCCCAGTAGATGTCTTTTTCTGGGTGCCAGATATCGGCACGGCCGAAGCCGAAACCGAACATTTTTAGCCCCATCGATTCATAGGCGATATTTCCCGCAAGAATCATTAGGTCGGCCCAGCTGATTTTGTTGCCATATTTTTTCTTGATCGGCCAAAGCAAACGGCGTGCTTTATCAAGGCTGGCGTTGTCTGGCCATGAATTCAAGGGTGCGAACCGTTGGTTGCCGGTCCCGCCACCACCACGGCCGTCTGCGGTGCGGTAAGAACCGGCCGCGTGCCAAGCCATACGAATCATAAAGCCACCATAATGTCCCCAGTCCGCTGGCCACCATTCTTGAGAGTCTGTCATTAGTGCATGAAGGTCCGCTTTTAAGGCGTCCACATCGAGCTTCTTGAGTTCTTCATGATAATCGAAATCGGGTCCCATTGGGTTTGATTTTGAATCATGTTGATGAAGAATGTCAAGATTTAATGAGTTTGGCCACCAGTTCGCATTTGATTGCTTGGCACTGGTGTTACTGCCATGTGCTACGGGGCACACGCCATTCATTTTCATTCCGTTTTCGCTCATGATAAATGTCCTTCTGTGTAAAAGTAAATTGATTTGTAATTGGGTAGAGATAGGCAATTTTATCTATATTTTGTTATTTGCGCCCTGTTTACTTATAAAAATTGTAAGTAATAGGGTGTGATACAGGATTTAAGTCAGAATTTAAATTGTCATTTGCTGACAACCTATGCTGACAATCTATGAGTACCGGACTAAATTATAACTTTTCTTTTGCTTTAAATCAGCTTGAACGGGCAGTTGTTGTACATCTTTTATATTTTGTTTTGAAGAGACAACTACGGTGTAAAGATATGAGCGTGTCTGGGTCGTAAATGCATTATTCTGAGCGTGAAATTAGTAAAAAGGTAAGAAATGCTACAGTTCTAGAACTCGGTCTTTTTGGTCGTAATCGGTTCGATCTGTTCGGCATTAATGGCTCAACGCGGTTGTGCTATAATTCCGCTTCTTGAAATCTGCGAAAAGGATGAAATAGGATAGGTGTTATGTTATCAGCGCCAGAACAAATTGAAATTGCACTAGAAAAGATTTTGCCTCGGGTGACCAAACCCGGCCGTTATACCGGTGGAGAATACAACCAAGTCGTCAAAGATTGGGACGAAGTTGAATTTAAAGTTGCGACCGCTTTCCCTGATATTTATGACTTGGGAATGTCGAACTTAGGGTTGATGATTATCTATGATCAAGTCAATAAGTGGGAAAATCTGCTTTGTGAGCGGACCTATAC
>WTJY01000205.1 GCA_011524645.1 Anaerolineales bacterium | reverse complement strand
AAAAATATCTCGGGCTGATCGCTCAATTATTTTTAATTCGCGTCGAATCAAAAGCGCCCCTCTCTCGTTAGGAGAGGGGCTGAGGGCGAGGGAGAATCCACCTCCCCCAACCCTTCCTCATAGGAGGGGAGCAAATCCAATCAGACGATCCACATTGGCGAAGGTATTAACAACAGTCATCGCATTTCAAGCAATGGCTAAAGCAACAGGAACAATACTAAAAGAGCAAGGAAACTAAAAAATGGTCCGCTTGGTTTGGAAAACCAAGAGAGAAAGCGACCTTGCCCATTCGCAAGGTCTTGCTGGTATCAGCTACAACCATTTGCTTTTGTAAGTAGCCAACCAACAGGACTTGCACCTGACCTAACGGCCGCTTTACCGGCCGTTAGGCAGATCACCCACCAGATTACTAGCAAGGAATTATTTTGGAAAAAACAATACAGATATTTTCGTCAGACCTTGATGGCACGTTGCTCGGCGAGCAGCAGAGCCGTAAACAGTTTATTGCAATATGGAATGCATTATCGGCCGATAATCGGCCGATTCTCTGTTACAACACAGGGCGCATGTTAGATGACATACTCGCACTAATCGCTAATGGCAAATTGCCCGAGCCAGAATACATTATCAGTGGTGTCGGCACATCAATCTACGACTTCCGTGAGCGTCGTGTTATCAAAGCATTTTCAGACATTCTCGAAGAAGGCTGGTCTGTTGAGCAAGTCGCCACACTGCTGCGCGAAACAGATCTACCGCTTGAGGCGCAACCCACCCACTATCAGAACGCATACAAGTCAAGTTGGTATTTCAACGATGCGACTAACGAACAGATCGAATCCATCGAGCAAACCTTAGAGGCCGCAGGCTTGGATACACACGTCGTCTATTCCAGCGGCCGCCATCTCGATATTTTGCCCAAATGGGCGAATAAGGGAAACGCGCTACGCTGGCTCGCTAATCATCTTAATATTCTAGGAGAAAATATCCTAGTTGCGGGCGATAGCGGCAACGATTCAGCCATGTTCGCGCTCAAAAAGGTACGGGGCATTGTTGTTGGCAACGCACAGCCAGAGCTACGCGACAGGATAAATAGGGAGCGAACATACGTAGCGTCAGACGATGCGATTTGCGCCAGTGCTGTCCTGAAAGGGTTATTTCATTTTGGTATCTTGCCCAATGACGTGGCTCGCATCGAAGAACTAACCGACGAACAGATACTGCTGTACGAAACATTACGCACTTGGACCGATGAAGAGGTAATCGGTGTGACGCAGGAGCAATTGGCATTCATTCGGCATGGGTACCATCAGGCGATTTCTGCCCTAAAAAAGACGATTACACCGCTTGGGTTTGCAGCTTGCTCACTTGATGAAAATGAGACAATCGGCACTGATGCAAACTATCGCAGTGTCTGGGCACGTGATGGTGCAATCACCGTCATTGGGTCTTTACCTTTGTTCACACAAGACGAGGCGATTCGCAAATGTCAACGACAAACCCTGCAAACGCTGCTTGATCACATCGCCCCCAATGGGCAATTGCCCATTAATGTACGTATCGATGATGGTAAACCAGAATATTGCGGCGTAGGCGGTATCGCTGCGGTGGACAGCTGCATGTGGGTGGTGCTCGCTTGTTATGAGTGGGTCAAAATATCCCGTGATATGCCATTTTTGCGCCAGTACTGGTCTCATTTAGAACAGGTTATGAGCTGGCTCAGTGCCCACGACAGCAACAATGATGCACTGATTGAGATTCCGGAAGCGGCCGATTGGACAGATCTCTTCGGCCGAAGCTACAACGTCTTGTACGATGAAGTTTTATGGTATCGCGTCAACCGTGCCTTCGCCCGTATGTTACAAATGATGGGAGATGAGCAACGGGCAGGGGATTATCTACGCTGGTCTCGCATTATCAAGAAAGAAATTAACAACCGATTTTGGCCTACGACTCGTCCCACCGACGGGGTTTCTTTCGCTGATACCCAATATTCTCTAGGAGATGCACGATACCTCATTGCCCAGATCACACCGTTTGACTTTAGCTGGCGCTGTGATACGTTCGGCAATGTACTTGCATGGCTGTACGATGTGATCGATGAGCGTATGGCGGCGCGTGCCTTTCGTTTTATGTGGGGAGTTGGTGTCAATGAACCCTATCCCATCGCCAACCTATATCCGGTCGTCATCGAAGGGAACAAAGATTGGCGCGAATATTACACAGTTAATCTACTCAATTTGCCCCATCATTATCACAACGGTGGCATCTGGCCCTTTGTTGGTGGATTCTGGGTGAGATTCATTCACAAGTTAGGGTTACGAGATGTGGCACTTAACGAGCTGTATCGTCTAGCAGAATTAAATAAATTAGGGCTCCAACAGGAATGGGAGTTCAATGAGTGGGCACATGGCCGTACCGGCCGTCCAATGGGAAAAGCTTACCAGGCATGGTCAGCGTCCGAATTCATCCGAGCTTGTCATGATTTGCATGTTATCGCATGATTGACCAATAATAATATGGTAACAACAGAGAATAAAAATAAGGAGTAACTGATGCAACTGCATAGAGCTGGCATTACCAACAATATTTTGATGATTTCACTACACGGATATGTCGCGGCCGAGCCGGAACTGGGTAAACCAGATACCGGCGGACAGGTAGTATATGTCCTTGAATTAGCAAAACGTTTCAGCCGCCTCGGCCGTAAGGTTGATCTGGTCACACGCCGTTTCGAAGACCAGCCTGAGACCGACGAGATTAACGACAATCTGCGTGTCTGGCGTGTTCCGTTCAGCGGGAAAGAATTCATTCGCAAAGAAGACATGCACGATCACATCGGTGATTTCGTCACCAACTTACTGGCAGCGATTCTGGCAAAGGGGACGCGCTATGATGTGGTGTATACCCACTATTGGGATGCTGGATGGGCTGGACAAAAAATCGCCGAAGAGCTAGGTATTCCACATGTTCATACCCCCCATTCACTTGGTCTCTGGAAACAGGACAATATGGGCTTAGACATGAGCGAAGAGGAAATGGAGAAGAAGTACCGCTTCAAAGAGCGGGTGCAAAAAGAATATCTCGTCTATCAGATGAGCGATTTTATTATTGCGACAACTGATCCACAGGCAGAGCTACTACGTGATTCATATGATGTGCTAGATGATCGCATGATTGTGATCCCACCCGGCATCGATGAGAATCGTTATTCCCCCATTCATACCCGACAGCGGGCGATACTGCGAGAACAGTACGGTTTTCAGCAATATGACATTTTGACACTCGGCCGAATGGCACATAACAAAGGATATGATCTGCTGATCGAAGCGTTGCCAACGCTACTGCAATTAGTGCCCGAAGCTCGCCTAATAGCGGCCGTTGGTGGCGAAGATTCAGCACAGGATAATCGTGGTGTTGGTGCTTTAAAAGAGCTAGCGCAGCAGCTTGGGATTGCTGACAAAATTGAGTGGAGGGGATATGTAGCGGACGATGAACTCGCTGACCATTATCGGGCGGCTGGCACTTTCTCCATGTCGTCACGCTACGAACCATTTGGCATGGTGGCAATCGAGGCGATGGCGGTGGGAACACCGACCGTGGTTACGGTTCACGGCGGCCTGATGGAGTTGCTGAATTTCGGCCGACATGCCCTTTATGCCGACCCCACACGAGCGGTGGAATATGGCACAATGTTGGCCTTTCCGCTGTTGTATCCTGACTTGGCACATCTTTTATCAGTTGAGGGAGCACGATTCGCTCGACGTAACTTTGGTTGGACGGGTATTGCCAAACGACACTTGAACGTGTTCAGTGACGTGCGCCAGCGCACATTACGTTATGCATAACACAGACAGCCCCACAGGGCTTACAGCCGGTGCTCTATCGGGACGAGGCTGAATCGGCCGTTAGGCCGATGCACTTGTGGGGTACAAAGGTGTTTACTTTCAAAGCCAAAGTTTTTATATTGAATATCACTCAACGCACCGTCTCAGAAATCTTTTGAATTTTCACAATTCGTCTGTTTTGCCCCCCCCTCTCCCGTTGGGAGAGGGGTTGAGGGAGAGGGGAATTTATAAAATCCACCTCCCCCAGCCCCTTCTCATAGGAGGGGAGGAAAACAACAGATCACTTTTGAGACGCTGCACTCAACCGTCAAAAAGGAAGAAACCACATGACAAATAAGCCAGAACGTGATGTTGAAAAAGAATACACAAATGAAGAATTTGTAGCCAAGCTTCGACGGCTCGCAGATGCGATTGAGAGCAATGGAAAGTTTGAAATCTCAATTGCGGGCGAACGCATTTATGTCCCAGTGCGTGCAAAATACACAATTGAACACGAACGTGGAGACGATGAAGAAGAAATAGAATTCCAAATCAAATGGGCTCACGAATAAATCATACCCGTGGGTAATGTAGCTTCTGCGAAACTAACCTAAAGCTGTAGAAAAGCTGACCGAACTGTTAAATGCATAACACACACATGTGCAACACTTGATGGGAGCCGTCTAATTTTTAAGCACCTCGGCAAAAATCGAAGCAACGGCCGTTTCACCGGCAACCATCCTCTACATCTAACAAAATCTAGGAACCATCTTGATGATCATCTCCATTTTAGGCAGTGGCTGGCTTGGTTTGCCATTAGCGAACCATTTCATAGAAGCAGGGCACACAGTAAAAGCCTCAACCACATCACAAAACCGACTACACGAATTAAGACAGGCCGGCATCCACCCATTTCTCATTAACATCGATTCACTGACCAATAATATTGGCGACTTTCTTCAGGCCGACATACTCATCGTCAATATACCCTCAAAGAATGTGGCCGGTTTCCGTCACCTAGTCAGCGAACTTGCGACTTCCAACATTCAAAATATCTTATTTGTTAGTTCGACATCCGTTTACCAGAACGTCCGCAGGATCATGACAGAAGCAGATACCGATTTTTATTCATCTAGCCCATTGCTAGACATCGAAGAGCTATTTCAGCGCTGGTCCAATGACCGAACAACAATTGTCCGGTTTGGTGGTCTAATCGGATACAGTCGGCAGCCAGGGAGATTTTTTAAGTCAGGGAGAATCGTGCAAAATCCGGACGCTCCGGTTAACCTGATACACCGTGACGACTGTATCGGCATGATCAGTCAACTTATCGAACAAGGGGTTTGGGGAGAGGTATTTAATTGCTGTGCAACTACTCACCCTACAAAACGAGAGTTTTATACGAGAGCGGCCGCATTAATCGGCACAGCTCCCCCACAATTTGGCGAATCAAATTCTGAGGTGGGCAAGCAAATCAGCAACAAGAAAATTACACAACGATTAAACTATCAGTTCCAACACCCAAATTTAATGGAAATAGAATTTAGGGAGAGTCCCTAATAATCGGGTACATGGATTTTTTGTTGACCCCTTTTGTTTTGCCTCAAATGGGGCAAAACACCCGCCGCCTGCGGCGGCTCGCCTGTTCTAAAGGGGTTTTGTTGGTTGCAGGGCAACCAACAAAACCCCTTTTTTAAAGCCTCCCAACGGCCTTTAGCCGTTGGAGGGCAGAATTGCAGAACAGTGTATCAACCGGCCGGCCGGCGCACAAGCTATCCAATTGGCGAAACAACCACAGTCAGACGAGGCCATCTCTCCAACCACTTCTTTGACCGCACACGCTCATCAAACAACGCTCGGCTCCGCTTAGGGTTATGGGTCAAACGGCCGGTCAGCAAGCTATCAATCCCAAATGGGGCCGATAGTTCAATCTCCCTATCCCCAGTTAGACGCACCCCCACAGCAGTCTCTTTTTCCGGCCAAAACGTCATCGCATCGGCCGTACTTGTATAGGGTCGATCCCCATTCCGGCGATGCATCACCGCCTGATTTTTCACCTCCCAATTGACTTCGGGAAGCACCTGCCGTAATTGTTGCTCAATCAGCTCCGGCCGCAATCGCTCTGTCTCATCAAAATAAATCACATCAACATCATTCAGCGGGGTCGCCTCATCATGCCGATGCAGATCGTCCCAAATCAGGTTACGCACAAAACCGGCCGCCACATAGCCGTCCGGCAAATCGAGCGTAGCCACGGCCGCAAGAATCGCCATACGCTTCTTATCACACAACAATAGTTTCTCAATCTGATTCATCTGTCACCTCCCGTCATCCAACGAAATACCGTATTGCTGGGGTTGTTCTTCGCCAGTTACAGCGCGACATCGGCCACCACCACAGCGGTCGATTATAACAGAGGCTCTCTTTTTAATGTCGCAGCCGAGACCGATTTTAATAACATTATCGGCTATTACAATACCGACACGAGCGGCATTTATGCCCTGCCCCAAGCCAATAGTGTAACCTCCGCGTAGGGTCTGGGTGGCTGGCTGTGATTTTCAGAATCTAGTCAGCTCCCAACCACCCTACCCCCTA
>WTJY01000444.1:9900-18704 GCA_011524645.1 Anaerolineales bacterium | reverse complement strand
AAAATAATTGAGCGATCAGCCCGAGATATTTTTAATTCAAGGAACAAATTTACCTCAAAGGCAAGACGATTATCATATATGCCTAAAAATAGCGAAAGTATTGGCATTTAAATTCGATTTACATCTAAATCTGAAACAAATCGCTTTGGTTACATAATAGGCTCGCACCCTCTATCATGGAATCGGTTCAATGCAGTACAACGGCCGAACACGCCCCTCTCAAATGGCTGGTAGGCTCTCTCTCTTCGATCTTTCAAACTTTCCAATTTTCCTGTGTGATCCTAATTCGGTGCATTATCCAATCGGAACCCATGCCCACGGACCGTGACCACATAATTGTGCTCATCTAATTCTAGCAACCGATCACGCAAACGACGCACAAGGGCATCAATCGCCTGTTCAGACACGCCAATCCCGTCAGTCCCAGGCCAAACTGTATCGATAATCGCTTGCCGATTCACGACTGCGCCATCCGCATCAAACAACAGCTTAATCAAGCGAAACTGTGCCAAAGACAAAGGTGGATCAAGCTCACGGCCGCTCAACACCACGGTGCGTAGCTCTTCATTTAAGCCTAAACCGCTGGCGACAACAGGGGCTTCCCACTGCAGTGGCAATGTCGCTTCTGTGCCTACAAACATTAGTGTCACGCACAGGGCCACCTGAATCTGGTCCCCATCACGCAAAACGACCGTCCCATTGACGACCTTCCCGTTTACGTGGGTTCCGTTTTTACCGATTGCATGTAAAATATAGCGATCCCCCTCACGAACTAAGCGAACATGATGACGAGAAACCTGCCGTTCTGGCAAAACCATATCCGCATCGTTGCCACGGCCGATCACAAACTCGTCATTTTCTATTGTCCAACGCTGTCCAGCCAACTGGCCTTCCCGAGCGATTAATACTGGTCGATCATTCCATTCACTCATGTGTACACCTTTCAAGATAGTTTCTGTTAAAATTATAGGATTCATCTCAAGGCTGGCAAGTTGATTCATTATGTTACCTCCATTAGCAACCAATTCTATTCTGCGCGAACGCTATGTCATTAATGATATTGTAGGACAAGGGGGGATGGGCTGTGTCTATCGCGCCAGCGATATGCGCTTACCCGGCCGATTGTGTGCCATTAAAGAAGTCCAGCATGACACCAATGTTGCGGCCGAATTTGTCGCCCAAGCCCAAGTCCAGTTTTTACAAGAAGCCAGTATCCTCGCCCAACTTGATCACCCCAATCTGCCCAAAGTTTCTGACTACTTCGGCGAAGACGGCCGTGACTTTCTCGTGATGGACTATGTTCCTGGTCAAGATTTAAAAGCGGTTCTCAATGAATATATCGCCAAAGGAGACCCGATCCCAGAAGCGAAAGTACGCGATTGGGGGTTACAAATCTTAGATGCGCTCGCTTACCTGCACAATCAAGATCCACCGGTTCTCCATCGGGATATCAAACCATCTAACATCAAACTTACGCCAGATAACCGAATTAAACTGGTCGATTTCGGGCTGGCAAAGCTACTATTAGCCGACGATTCCAAAACGATCACGATTATCCAAGGTCAAGGGACCGCTCTCTACACCCCACTTGAGCAATATGGCGGAGAATCTGACCATACCGATGTCCGCTCAGACTTGTACGCGCTCGGTGCAACCCTCTACACCCTACTCACCGGATTCCCACCCCTTTCAGCCAAAGAGCGGTTTCTCAATCCAAGCTCATTACAGCCCCCCCACCTACTCGACAGCAATATCAGCAAAATGGTTTCCGATGCGGTCATGTGGGCCCTCGAAATGCATCCCGACAAACGGCCGACCGATAGTGCTACCCTACGCACCGCAATACAAGGAAAACTAGCCGCACCCGAATCGGAAGAGGTCGCTGAACTGTTATGGCTCACGGCCGTATGGGAAAATCGCATCACACTCCTAACCGTTCTCGGATTACTCCTACTCGCAATTTTCATCACCGCCTCAAGCTCATAAAAAATGGAAACGGTCCCATTTAAATAAGGGGAAAAAAGTACTGTTCATTCGCAAATTTAATGCTTGACATGTCCTCTACGCAGGGATATATTTGCCGCGACTTAGGGGGAATCAACCCATAAAAAGAAACTCTTTCATTGAAAAATGGGCGCCTCGTAAAAGAATAAAAGGAGATACGAATGGCAAGTGTAAGCTATAAACATGTGATGAAACAGTATGGGGACGTTACTGTCATCAAAGACCTCAACATCGAAATTGAGGACAAAGAATTTGTTGTATTCGTTGGACCATCAGGTTGTGGGAAATCAACCAGCCTACGCATGTTAGCCGGTTTGGAAGAAATCAGCGGTGGTGAAATTTGGATCGGTGATCGTAAAGTAAACGATGTACCACCAAAAGACCGCGACATCGCAATGGTTTTCCAATCATACGCGCTCTACCCACACATGACCGTGTACGACAACATGGCATTCGGGTTGAAACTACGTAAAACCCCTCGCGCAGAAATCGATAAACGAGTCAAAGAAGCAGCTCAAATCCTCGGCTTAGAAGAATATTTGGATCGTAAGCCAAAAGCACTTTCCGGTGGTCAACGCCAACGTGTGGCGGTCGGCCGTGCCATCGTCCGCGAACCTGCAGTCTTCTTGATGGACGAACCACTTTCTAACTTGGACGCGAAATTGCGTGTAACCGCTCGTGCTGAAATTTCTAAATTGCACCAACGTCTCCAAACCACCTTCGTCTATGTCACCCATGACCAAGTTGAAGCGATGACCATGGGTGACCGCATCGCCGTTCTCAACTTCGGCGACTTAATGCAAATCGATAGCCCACGTAACCTCTACGAAAAACCTGAAAACGTTTTCGTGGCCGGTTTCATCGGCAGTCCCAGCATGAACTTCTTTGATGCAACTTTGGTCGCAGAAGAAGGCAATCTCTTTGTTGACACCGGTAGCTTCCGTGTACACGTTCCAGCAGATCGGAACAAAGCATATGAACCCTATGTCGGCAAACGAGTCACCTTCGGTATCCGTCCAGAACACATCCACTCTTCTAAATTTGCGCCACCCAGCATCAATGCAGCGCCAATCGAAGGATTGGTCGATGTCATCGAATTGTTGGGCCATGAACTTCATCTCTACATCAGCGCAGGCAAAAGCAACTTTGTCGCCACCGTTGACACCCGCCTTTCGCCAAGTGTCGGTAGCACCGTAGATTTGGTCATGGACATGAACAACATGCACATCTTCGATAAAAACACAGAGAAAGCGATCCGCTAATCTCTCTTTCTATTCGCAATAGATTAACTTAAACAAAAGGCCACTTGAACCCAGTGGCCTTTTTGTTTGGATAAAGTAATTATTCAGTAATTTTCTTTTCTCTCCTCCCCCTTGAAGATAGGGGAACTTTATTTAAAATTCACCTCCCGTGGCCTCTCCTCATAAAAGGAAAGTAAAACAAAAACGGCGATTGCTGAATGATTACTGGACAAATAGATTATGCCTCAACAAAATTATCAAATGGGTGATTCTTTCCGTCTGCAATTTGTCTGGCAAGTGCCCAGCCGAGATTATGTGCGGGCGCTGTTTCAAGTTGAAATCACCAGCCTCGATTTAGAAACCCAGCGCTATATCGTGCAAATCCAGCAACTGCTTGGCAAAAGACAAGAAACAGCTGAAGGTGAAGCACGGCCGGCCGCCGACCTCACCCCAGAATATTGGCAACTCGTGCGCGAACTAGTCGGCCGCAAAGCCGCCATCGCCTATGAAGCCTCCTCTCCTCAACCGATCCGGCTCCGCTACGAAACCCTAACCCGAGAGCATCACTACTTCACCCGCTACAAATAAAAATCGGCCGTCAGCGCCCTATACTGCACCGTATATTGTTGTGGCGTTTCCCGAATCACAATCTCTTCTGCCAAACACGGCCGTTTCCCCACCACTAGCTCCACCACAAAACGATTCGGCTCTTTATGAGCAAACGGTCGCACCCGCGCCAATCTCTGTGGATACAGCCCCACACGCGCCCCACACGCCAAAAACGATGTTTTCATTGTGTTGGGCAGAATCAGCGCGAAACGGCCGTTGTCAGCCAACAAATGCCGCCCTATCGACAACAGCGTGTCATGTGGCAAATCAATCGTATGTCGCGCCGTCTGTCGCGCCCGTTTCGGCGATGAAACACCGTTTCCCTGCACAAAAAAGGGGGGATTACACACGATTAAGTCAAACAACTCATCTGGATAATGCAAAAACCGATCCTGTATCGCCCCTATCTCAATACGCACTCGGTCTCCCCAAGGGCTGGCCGCCACATTTTCACGCGCTTGTTCGGCCGCCTCCTCGTCGATTTCAACCCCAACCACCTCAGCAAAAGGGGTTCGCTGGGCCATCATGAGTGCCAATAAACCGCTCCCCGAGCCGATATCGAGAATTTTTTGTTCTTCGCTTGTACAAACCCAGCTCCCCAGCAACAGGCTATCGGTGCCCACTTTCATGGCACACCGGTCTTGATGAATCGTAAATTGTTGACAATGAAACGGCCGTGTGCCCACATCTCCCCCCATGACAAAACCAAGCGCGACCTAAAGTGCTTTTGGCAAAGTGAAATAAAACATTGAACCGCCATCGGGACGCGCTTCATACCCCACCGTTCCGTTTAGCTTTTCCACAATTCGTTTCACAATAGACAACCCCAACCCATGCCCCTCAATTTTACTGCGATCTAAGCGACTAAACTCGGCAAAGAGCTGATCAACCCCTTCCGCAGGAACCCCCTTCCCGTTGTCCTTAATCCAAAAGCGGACCATGTTTGGTGTCGTATCAACATCAGCACCCACTTCAATCCAATACGGCCGTCCCCCATATTTAAGCGCATTGCTTATATAGTTGGTCCAAACCTCTTCGATCCAAGGCCCATATCCCAAAGCATCCGGCCATTCTTCACAATCAACCCAAACCCCTTGGAGTTCATTAAATTGCCCACTCAATCGCATCCGTGATTGTTGCACAATACCGTCCATATCAAGCACTGTAATTTCAGCTTCTTGCTGACGCACACCAGCCAACAGTAGCAACTCCTCGACAATACTCGTCGCTTTAACACTACTGCTGTGCATAATCTTATAAATCTGTTGCAATCGATCTGGGGGCAACATCTCGTGATAGCTTTGTAAAAATTCCGCACTGCTCATCAACGCAGACAGCGGATTTTTGAGATCATGGGCCACCGTGCGAGCAAAGGCGTCTAACTCTTCATTACGCACTTCGGTCAACACCCGTTGATTCTGCTCAGATTCAAACAAACGGGAATTTTCGACAGCCACCGCAATCAAACCGGCGATTGTCTCGAGCAACTGCAAATCGTTGTTGGTAAATGCCCCACCTTCATTGCGTCGCGTCAAACTAATCACGCCGATTACATTTTCTCTCGTGCGTAACGGCACACACACACGGTGCGTGAGATCACTCGTATGCCCACCGTATGCCCCATATACCTTACTTTTTTCGGTCACGCTCCCTAACTCAAAGGTGCGTCGCACAGGCTGTTTTGACTCTAAAGACACCGCCCACATCGCATCATCTTGAAAAGCCACAAAGTTAGCCAATATCCATTGGGCACAGCTATAGCTATATTGATAAATGATTTCCGCTTTTTTATGTTCCGCTTTAACCAACCCCACCACGACAGAGGCCCCTTTGACCAAAGCCAAGGTCGTTTGGGCCACATCACTAATCACTTGCTCAAAATCGTCCATCATCGCCAATGTTTGGGCGACTAGATTAAGTATCGAAAGCTCTTCGATCCGCTCAGCTAAGGCCCGATTCGAAGATTCCATTGCACCTTGAATCCGCTTTCTTTCAGCAACTTCATTAGCCAGTGCACTATTTTGCAGTTCGTAAATCTCCGCTTCTTTGCGTGCCCGCTCCGTATCATGTAACACGCGCAAATTATTAAGCTGGCGTTCTGTATTTTCGTTAAACACTTGCTTTTCGGTCGCATGAAATTTCTGATGATGGGTCAATGCTTGTTTATACGCACCGATCGCTTCATAGGCTTGAGCCAAAGCTTCATGACAGACGAAAACAAAACGACGGGATTCTGTCCCATTAGCCAATTCAATCGCTTCCTCAAGAATTTTAATCGCATCGGTCCATTTTTCATTGTCACAATACAAACGGCCGAGCCCTAATTTCGATTCCAAAATAAGACGACGATACGACAGTTGTTCAGCTCGCTCAATCGCTTCATGATAATGAGCCAACGCCTCTTCATACGATTTAAGATAGCCATATACCCCGCCCAATGTACAGTACACTTCGGCGACCAATAAGTCAGCCCGCAAATTCTGGGCCAGCCTCAAACTATTCTGAGCATAAATCACAGCATTGGTATACTCATGTTGTGCCGAATAAGCGCGGGCCATGCGATTAAAAACGACCGCCATCCCCTGATCTTCTTTTAATTCTTGATAATACTGTAGCGCTTTGGTATAAGTTTCTAGCTCCGGCTTGTATTTCCCCAATTCGTGATAAATCGCTCCAATACGGGTCAAATTTTGCGCCGCACTGGTAATGTCTCCCAGTTCTTCGCTAAGTTCTAACGCATTAAATGTGTAGGATAGCGCATCTGAGTAATCAGCCAACGATTCGTAAATCTGCCCGATAATCAAGAGCATCAGCGCTTCATTCGGCCGTTGATTGAGCTGTCGATATAAATCGAGTGCTTCAAACGCTTTCTGTAATGAATAATTGTATTGAGATGTGTGGAAATACAGGCTCGCAAGATTACGGCTACTATGGGCCAATCCTTGTAAATAAACAGGGGTTTCTTCGTTCGACAACTGATACGCTTGCTCACTGAGCACCACCCCATTCCTTGGATCACTTTCCCTAGTATTCCATGCCTGTTCGTTCAAGGCATCGATTTTCTCTTGCTGGTTTTCGTTGTTTTTTGTGATGTCTAATTCAAGATTATAGGTCACCATTAATATTGCTCGTTACTTACTTCGAAGATAATGGATTGTGCCATTTATTTGGAATTGGGTACAGGTCGGCTCAACAACCACTCTAATCCTCGTAAACGGTTATTGAATCTTAAATGAAACGATACTCCTGTTCACGTGAAAAACAGGTTAACCTGCGTGAAAACCTCCCGAAAAGCGACAGAAACACACACTTGTAACCCAAAACCGATTTGAGCCACAAATTCAAGTGCAAACTAATCGCGGAATTCAGCAGGTCGCTTCATCATGGCGACCGTCATCGCCTCTTGTAAATCGACCGATCGCAACATCGCAGCGCTCCAAGTCGCCACATAATTCAAGCTATCTTCGGCCGAATGATCCCGTGTGTAGGTAATGATATGTTTCGCCCCACGTACGGTCAATGGTGATTTTGAAGCGATTGTACGCGCAATCTCCATCACTCCGGCAATCATCTCTTTTTTATCGGCAAAGACACGATTAACCAGCTGCACCTGCTGTGCTTCTTCAGCCGACATACAACGGCCGGTATAGGTCAACTCACGCGCAACCCCATACCCGATTAGCTTCGGCTTGAGGCAATGGTCGCCTACAGCGACAATAAAAAGCGATTCCTTTGGTTCAAATTGAGAATTGCTGAAATAGATCATCTTATTCACATGCTGGTACACATCTATGTCACCCCAGCAAACTTATGCTTCTAGCATACTAGACAAACCTTGCAATAATTCCATCACCCTATGTTCCTAGGTTTTTTTGCAACGACATAAAGGCATCAGCACTGGTTTTCGGCCGTGTACTATCTGTAAAATCGGTAATTTCATCCCATTTGCTCGCCACATCTTCCGGTGTAATCGCATGGCTCAATGGCAACATCACCCCTTGCGTCCGTTCCCAACGAACTTCGGCCATCCAACCGCCACCCACTTCATATTTTTTGCCATTTTCTTGGCAACTCTCATGGCATAAATAAGCAACCAAAGGAGCCACACGAACCGGATCTAGTGCATCCATAACTTCAGGCCCCAAATACCCCAATCCTTCTGTCATTCGTGATTTAGCGATCGGTGCAATCGTATTAACCTGAATATCGTATTTCGCTCCTTCAAGTGCCAACGTGTTGGCCAACCCCATCAACCCTAATTTCATGGCCCCATAGTTGGCTTGACCAAAATTGCCATAAATACCGGAGGAAGAGGATGTCATGACAATACGGCCGTATCCGTTTTGTCGCATATGGGGCCAAGCGGCGTGGGTCACTTTAAATGCACCAAATAAATGAACGCGATAAACCGCATCCCAATCGTCTTGGCTCATTTTGTGGAACGTTCGATCACGCAAGATACCGGCATTATTGACAATAATGTCTATACGACCATAAGCGTCAAGCGCATGTTGTACGATTTTGTCCCCATCTTCAACCGAATCATAGTTTGCGACAGCCTCTCCACCAGCAGCGGTGATTTCTTCAACAACCAAATCAGCCGCACGTGGGCTAGCACCACCACCGGTCACACTCCCACCTAAATCATTCACCACAACCTGAGCCCCACGACTCGCTAAAAGCAACGCATACTGACGACCCAAGCCACCACCTGCACCGGTTACAATCGCTACACGGCCGTCATACCGCAATTGATCAGTCATTTTTATTTACCTCATTATGTTAATTAGATGTAACGATTCGGCGGTCTTCATAAGCGGCAAGAGAAGAAAAATCTCTTTAAATTCCTCGTCTATCCCTTCCTCAGAAAAGAAGAGCAAAACAAATCAGATGATCACCAAGCCATTACAATTAAATAAAGTTTCAATACCTTCGCCAAATTAATCAACT
>WTJY01000444.1:0-9800 GCA_011524645.1 Anaerolineales bacterium | reverse complement strand
TAGCTCCTTGAAACGCATAAAGAGCCTTTTAATTAAAGGAACAAATTTACGTTAAAGGCAAATTATTTGTCACAGCGATCTAAAAATGGCGAAGGTATTGAGTTTAAAATCGATTTTATCAACCTATCGTAGCAACTCCTAAAATATATATGGTGTGCTAGATATAAAACAAAAAAGGACGCCAACGCGTCCTTTTCTGCAAATATTTAATATCGTTTGAAACTGCTTAATCTTCGCGACGCAAACGACGAGCTCCGACAAATGAAAGCAAGAGGACAACCGCCGCACCAATTGAACCGAACAAGGTTGAGAAGAGACCTGTTTCGGGTAATGTGGCAAATTCTTGGCTTGCATCAATCGCTTCGGTGCCGGTTGTGCTACCAGCTTCAGCCGAACTACCGCCAACAACCGCACTGGCATCTGAATCGCTTGATGCAATCTCTGCACTTTGGTCGCTATCAACACCGTCCGCAGTCCCATCATCTGAATCACTTCCTGCGGCAACGGCCGATTCAGGGGTAACCGTACTCACACCATTAAAGATGCTGGTTGCGGCCGCATTCGGTTCAGCATCTTCACTCTCTTCTCCACCTTCATCTGTAGCTGTATCACCGCTATCCATAGCAGCACCGTCTTCAGCCAGAGAGCCATCTTCAGATGTGGCAGCATTGTCACCTTCACCGTCCATGCTCGCATCACCGGTATCTTCGCTATCCATGCTCACATCATCGCTATCCATAGCCACGCCATCTTCATCCATAGCACCATCGTCAGAGGCGGTAGCATTGTCACCTTCACCGTCTATGCTCGCATCACCGGTCTCTTCGCCATCCAGACTGTCTTCAGCGATATCACCGGCCGTCGCAGCGACTTCATCCGGTTCTTCCGTCACTTCCGGTTCCGGTTCCGGCGTCATTTCTGCAGGTGCTTCATCGGTCATTTGGCGCGCTTCCAAAGTTTGAGTCACCTTCGCGTTTTGGGTCAAAATCGCTTCATTGGTGGCAGAGATATGGGTTGCCGTGGCAGCTTGCTCCGCATTGACTTCATTGGCAACTTCGGTTGCAGTAGGTTCATTAGAGCCACCAGCAAAGGTCATATACAGCCCTAAGACAACGACTGTTATCAATAGAACGCCTACCAGTCCCATGACCGCTAAAATAAACGGCCGATTCGATGATTCTTCCTCATCTTCTACTAGAAAATCATCGTCATCAAATTCTGCAAAATCATCTGCCATAATCGGTTTTCTCCTCGTTTTGGGGCGTCATTATCTTTTATTTACATAATAATGTCAAGATTGCTATCCGGTACAAAAACCGTTAATCCACTAGACAATAAGACATCCGCCCCAGCGGTGACATATCCCATCGCGCTTTCTCGTGCATGTGGGTAAATCGCTTGAATTTCGCCCGTCTTGCCGTCATAGGGTGGGCGTAGCAAACGCACACGTTGCCCCACTTTCACCTCGGCAAATGCCGGTGCAGGTAGCCCACGGCCCCGCTGCATATCAGACAGCAAAATCTCCGGCCGCCGAGTCTTGCTCGAAGCGATTCCCAACATGGAAACTGTTTTATATTCATGCTCATTGAGCAAATCAAATACAGGGGTCGACATGCCCTGCATGTTCACCCCTTCGGTTAAATAGATCGGAATATCAAAAGATTTTAATTCGGCAAAGATAGCCGGGGTGGTTGTCCCCAAGATTAGCCCACGGGCCCCTCTTTTTATGGCATGTTCGATCAACCCAACATCGGCCAAATGCCCCATAGCCAGCATAGATCCCTGTGCTTCACGGCCGATTTCATCTTCATCGCTCGTTCCGGCCGGATCTTCAGTCAATACTTTCAGCTCGCCATACCCTTCTTTGCCATTGCCCCACACCACTTCGATTTGTGCCCCTTGTATTTCAACAGTGACCCCCCGTTTCGATTCAACACCAACAACCCATCCATTTAGCATCGATCGAACCAATAGTTCACGTGGCGTACGACGAATGAGCAAGCGGCCGTCTAAAATATCTTCTAAAATCCCCTCTACAGGAGATTCTATTTCTTGACTACGACCAAATCGCTTAGGTCTTATGAGCAAAGG
Organism: Anaerolineales bacterium; assembly: GCA_011524645.1. Lineage (GTDB taxonomy): Bacteria > Chloroflexota > Anaerolineae > Promineifilales > Promineifilaceae > WTJY01. The sequence goes on along the minus strand of WTJY01000444.1, from coordinate 7,709 downwards.
GGCGGTTCGACGAATTTGCACCCCGATGTCGATCGCGACATATTGCTCGACTTCTTCCGCTTTGATATTGAGTGCTTCACGGCCGTCAAACACATAGTACCCCTGATCCATGTCCGCTCGCGCCACCACACTAGATGCGGTTACTTCTTGCCCTTTACTGATATTTACCGTCCCTTTTAATTGGCGTGGCAAATACCGTTTTTGTTGAATAATGACATCTCGTTTAAGTCGTGTATCGTGGGGATAAAGCTTCATGGAAATCGCCTCGTTCGTACTTGATCGGGCCTTAGCCGCCGATATCTGTCGTCCATTTTTTGATTAATTCGCTACGTTCAAGCTCATCTTTGGGAAATTTAAGCGGACGGCCGCGAGCATCGACAACAACCCCCACCACTAAGTCCCCGCTGACATTTTCCAACGATTCTTGGCGCCTATAGCGGCCGCCAACATGGGCCAAAAAGCTAGGATTAATTTCTAAATCACCACTCATGGTCACCGGAATCGCCAAAACCTCGATATTGCCCCAATCGATTTCGATTTTTAGCTTACCCGCCTGCTGGGTAATTAATTCAAGCGTGGCAGCATTCCCATTGCGTCGCCATCCGCCAACACCGATCGCCCAACCCAAATTGAGAAGGACACCGGACTCAGCGGTTTGTACCGCTGCCATCACATCTTGCTCCGCTAATTTCCCCACAGTAGGCAAAACACCGTAGCGATCCAAAACAACAGAAGCCATTCCCACCGGCTGAATCGCGTCGAGCAAGATGTGAATAATTTGACTCTCTTTGTCTTTCGGAATCATCATCAACGGCCGACCACGTACAATGATTGTCTGTAATTTAGCAGCCTCTTTCGCAGATACACCCCAAACTTCTAGCGCATCTTGCCACGCTTGGGCGATCACAGTACGCATAATCGCCTGTAAAAAGTGGAACTCTTCTTCCACCATCGGGATCATATCGGGGAAGAATGATTGATTAATGAGGTACGACAGGAAGCGTTCTTTCATCGCTTCTTCATCCTCAATCACTTGTGGTAGCCAGCGAAAAAACGCTTCCGGCTCAATATACTCTAGCAAGCGCGCGAGTGGCTTCCCAACACCGAATTCCGGCCGGTTAATGGTGTGTATTTCCTCGTTTTCGCCGTAAATCAAAATCAGGTCATCTTGCTCTAGATCTACAAGCAACACCTTCCCTTCACGAACCGCCGCGCGATACTGCACCACATCAACCAGCGAATCGACCGTGGCGGTCGGCTTATTCCCACACCACTGGATCACCCCTTCCATGCCGGGAACTTGGCACAATTTGATATCTTGCAATTGCATCTGAATCGCTTGGCGCAAAGGTCCTAAACGTTCGCGGCGGGCCTGTGGCCGAATCTGAGCCACCGAAATCAACGGAATTTCATCGGTAAGGGTTTCCGCAATCACCTCTTGCAAGCTTTCATGACCGCTATAAATAATCCTGGCGCGGTCACTTTTCGCCAATTGTCGCTGACCAAAACGAACCGCTTCCGCCAGCTTAATCATATCCGCTTGCACCCGTTTACGGGGGCCGTGGGTCATAATAATCAAATTCGGCCGTAACTGCCCTAACTCATCAATACGTTGTTGCAAATCACGGCCGTCATCGCGCGCGAAAACCATCACCCGCTCGTTCGATATTTCCTGAACCAAGCGCCGAACACTATCGACACTCGGGTCATTTAAGCTCGGGGCGACAATCGCCAACCGCAAAGGGGTGGCAGCACTTGTTGTTAAACCGAAATAATCGACACCGCGCCCGGTCTGCGCTGTATTGCGAATCAACTCACCATCACCCTGAAGTAGTTCATGACCTGTTACTTTCTCGATTTCTTGAATCGCGGTTACCAATCCGATTTTCACATCTGGTGTCGGATCGGTGAGAGTTGATGGCACTTGGGCACGCGAAATCAAACGATAGCCGCCATCTGCCACCTTATATAACGCCACAGTAGTCACACTATGACCGCAATCCGCAATGAGATAGGTTTTGCTTTGGGACATGTGAAGTGAATTAGATAGTAAAATCAGTTTGAACAGCGAAGCCTAAGGCAAAAGGGCTTGGATCGCGCTCAAATCGATTAGGGAGATTAGAGATAAGAATAAGGCACGTAACTGTGCAAATATAGCAGGTTCAAATAACCAAACGAAATACAAAAGCAGCACGATAAGCAAAAGAATCATCAAAGAACGATATGGAGAACGTTTTCGTTCTTCTACATTGGTGAGTTCTTCATTCTCTTTGTCCACAAAATCGGCCGGCTGGACCTCTTTCACTTGATTTTTGACTTTCAACTTAGGGGCACGGCGCGCGCGGGTTAAAGTCTCAGCCACATCATGCTGGACAATTTTTGACCATGATTCAGCTTTTTTGTTTTGCCGTTCACTAATCGTTTCTAAATCTTGCTCGCCTGTCTCAGTTGTAAATTCAACAGTTTCTGGAATGAATAGATTAATCGCCGCCGCAATTGGCACTACTTTACCTAATTCTTCTAAAGTAGCTGTTGTTATCCCTGTATCGGCCGTCGCCATGGTTGGTTCGACAAACAGATTTTCATCATCGGCCTCTTCATCCCGCTTTTGTTGCAACCAATCTGGGATATTCGCTTTGGCTAGCCCATCATCAGAGGGTTGCAACCAATCCGGCACATCCCCCTCTGGCAAATCGTCTTCATCCACGCCTAATTCGTCGGAAGTAGAATCCCAACTGACATCGACATCAGACAAATCTAATTCATCATCACTAGCATCATCATCTAAAAGAGATAACTTGGCCAAGAATTGATCGTCAACACCACTCTCTTCAGAAGGAGCACTATCGAATGAATCTCCAAGCATCGCAAATTGATCATCAGTTGGTGTAGCATTTGCCCTGTCGTCATCCGGCCGTGCGGCCAAGAGCCAATCGGGCAAATCGGTATTCATGATGATATCTTCGGTCGATTCAGAGAAAACAGCATCTGGGTCAGTTTCTAGCAACCAAGCATCATCTTCTTCATCCGCATCATCAAGATTAAGTGATGCCAGCCATGAAGCATCATCATCATCTGAATCATCAGTTGTTGAATTACCTAAAAGTTCAGCCATCATATCATCTTCCGATGACTCGGCTGTGCCTAACCAGTTTTCATCGTCTAAATCCAGAACATCGGCTGTCGTATCAAGCTCTTCAGACTCAAGTTGATTTTCTAATGTTGTCGCGACCTTGTCATAGTCTAGTGGACCGCTTTCCAGCTCGGCCAACCATTCAGCGTCCCCAGTTTCTAAGAGCTCATCAATCTCATCAACCACAGAAGGGTCTAAATCGCCGGTTCCCGGTGCTCGCAACCAGTCGGGTAGCTCTTCATTTTCACTGACTTCCATCGCCTCTGATTCAGTAGGCGTGTCGGTTAGCCAATCTGGCATGTCAGTCATGACCTCTTCGCTAGTGTCGTCTTTAACCGGAATAATATTGGCTAACCAATCATCGTCGGTGCCATCTTCGAGCTCGCTTAAATCGATCGGCTCTTGATCTGGATCAGTTAACCATTGCGTGAATCCAGTCGGTTCACTTTCGGTCATCAAATCTTCAGATTCTTCTTCGATTTCGACACCAGACTGTTTTAACCAATCGCTAAAACTCTGGCCAGGCCCTGTATCTTCCCCCAGAACGACATTATTATTATCATCTTCTTTTTGTTCTAACTCTTGGTTTTCAAGGGTCGGCAATTCATCCGAGTCACGTAGCCAGTCCGGGATATGGGAAACAAGCCCCATATCAATCTCTTCGGCTTCATCCTCTTCCATTTCATCTTCTTCAGATGTCAACCAGCCGGTGAAACCGGTTCGCTTTTTGGGTGCTGGGGGGTCTTCCGCTTCGGTATCACTAAAGGTATCTGTGGCCGGATTAACCTCAAGCGGCTCTTCGTCCTCATGGTCAGGTGCGGTTAACCAGCCGGTAAAACCGGTTCGATTCGATTGCGGTGCAGGGGCATCATCAGATAAAAAGGCCAAGACATCGCCATCGGCCGTATCCAAAGTCAAATCATCATCCTCATCGCCGAACCAATCATCAAATGAAACGGAGGGAGAATCATCGGTCGATAAATCTAGCGGTACGGTAAACGAGTCATCATCAGGGGCCGCATGAGAAGCGCCTAACAAATCTGTAAACCCGGTCGGCGGTGAAGCTTGCAAGGGGTCTACATCATGAATCGCGTTATCAAGCAAGAATGAATCAGCATCGACATCGGCCGTTGTCCCATCTTCCGCGTCATCCCAATTATTAAGAATGTCCGTAAATCCGGTTTCTTCTGTGGCGAACAAATCTGAGCTAGGGTCATGAGGTAGCGTCTCTTCTAAAACAGGCGACTCATCAACCAGCGATTCGCTTGTAACAAAGAAGTCATCTTCTAAACTGTCTGTGGATTCAGCATCTGTCAAATCACGATCAAAACTCAACCAATCTAGATCAGAAGAAGCAACATCGTCCTCACTCGTGAGAAGCTCAGATTCCGCATCAAACGGGTCCAGATCATCAGCTAATGCCAGAGAGGGTTCTGGCTCACTGTCAGTCACCAGTTCAACGGCCGAGGTTGCGTCATCAAGTCGCTCAAAATCATCCCCTATAGACATCACATCTTCGATATTGTTCTCAGCTTCATCAGACGGCAATTCATCATCAGCAACGCTCAACCATTCCAAATTGTCGTCCCCTTCATCGGTCAACAAGGAACTTAATGTAAGATCGGTCGCATCTTCATGTGGGACATCATCATCAGCCGTATCAGCAACATCCAACCATTCAATTCCATCATCGAGGGTAGTCGATTCTGCGGTCGCATCCTCAACATCAAGCAACCAACCATTTTCATCCACGGCCGTATTATCATCAGACAACTCACCATCAGAATCATCAAGCCAATCGATTTCGTCGTTTTCCGCAAAAATATTTTCAATGTCGCTCGCAACCAAATCAGAAGCGGCAGACAGATCATCATCGTTAGTGAATTCAGTCGCGTCCGATACATTTGACACCCTCGGAGGCGGGACAAGTTTCCCTGTTGAAAGAAATGCGGTATCGAACAAAGTAAAGCCGGTTTCGTCATCATCTTCATCAGAAAGAAGATCGCGTAACAAGGCATCACCTGAATCATCTTCTAACAGCGCCTCGAGCAAAGCATCTTCATCATCGATCGTGCTAGCCACCTCGGTCGTTTCCCCCGCAATGATTGCCAAAGAGGGCGTCTCGGGCTCGGTCGTAACAGAATCCAAGATTTCAATCGTGCCATCAACTCCATCAAGCATCGGTTCTTGGCCCATTTCGGCCGGTTCAGACTCGCTTTCAAAGTCACTCGCAGCTCCGGCCCCAGTTAACCAGCCAAACTCTTCCCCCCCCACTTCATCGAAAGCCGCATCATCGAAAAGTGGTTCAGGGTTAACATCTTGGGTGGGTTCGTTATCTTGATCTGGAGTGGTTGCCACATCGCCAGCTAGCCAATTAGCCATATCGGCCGAGCCAAAAGAATCAGCTTGGTTCGGATCTGACAACCACGCGAAATCATCCCCTTGTTTCTCAGTCGTATTTTTCGGTAAAACATCATCGGTTGAGACGATCCAGTCTGTAAAGCCGCTTGCTGCCGAGTTCACATCAGGCAGTTGGCTATTTTCACCGCTTTCTTCGGGGTTCTCTAACAACCATGTGGGAAATTTCTGTAGAAGTGCTTGGTTTTCTGCATGAGAATCATTGATCCATTCCGGTTTGTCATCTGGCAAGTCGACCGCAGATTGCATAGTTAGGTTTTCCAACCATGCGGTGACCCCCATTTCTTGGGTTTGTGGTTTGGGTGAATCGGCCGCTTGATCATCATCGTTTTGCGGAGAAACCTCATACGTATCGTCCGTTTCTAGTGTATCGCTCAACACAGACAATTGATCGATTTCAGCATCTTCGGCCGAATCTGGCACCAGCCAATCAGGTAATTCATCAAGCACAGGCGCGGCCGCTTCCTGAGCGGCCGTATCCGCAAAACCCCCTGCAGATTCTTCCTCTACCGAAGTCAACCAATCGGTAAAGCCACTACTTTCAGACATGTCATTGATCTCGGTGACCTCTTCATCAAGGTCATCCAAATCATCCATAACCAGCAAAGCATCAAGCTGTCCTGTATCACCAGAAAATGCCAATAACGAGGGATCGTCATCCCCCTCTTCTCTATTACTATCACCAACTAATTCACCGAAATCAACGACATCTTCCTCCCCAAACAAAACGTCTTCTAAATCAGCCGGCCGTTGTGGCATCGTTTCAGACATCAGCAACTTTTCAGTAAATGAAAGAGGCCTATTCTCATTATTTTTGTCATCTTCAGGGCGTGATAGCTTGGCAACCCAATCTGTTGTTTCTGGGGCCTCTGTGTCTCGTGTGGTCATCTCAGTAACCGGTTCGCCAAAATCAAGTACTTCAAGCCAGTCTATATCATTAGTATCGGCTTTGGCTTTTGCGGGCTCTCCCACGTCACCACCAGCAGAATCGTCAAAACTATCGACACCATCTAACCAATCTGGGATAGATGGTGCTGAAGTTAAGGGTCCGGTTCCCGGCTTGTTGGCAGCTTCGGCTGATTGAGTTTCTTGGTTGTCAGCACCAGACGCGCTTGCTAAAAGAGAGCCGCAGTTACCACAAAAAGAAGCGGTTGGCGCGTTGCTATGATAGCATTCCGAACAAACAATATCAGTTTTTTGCAATGGTGTTTGGCACGATTGACAAACTTGATTATCTGCTGGGTTTTGGGTCTGGCAAACGTGGCATGTGATAAAATTCATGAAACGTTTGGTTTAAGCTCTGACATATGCGCAAATGTTTGGGAATTTGCCAAGGCTTGGAGATAAAATGTTGAATCTACAAAGTAAAATATTTTCCCAGAATAATTGGCGAAAACCGCTTTTTTTAGTGGGAATTTAATAAACATAACGTGTCGAGTATAACACGTTTGAAATAGGGTGTAAAGAAAGGCTAAGTAAAATTGGACCGCTTGATTAATAGATAGGAGATAGGTCATAACTCGACATAAGGATAGAAAATATGCACTCATTGCGACAAGCTCTACAAGACCATCAATTGATTATTTTGCGTGTCATCGGCGAATGGTGGGACATCGATTTAACCGGCATGAACAAAGAACGGTGTGTTCAGACTTTAAATGACTCTTTACCACTGTTAGATGTACCACAAGAGCTCATTTATCTCCCCCCTTTAGAGGCGGAAGCGATCCGAGCGATTGTCGGGAACAACGGCCGTATGCAAGCGGCTAGTTTCCAACGTCAATTTGGCCAGATTCGCCAAATGGGACCCGGCGCACTTGAGCGGGATGAACCGTGGTATGAGCCACAAAGTGCAGCCGAAGATCTCTGGTATCGGGGCTTGATTTATAAGGCGATGGACAAAACAGACGATGGTATGGTCGAGTTTTTCTATTTACCGGATGAGTTTCTCAGTCAGTTTGAACCGGCCGACTTTAAAGAGGAAACTCTGCCTCCCGCACCAACCGCCGCAGAGCCGGTTGAAATCGAAGCCCCGAAACGACCGCCACCACCACCGGTCATCAGTGGCAAACCGGCATTCGGCAAAACGATCGATCTCGCGGCATTAGGGGTCGCGAGTCAACCGGCCACCCCATCAGCACCAACACCCTCTCCAGAC
>WTJY01000446.1 GCA_011524645.1 Anaerolineales bacterium | reverse complement strand
CACCTTCGTGGGAATGACAATCGTTAATTGATCAACTCCTACCAAATCCGACAGGAGTAGCAACAATCTAAAGCTCTTCGATTTCTTCCAACACTGTAGGCAAATGAATCGTAAAGGTGCTTCCTGATCCGTAAGTGCTCCGAGAGGCGACACGGCCACCATGTGACTGCACAATAAATTTAACCAATGGTAACCCGATCCGTGTACGCCGACGGCCCGCTTTGCCATCTGTTCCAAACAGCTTGGTCAAACCTTGCCACAAATCTTGCATTCGCTCACTAGGTATCCCCACGCCATAGTCAACCACTTGAACCTGAATCTCGGTTCGCACCATTTGGCAGATGATCTGCACTTGTCCATTAATGCGATTAAATTTAATCGCATTGTGAATGAGCTGCTGAACCGCTTCTTGCAAACGAGATTCATCTCCCCAAACCGGCAAAATTTTTCCCCGTACATCAAGTTCAACACGCACGCGCCGCGCCTCGGCCATCGGCCGTAATTGATACATAGCCGCCCGAATCGCCCCATCAACATAAACCAAGCCGAATTCAAATTGACTCTGTTTCTCTAAATGAGAGGCGATCGCAATCAAATTATCAACCATCGCTTGGGATTCATCCACTTGACCGCGCATCGTTCCCAGGGAAGAAGATGAAACCGAGTCACTTCCTCCAAGTCCACCAACCTTGGTCGATAGGGTTGCGCTACTGGCCTGCTCTATTTGGCTTTCAAGCTGGCGAAGCTCAACTTCTAGCTGAGTGAACGGCCGACGTAGTTCAGGCGATAACAGCGCAGAAAATTGCTCGTAAAGGGCCACAAGCTCTTTTAAACGGCGACGTTCTTGCGCTAACGACAAATTCCGCTCGAACACATCGGCACTAATACGACGTAGCGCGTGGATTTGCCGCGACTGTACTAGCAAATTCCCCATTTGAGCCGCAAAATCTTCTAAAAATGCGAAATCGTGACGGTCATACGCCTCATTGGTATATTTCGGTCCCAGAGACAGTAGCGCGACCAAGCGTGTATTTGATCGAATAGGGATATGGATCTGTTTTTGCCATGCCGCAATCGCCCGTCGCTCATCAGCCACCATTTCGTTAAAGGTGTAAAGGTCATCAATATCTTGTTGCATCAGCGGGCTGGTCTGCATGTACAGGTATTGAACAAAAGGATTTTCCCCTTGTAAAACGACCGGCTCGAAATCTTCCCCCCCATCATGTAATGAAGTCAACAAAACGCCGCCACCGGGTGCCTCTTGTACATTCAAGAGCCAGCAGTCCTCAGTCTGTAAACGGCCGTGAATGACCTGACGAAAAAGCTGGGTTAGTTCGGCCAGAGGCAACAAACTCCCACCAATTTGAAATTGCTGCCGTACATAATCGAGGTTTGCATCAGAGTCATCCCACCAATAATTGGCCAGAGAACTCAGTAAAAATGCCCCGATAAACAACACTATAGCGAAAATTACAGAGGCCGCAAATAGTGTCGCAAGCTCCACCCCTTGTATTCCCAACAAAGCGAAAAGGGCAACCAGACCGGCGAGCAATACAGCCGTCAATAGTGATATACGGCCGATTTGCCAACCGATTTGCCCGATAATAATACGAAGATTGGCCAATTGTCCTTGGGTCACGGCCAACATACCGATCAAGCCAGCAACCCCCAACAGGATGGTACCAATTTGCTGTGGCAAGAAGGAACTTTGGAGCAAAGCCAATACAGTCCCGACAAAGGCGATCGTAACGGCCGTAAACCAATAAGCAACTTGGTTGCGATAAAGTGATTGTGGCACAGTACGCAAACTCTGTTCAGCAATCAACCAAGCGAGAAGTAACGGCACAAGCACGCTCAAGCTCCAGACGACGGCCCAAATACCAAAGTGAGTCACTTCTACATCAACAAAGGCAAAGGCGGGAATGTCGTAAGGCCAGAGTGCAGGGTCCAACAAAAACGCCACCAATATCAGTACGGCCGAAAGCGTATAGTAAATAATCTTGGGCCGTCGCTGACTTCTTCCTAAATAAAAAAGGGTCGTAATCAACACCCCTAACGACGCAAAAGAAAGTGGATAATTAGATCCAACTCGCCAATAATAACGAACCACAACATCAAAATCTCGACCCAAATACAATGTCAAAAGTCGCGTGGCCCATACCCCCCACAGGGAGAGTGTCGTTACCCACCACAAATTCACTTGCAATCGACGAAATGATCTCCGCCGCCATGTGGCGAATGCGATCCCCAACAAGGCACCGGGGAAAATGACAAGCACCAGCAAAAATTGAATAAGAAGAAAGGACATGGAAAATGGTTCGCGTACTACAAAATCAAAGTCATTAAGGCTAATGAAGCTAGGTTGCTAGTATATTGCGGAATAGGGCAACTGGACAAGCACAGTTTTAAAACAAAAATAGCTTGGCCGAAGCCAAGCTATTTCTCATTCTATTTTGTCTTTTTTAGTTTGTCCTATCAGGTTGGCACGCCGGTTTGGCTATCGCCCACGGCCGCCCCGCCCATCACGGCCGTCGCGCTCATTGTCACGACGACCACCACGTCCGTTAAAACGAGGTTCGTCATCATCCCCGTCGTCATCAAAAATCGTAAAATAACTGGGGTCGGTATGAATCGATTCAGCCGTCACGAGTGACTCATCATCCGATTCCACGGCCGCTTCAACGACATCTCCATCAACGTTACCCAGTACGACTTCGTCCAAAAACGCCGGTGGATTGGCCTGCATCGCTTGTACGGTCACGGCCGAGCCACCAATAATAAAGAGGGCCATCGCGATGGTGAAGATATAATCCTGCCAAAATCGTTTTATTTTTTCGATCATTATTACACCTATCCTTTTTGTCTATCCGGTTGTCACCGCCCCAGAGGGTTGAGGGCTCGGCCGGTTTTTGCGGCCGCTCCATGCTTGAACCACCTTTTTACGCATTTTCACAATAAAGCGACGCACAGGTGGCACACGCATACCAAGTAAAACGGTATACAAAATCGCCCAAGGTAACCCTTGCCCCAAGAATACGAGATGAGCAATAATAAAAATCGCCACCCCATAAGTGAGATAGTGCAATCGTTTCCAGTTCTTCTTCATCTTACGCATCGCCCAACGATTACTAGTCAGAGCCAGCGGAACCATGCCGAATAAAGCGACCGTACCGGTCATCAACATCGCGTTGGCGAAAGCACCGCTTAATACGGCCGCCGGAACAAAGCCAAATCCTCCACTAAAGATAATGAAATGAATCATCGAATAGGAGAAGGCATAAAGGGCTAAGGTTCGTTTGATCGGTTGAATCCACTGCCAACCGGTCAGGATCGTGATGGGGGTCACTGCGAGCATGGCGGTAAACGTCCACATCGCCGCATTGGTTAAGTTTGCGGTACTGGCAACAAAGCCCAACGTGCTGGCAAAACCGAAAACGGTCCACAGCGCGGATCCAAAAACGAGAAAAAGAGGAACCAAACAGACCGCATGAATAAGTGTGTTTAATTTGTCTGATTTTTTCATATATTCAGCCTTTTGCTAATCTAGGATCACCACTTGGCGACACCTAGTTTGTTATTCATTCAATTAAGTATTGCGACCATACAAATAGTCTGGCTCTAAAAAGAGAAAGAGACACTTCGCTTAGAATAAGAGATAAGCTAGGCTCAACAATCCAGCTACGAACCGCAGAATACGCTTCTTACTCTTACTCTTGACTAAAATTGACACTTGTACAGTTACTAACTGTTTATGAAATCGGTATTTCCAATCGTTAATTAATTCCGTTTTCATTTAACATCCTTTAGCATAAGCATGACTTTTAAGAAAAAATGAAGATTTATGGAGGAAAATTCACAAATTTATGCGACTTTTGCTGTTTGACATCGATGGCACACTGCTTACCGTCCATCATGGGTTAAGCAAAAATATTTTTTGCCAAGCGTTAAGCGAAACGTTTGACCGGCCGATCATCTGGCAGGGATACCCTGGCAATCGATATACGGATAAAGCGATGGCACTAGATTTGCTTCATGCCAGCGGCTACCATGGCGATCCCACTGCCGAACTCCGTCGCGCCTTTGCCCGCATGGGTCAGCTTTGGGGCGAACATCGCGATACAGCCGAGCTACATATCTTTAGCGGTGTCCGCGACTTGCTGTCTAAATTAAGCCAGCAAGAACAGGTCACGCTAGGCATCGTCACCGCCAACGGCCGCCCCAGCGCATGGGGGAAACTTAACGCGGCTCAGCTACAGCATATCCCCTTCCAAGTGGGTGCTTATGGACATGAAGCGACAGATCGCAATGATCTCCCCCAACTGGCCATCGATCGTGCTAGCCAATTACTCGGGCAGCCGATTAATGGTCAGAATACGATTGTCATTGGTGACACACCGGCCGACATCGCTTGTGCCCGTGCGGTCGGGGCCAAAGCGGTCGCAGTCGCAACCGGCCGTTACTCTCCCACCGACCTCGCCCCTCATCAACCGGACACCCTCCTCGAAACCCTCTCTGATGTTCACCAAGTCTTCCGTCTACTAACCCGCTAGAATCTGTAATCATTTACAATCTAAAACGGAAAATCGAAAATCCTATGACCTCATTTCCCATTGGCGCACAAATCACCTTGGCTGAACTAGAAGGTGATGTCCACACGGTCCATCATCGCCTACGGCCGACCGAGCCGGTTTCTTGGCTCCCAGCGATCCAAGCATGGTTAATCACCGACCGAGAACTCAATATTGAAGTAATGCGGGACGCAAAAACCTATACCGTTGATCATCCCGGTTTTTCGACCGGACAAGTAGTCGGCCCCAGCATGCTCTCACTTGATGGTCCAGAACATCTGCGCCATCGTACCCCGTTTGAACGGCCGTTTCGCAAACGAGAAGTCCACACCCGTTTTACAGAATCGGTAACCGATGACATCTCACAGCTCATCGACCGCTTTATCGCCCATGGAAAAGCGGAGTTACGGCGTGATTTTGCGGGTCCCATCGCCTCACAGACGATGGTCCGTGTCTTGGGGCTGGAAAACACACCGGTCACGGCCGTATTAACATGGTACGACACCATTGTCGAAGCGGTCACCCGTGTCACCGCAGGAGAAGCGGTCAGCGCCGAAGGGAAAGAGGCGTTCGCTACCCTCAAAGAGCATCTACTCCCTTCATTAAAAAAGAGAGAGTCAAATGCTAGCTTGCTAGCGGCCGCCAGCGGGGTCGCGCAAGGGCTGACCGATGACCAAATCGTGTCCAATGCGGCCGTGCTGCTTTTTGGTGGCATCGAAACAACCGAAGGCATGATCGCCAACGCGCTCTATCATCTTTTGACCAGCTCTGATACGTTGGCGCAAGTCAAAGCGGATGATTCACTCTTACCGGCCGTTATCGAAGAATCGCTACGTTTAGAACCGGCCGCCAGCGTAGTCGATCGCTATACGACATGCGATGTAATCTTAGGCGGCGCATCGATCAAAGAAGGGGATTTGGTGCGGGTTTCCCTCGCGGGGGCCAATCGAGATCCGGCCGTGTTCCCTAATCCAGATCGATTTGATCCCACACGCAAAAATTTACGCGCCCATGTCACTTGGGCTTATGGGCCACATGTTTGTTTGGGGCTGCACTTGGCTCGGCTCGAAACGCAGCAGGCGTTACAACAGATTTTAGACAGGTGTGCAGGGCTTCGATTAGTAGATCAAGAGGCAGCGCGGCCGAGAGGCTTGGTTTTTCGTAAACCGGCCGCATTGCAAGCGGTATGGGACTACTAAGCGGTTAATCCCACACACGCCAAAATCACGACACGCAATCTATGCAGGCCAATCCGCCCCATCATAGTAGCGCGTCCCCCGATGTCCCTTGCGAGGAATCGGTGCCGAAAGCCGTTCGCCAGGGCAAGCGACCATAATCAACGTCCGGGGTCTACCCGATGAAGGATTCACCGCCCCACCAATTAATTCTGTGACTTTTAAGCGACCGATCAACTGATCCTGAAAAATCGTATACACATAATCGCCTACATTTAACTTAGATGGCTTTCCCGCCATGTGGAACTCAAACTCACTTAAGCTACCATCATAAAGCGCATTCGCCCCTTCGATTCCCCGTTTAGCGGGAATTGTTTTGGTTATGCCAAAAGACATAAAACCTCCTATTATTCGATGTCAGGTAAACGTTTATTATAGATCACACTTGTGTGCTTGCCGTTCATCTGTGACTGTTTTAACATTAGCAACATTAATTTTACAAACATAGCGCGCACACACAGCGCATTCCAATATATGATTATCGCAGTTTGTCAGATTGAATTAGGTCTTGGTGGGGTCGCTTCATTAAAAGATAAGCGACGCATCTTGAAATCGGTCATCGGCCGTTTGTCGAACCAATTTAACATCTCTATCGCCGAAGTCGCCCATCAAGATGTGTGGCAATCGGCGATCCTAGCCATCGCGGCCGTGGGCAACGATGCCGGTTTTTTACATGGAGTGATCGAAAAAATCATTACTTGGATCGAAACCAATCGCCCCGATGTCGTCATCGGTGACTACACAATCGAATTGATTTAACACACCTAGCACAACGCATATGAGTAAACAACAAACAGCATGGCATCCGGTGATCTTTTGGGGAATCCTAATATGGGCACTGCTTTTAAGCTCATCCGCTTATGCCCAAGAAAATAGTGACGAGACAGAGAGCCAACCCACCAATAATGGAATCATACTCGACGCCCGTGTCGGATTTGATGGCTTGAGCAAAGGGCAACAAGGCTGGTGGCCGGTACAAGTGACCATCGCCAATTCAGGACCGGCCGTCACCGGAAAAATCGTCGTCCTCAATCAATCTTTTTCATCAAATCCCCAATACTCAGTCCCAATTGATCTACCGACCCAATCAAACAAGCGGGTATCGTTTAGCGTTTTTTACACTGCTTTGCCCTCAAGTGACTTTACTATCGCATTGGTCGATGAAGACGGTGAGCAGATCGCCCGCACTCGCGTGAGTAATTTGCGTGCCCTAGATGCAGATAACAGTGTTCTATATGGGGTTATCAGTCCAAATCCGGATGCGGTACGCTTTCTCACAACCCAATCCCAAGGGCGAAGGGACGCGGCCGTGGCCGTTCTTTCACTCGATGATCTACCGGCCGATAAAGTCGCTTGGCGCAACCTTGATCTCTTGGTCTTAAACGATGTCGATACCAATCAGCTATCGGCCGCCCAACGGGATGCGCTCAATTTTTGGATTAGCCAAGGAGGGCAATTGGTAGTCACCGGTGGCGCAAGTTGGCAAAAGACGACCACGGCCGTAGCCGATTTACTACCGGTCAATGTCACCGGTAGCCAATCTGTCCCTGATTTACCCGCACTGGCCGAAAAAACAGGGGAGCCGTTCCGCGATGCCGGTCCTTATGTGATCGCCACCAGTAATTTAACCGATGGGGAATTGCTTTACCATCAAGATGGCTTACCGATTCTCGCCCGACGTAGCATCGGCCGTGGGAACGTCTTTTTCTTGGCGATCGATCCCCAATTCGCCCCACTTGAATCATGGAACGGTAGCCGAAACCTGTGGCGCGATATTACGAGCTACGTCCCGAGACGGCCGTTTTGGGAAGAGCCATTTATCAATCAGGATGAAGCCAGCAATGCGGTTGAAGCGTTACCCGATATAACACTCCCCTCCGGTTGGCTCTTGTTCGGATTTATGTTGGTTTACATTGTGACAATCGGGCCGGTTAACTATTTTGTGCTCGGCCGTCTGCAACGTCGTGAACTAGGTTGGATTACGATTCCGGCCAGTATCGTTTTATTTAGCATTATCGCCTTTATTATCGGCTCCCAGTTTAAGGGGAACTCCCCAATTATTAATCAGATGAGTATTGTCAGCGGCCGTGTTGGTCAGCCGGAAGCGTATGTGCAATCGGCCGTGGGGGTTTATTCACCCGGCCGAACCAATTATGACATCGAGCTAGAAGATGATGTCTTAATCCGGCCGCTCGACTCATTTAGTTCGGGTCTTTCAAGCAATGGTTTAGAAATCAGCCGTGATGGGCGGGTTCGGCTCGATGACGCGGTTATTGATGTCGGTGGTGTTGGCACGTTCGGGGTACAGAGTGTCCGGCCGCTTCCGCCAATTATCGCCACAACCACTCTCGAAGAGGATGGCAACAACCTTGTGGCCAATATCGAAATTACCAACAACAGCAATACAGCACTGCAACATGCCACCCTTGTTTTCAACAACACCCCAATCTCTCTCGGGACGCTAGAACCGGGACAATCTCAGTCGAGATCTCTAACCATCCCGTCAGCACAAAGAGGGGATTTCCAAGCGATCCTTTCCGGATTGCCACCCACTTATATCCCCCATGATTCAGATATTTCTTACTCATCACCGCTTGACAGCAGTTATGATGAAATTTTGGGGACATCTAGCTACTATAGTGGCGAGAGTCGCGGCCGTTACCAATTATTAGAAAGTGTCTATGATTCTTATGGTAGCCGAATTAATTGGGAAGCGGGCGGCATCTATCTGACCGGATGGACCGAAGAGGCCCAATTAGATATCCAACTGACCAATGCTCGCCATGATTCGGCCGCAACCACCCTTTATTTCTTAGAACTACCGCTCGAATAACCAACCTATCCTATCTATTAAACTATGTCTGCCATAATCGAAATCAAAGGTTTAACCAAACGATACGGAGCGCTTACTGCGCTCAATGAATTGAATTTAACGATTGAAAAAGGGGATGTGTTTGGCTTTATCGGGCCAAATGGTGCGGGCAAAACAACCACCATGCGCATCTTGACCACCCTGCTCCGGCCGACATCCGGCCGTGCCCAGATCGCCGGTTATTCAGTCACCGATCAACCGAATGAAGTCAGGCGAGTGATCGGCTATATGCCCGATTTTTTCGGGGTTTATGACGATATGAAGGTCTGGGAATATCTCGACTTTTTCGCCGCCTGTTACGATGTGCCGGTCAACCAGCGCAAAGGGATGATCGGGGACTTGCTCGCATTGGTCGATCTAGAAAACAAGCGAGATGCCCAAGTCGAGAGTTTGAGTCGCGGTATGAAGCAGCGACTCTGTCTCGCCCGTACGCTGGCCCATGACCCACAAGTTCTCATTCTCGATGAACCGGCCAGCGGTCTTGACCCACGCGCCCGTATCGAAATGCGAGAGCTATTGCGCCAGCTCCAAATGATGGGAAAAACGATCTTTTTCTCCTCCCATATTTTGTCCGAAGTGGCCGACATTTGTACCAATATCGGCATTATGGAAGCGGGCCAACTGGTCGCCTTTGGTGATATCGAAGATATGCGTCGCCAGCTCCAAGTACAGCGGTTGATTCAAGCGCGTATTTTGGGTGAGGAAACCGCCCCGCTCAAAGACATTTTGTTCCAACATCCACAAGTTGGCAAAATCACCGACGGCCGTGAAGTCGAACTTACCCCCGATATCGTCCGCTTCGACTTCGGCGGCACAGATGAAGAGCTTAGCCAGCTGTTACGTCATCTCATCGAAGCCGATATCCCCATGATCTCCTTCAGCGAAGAGATCGGAGACTTAGAAGATGTCTTTATGCAAGCGACCAAAGGGGTCGTCAGCTAGCCAGCCAATTCTATGTCAAACAAGCCCCCCACTCAGTCCGACAGTATCTCCATACGCCAATTTATATTCACCCTGCGCCAAAATCCGATTTATTTGCGTGAGCAAGGGCATTGGGGTGAACCGAACAGCATCTACGCCAACATCAATCGCTATTCTCCGTTCGTGATCATGGGGGCGTTGGTTCTAGGGGTTTGCGGGGGGAACAATTTCTTATCGACCATCGGCATGAACTCCGGCACCGAATGGCTGATTCTACTGCTATGTATCCCCAATGCGTTTATGCAGATGCTGACGTGGGGTGGCCTGTTTATGGTCCCTGCCCTGACCGCCCCATCCGTCTCGGAAGAGATTAAGCGGGGGACGTGGGAAATCTTGATGCTCACCCCGCAACCGGTACATCATATCTTGTTCGCCAAGTTATTCGGCAGTTTGTCACGGTTGCGCATCTGGTGGCTACTAATCATTATGAGTGTTTTGCAAGGTGGGGTAACCATCGTGGCGGCCGCCACGGCCGCCAGCGCCTTCGATGCGGTATCCCTCGCTACCTCCCTCATGGTCGCGATCGGTTTGTTGCTCCAACCGTGGCTTGAAATCGGCTATGCCGCACTCGTCGGCCTAACCGTTTCGACTTGGGCCCAAACCTCGCGGGCCGCACTGATTACCAGCTATAGCATTATCTTCGGCACAAAGCTCGTCATCTGGCTCTTGTCCCTCCTGCTGATTTCCATTCTCACGGTCGGTATACTCGACAACGAATCCCTCTTCACAGTTGGCTTTTCATTTATGCGTATCTTTATGTATGCTGGCGGCATCGCCACCTGTGCGGCCGTCCTGTATCGCCGCTCACTCTCAGTCGAAACTTGGTCAAGCAAATAGCATAACACCTAGACACAAACATGAACTCTTTTATACCGACAAACAGCAACCCGATCTATTGGCGCGAAAAACAGCGCTTAGCCAATAGTCGCTCCATTCGCCGCGTTTTTCGCGCGGTCTATATTATCTATGGCATCATTTTCGCCCTAATCGGCCTACTTACCTTGGTACAAAGTCGTTCCGTGCTGAGAGGGTTCTATTGGGTGGACTTTATCGATATTCTATTTTTCGCCACGGTCGTAACGGTCGCCATCGGTCAATGGCTCACCCTAATCTTCTTTGTCCCGCCACTCATTGCCGGTACCATTTCTGAAGAGCGCAAAAACGAGACTTTCGAGCTGTTATTCCTCACTCCGCTCACCAGCCGACAAATCATTTTCGGCAAGGCGCGCGCCAGTCTGCCGTTCGCCTTAAAAATCGTCTTTTTTATCGCACTTGCCGTGCTGGTGCTGATCCCATTCGTCGGTTTTACCGGCTCACTAAATCTAGCTGAGTTAGGCGAGATGCTGATAATTATGGCGACCGCACAAGCACTTGTCTTGATTATGACCGTCTTTGTCGTGATGCTGACCCTCTATATCTCTACATTTTTTAAGCAAACGGCCGTAGTCGTCGCCACCGCTTATGGTGCCATCTTCGCGCACTTTATCACCTCAATCATGCTCTTGGCCTTCTCGGGTGGAGGTGACTTGAGTCTGATCATACATCCGATTCTCGCGCTCGGCATTATTCTGGATAGCTATCATGGGGCGGAAATATTCACGACGACCATCCTTTGCGTCACCCTTTATGCAGGAATTAGCTATGGTTTGGTCAGTTTGACCATCAATCGCGTACAAGAAATCGCCGGACGGCCGAAAATCACACACAATAAAAAGAAACCTAAAAAACAGCACTTAGAAATAGATTGATGAACCACATTCCCGCACACGATAATCCAATTTACTGGCAAGAAAAAAACCGACTGGCCCGCAGTCGGCCGATTCAGCGCTTATTCCGCTGGGTTTACATCATTTATGGTGTTGTATTTATCTTCATTGTCATATGGGCAATCGTGGATGGAATTTCGTATCGTAATGAAGACGAGTTCATCGATTGGCTAGTATTCTGGTACGTTTTGGCCCCGAACACGTTATTTGCGGTCAGTATTGGCCAAGCGGCATCGGCACTATTTTTTGTTCCCACACTAACGGCTGGTGCCATCGCCACCGAGAGTAAACAAAACTCTCTAGAACTGTTATTTCTAACACCTCTTCAAAGCAAACAGATCATTTTCGGTAAGGCTCGTGCAACACTACCCTTGGCTTTAAAGCTTGTTTTTTTTCTAGCGCCAATCGCTTTTGCTCTTTTACCCATCAGCCGAGTGCTCAATACACACCCTTTTCCCATCGGCCGAGTGTTCTCACCTTGGGAGCCAGGATTCTGGTGGGAAGGCTTAATATTGATATTAATCCCTCAATTCATAGGATTAAGTATCACTTTTTTTTCAGCCTTCTTGACACTCTATTTATCAACCTATTTCGAGGAAGTCACTCTCGTTATTGTTACCACTTATGGTACTCTCCTAGCCATAGGGGTAAGCTCAGCCTTAATCTCACTTTTGTTTGATAATACAAATGCCTATTTTCTAAGTCCCATCCCATCTTTTCTGTACATGTTTTACGATAGGTCCGATTTTAATTCGACTTTACAAGCGGTACTTTGCGCTTTGTTATACGGGACGCTCAGCTACGTCCTTTATCACCTCACCATCCAGCGTATGCAACAGCTCGCCGGCCGATTACCCCACAAAAACTAGCCAGCAGGTAAGAAACGATTTCCCCACCTGTAAACTATGCTAAAATCTTAACCAATGCGAAAGCGGAACAGGCCATTTTTCCTTTTGCCTTTTCCCTTTCCCCTTTCAAATCACTATGACCGCAGAAACCACTCCTCAACCCACCGCCCGATCCGGCCGGATGTGGCGTAATTTGACCCAAAATCCGATTACCACCAAAGAGTTACGTAGCCGTATGCGTGGGGCGCGGGCCTACGCCATCATGACCAGCTACCTCTTTGTCATGGGGGCATTTGTCGCCTTCATTTACCTGATCGTCGCTATCGATGGATCAACCTCCGCCAATACCAATCGACAAGCGGGGCAAGCGATCTTCTTCACGATGGTCGGGGTACAAACCTTCTTGGTCGTTTTTATCGGCCCCGCCTTTACCTCCGGTGCCATTACGGGAGAGAAAGAGCGACAGACGTTTGACTTATTGCGCACCACCCTACTGTCACCCCGCGCCTTCGTTTTCGGCAAAATGATGTCCGCACTAAGCTATGTCTTTTTGCTCATCATCGCCGCCATTCCGTTGATCAGCATGGCGTTTATGCTCGGCGGTGTCGCGGTGTCAGAAGTGCTTATTTCACAGCTTTTGCTCGCGGTCGGGGCGATTTTCTATGCGATGCTCGGTCTCTTTTTTTCCAGCCGTATGCGCACCACACTAGCCGCCAGTGTCACCACGTATGCGGTTGCGCTCGGTATTCTGGTAGGTCTCCCTCTGCTTGTCGGCTTATCTTCACTCATCGCCAGTCCGTTCTTTATTACCTCATCCAGTCGCACCATCGAAGCGATTATCGGCTATGGTTTAATGGGGTTCGCCACAACCAATCTACCGATCACCATGTTTATTAGCGACATGATTTTAAGGGAAGAAAACTCACTGTGGGGAGCCACCTTAGGCGGTAGTGGTAGCCCTTGGATTTTTTCCCCGTGGTATGTATTTATCGTGATTAATCTCTTCTTTTCTTATCTTTTGTATCGCTGGACGGTAAAAAGAGTGACGAAAATGACGAATGAGTAAGTCGCGCAACGAATGACGAGTGACGAATGACGAGTAATGAGGTGTTAGATTCGTATGCAAAATGGGACGTATCCTCAATTAACACAACAAATTGAACGGTGGCACGGCCGGCGACAGCTCCGTGACCTCTTAATCATCGCCCCAAAAGGGCTATTAGCAGGGCTCCTCATCGCCGTTGCCATCGCCGCCGTGGCCCGTTTTCGGCCGATCCTGACCAATATGGAAGTGTTCTATATCTCCCTCGGGCTCGGCCTAGCCGGGCTGATGGGGGGTAGCCTGTTTGTCCTCTTACGTCGGCCGGACCTCGCCGCCAAAGCCCGTTTCGCCGACCAAACCTTTGGGCTACATGAACGCCTCACCACCGCCATCGAATTACAAGAAGGTCAAATCTCTGCCGATCAAACATGGCAGGAAAATCAATTTGACGACACATGGCGCGCTGCCCAACATGTCAATGTGCGTGAATCACTCCCGCTCGAAGCCAATAGCCAAGACTGGTCTCTCATTTTGTTGGCGATCGTGCTATTGGGCGCGGCCGTCATTATCAACAACCCGCTTACGGCCGTTGTCGGTCAACAACGGGCGGTCACCCGCGCCATTGACGAGCAAATCACCGCCCTGGAAGAAGCGGAAGAGGGGATTAACAACAATCCCGATCTCACGGCCGAACAGCAAGAAGAGCTCACCCGCCCCTTAAACGAGGCGCAAGAAGCGCTCGCAAGCGCCGAGAATCAAGAACAAGCGATGGCCGCCCTCTCCCAAGCGGAGCGAGAACTACGGGAATTGGCGCAGCAAAATGACAATTCGACCCTACAAGAGCGGTTACAAGCGGCCGCAGGTGCCCTTGGTGGCGAAAATGGCTCGGGTCAAGCGGCCAGCGAAGCGATGGAGCAAGGGGATTTGGGGCAAACCGCCCGAGAACTGGGGCAACTCTCTGAACAAGTCGGCACTATGACCGGCGAACAGCAAGCGGAGCTCGGCCGCGATCTAACCCAAGCCGCCCAAGAGATCGGCCAAACCGATCCAGAGCTCGCCCAAGAACTCAGCGAAGCGGGAACCGCCCTACAACAGGGTGACACCGAAGCGGCCCAAGAAGCGCTCGAAAACGCGGAGCAAATCCTAGAAGGGGAAGCCGCCGAACAAGCGGTCGCTGAACAAGCGGGTGAAACCGCCAATGAACTCAGTGAAGGGCGTCAAGAAGTCGCTCAGGCGGGTCAAGAAGGGCAGCAAGGGCAGCAAGGGCAACAACTCACAGAGCAACAACAAGGACAGCAAAATCAAGGGCAAGAAGGGCAAGGGCAACAAGGTGAACAAGGCCAACAAGGTCAAGGGCAAGGTCAAGGGCAAGAAAGTCAACAGGGGCAAGGGCAACAAGGTCAAGAAGGGCAAGGACAGCAAGGACAAGGGCAACAGGGGCAAGGAGGTGACCAAGGAGGTCAGGTGGGTGGTGTTGGACAAGATGGCGGCTCGGCCGACAGTGTTTTCGTCCCCCCAGTCAGAGATTTAAGCGGTTTCGAAGGGGTCGATGTTGAGCTACCGGCCGAATGTATCGCCTCCCCAGAAGATTGCGGCGAATTGCTAAGCCAATCCCCTACCGATATTACCGATGAAGATAGTGTGGTCCCTTACGAGCAAGTCTATCGTGAGTACAGCACCACCGCTTACGAAGCACTCGCAGAAGATTACGTGCCGTTAGGCATGAAAGGATATATTCGCGACTATTTCTCTTCGCTCGAGCCGAGCGAAGAATAAACTTAACCATTATCATCCGGTGACCGCGACCTAATTCGTCACTCGTCACTCGTCACGCAAACATTATGGACGCAACAACATTTCGCAAAATCACCGCCGATATTGAAAACCAAGTCGGCAAAGTTATCGTCGGACAGCAAGATGTCATTCGCACCGTTTTGGTCGCCATTGTTGCTGGGGGGCACACGCTACTCGAAGGTGTTCCCGGATTGGGCAAAACGATGCTGATTCGCACCTTAAGTGAGGTACTGGAGCTCGATTTTAGCCGGATTCAGTTCACCCCCGATCTCATGCCATCCGATATTACTGGTACCAATATTATGGAGGAAGGGGCGGACGGCCGTCGCGCCTTCACCTTTCAAGCAGGGCCGGTCTTCGCCAATCTTGTTTTAGCGGACGAAATCAATCGGGCCACGCCAAAAACCCAATCGGCGATGCTAGAAGCGATGCAAGAAAAAACGGTCACGGTCGCCAACGACACCTATCAGCTACCACGGCCGTTTTTCGTCCTCGCCACCCAAAACCCGCTCGAAATGGAAGGGACCTATCCGCTACCAGAAGCACAGCTTGACCGCTTTCTCTTTAAAGTCGATGTCAAATTTCCCACGGCCGACGAACTCACCGAAATTCTGGCTCGAACAACAGGTGGTGAAAATCCAACGCCGCAAAAAGCGGCCAACGGAGAACAACTCAACGCCATGCAAGCGATGGCCCGCGAAGTCCCGATCCCGACCAACGTGAGCCAATACATCGGCCGTTTGGTGGTCGCCACCCATCCCGAAAACAGCCCTTCAACCCAAGTCCAACAATACGTCCGTTACGGCTCCAGCCCTCGTGGGGCGCAGGCACTCGTCCTCGGTGCCAAAATCACCGCCCTGCTCGACGGCCGTTACAATGTCAGTTTCGCCGATGTCCAAGCGGTCGCCCGCCCCACCCTACGACATCGCCTCATCCTCAATTTCGAAGCCCAAGCCAATAATGTCAGCGCCGACACCATTATTGATGACCTGATCGCCAGCGTCCCACAATCTTAACTCCGTGACGAAGAACGAGTGACGAATAAGCCGCTCGCCACTCGTCACTCATCACTTGTCACTCACCTCATGTCTATTTTTGATGAAGCCGCGTTGCGGAAACTTGAACAGCTCGCCCTGATCGCCGATAAAGTTCGGGCAGGGGTCATGAAAGGGGATCGCCGAAGCAAGAAACGGGGGACTTCGATTGAGTTTGCTGATTATCGGAACTATGTCAAAGGGGATGATCTGCGGCGGCTCGATTGGAATGTCTATGCCCGTTTAGAACGGCCGTTTATCAAACTGCTCGAGGAAGAAGAAGATTTAGCGGTCCATGTGCTGATCGATAGTAGCCTCAGCATGAATTGGCCCGATGGCCTAGATGAGCTCAACAAGCTCATTTATGCGGCACGCCTCGCGGGCGCGCTCGGTCATGTCGCCCTTGCGGCTGGTGATTTGCTCTCGGTGACCGTACTACGTAGCGATGGGAATCACACATGGGGTCCGCATCGAGGGCAACACAGCAGCATGCGCCTGTTCCAATTTTTAGAAGCGACCGCCAAAGAGGCCACCGGCGTAACCGATCTCAACTTGTCGCTTAAAAATTATGCCCTACGCGGCCGACGGCCGGGACTCCTTTTTATTCTCACCGATCTCATGTCTCCGAGTGGCTACCAAGACGGCCTCAACGCCCTCCAGCGCAAAGGGTACGAAGTCGGTGTCATTCACCTACTCAGCCCTGATGAATTAGAACCTGATTTGGTCGGCGACTATAAATTAATCGATGCTGAAACGGGACTAGAAGCGGAAATCACGCTCGATGCCACCACGCTGGATGAATATCGAGAACGGGTTCTGCAATGGCAGACGGAGGTTGCGAGCTATTGCAACGGCCGTGGGGCGCATTATGTGCCGGTCATCACGACCGAGCCGTGGGAACAGTTGGTGATGCAGACGTTGCGGGCACAAGGGATTTTGAAGTAGAAAGGGAAACTGAGAAAACGGTATGGTAAATAGCCAATGGCAAGTCGTCGGCAAGAATTGATTAGACAAAAAGGGTCGTTGAGCTTGTCGAAACCACCCTTCGACAGGCTCAGGGTTCGTTGTGCCATGTAAAAACTATTTCTGCCATTACTTACCATTTACCATTTGCCATTTACAATTTACAATTCTACCCACTATCTACACAACATCGACCGCAAAACCACAAAAACAATCCCAACCAATGGCCATCCCAAACCCATTAGAACTACTACAAACCCTGATCCGCTTCGACACCACCAACCCACCCGGCAACGAGATCACCTGTATCCAATATATCGACCGAGTCCTCCAAGAAGCTGGTATCGACACCCAACTCATCGCCCGTGACCCGAACCGGCCGAACCTTATTGCCCGTCTCCCCGGCCGTGGCGAAGCCCCACCACTCCTATGGCAAGGGCATGTCGATGTCGTCACCGTCGAAGGGCAAACATGGACCCATCCTCCATTCGATGCGGTTATCGCCGATGGGTATATCTGGGGGCGTGGCACGATCGATATGAAAGGAGGAGTCACTATGATGATTTCCGCCATGCTTCGGGCCAAACAAGATGGGATTGTTCCGGCCGGTGACATCATTCTCTGTGTGTTAGCGGACGAAGAAAACACCGCCAGTTTCGGGGCGAAATTCTTGGTTAAAGAGCACCCCGAGCTATTCACAGGGGTCAAATATGCCCTGAGCGAGTTCGGCGGGGTCAACACCAGTATCGCGGGGCAAAAGTTTTACCCGATCCAAATCGCGGAAAAACGCGGCGTCCATTTGGTCGCCTCGCTCAGCGGACCGGGCGGACACGCTTCAGGGATTTTTCGTGGCGATATTATGGCCAACACCGGTGCCTTGCTCAACCAGCTCGACCAGCTACACATGCCGGTTATCCCCACACCGGCCGTCGAAATCATGCTCAAAGCGATCGCCGAGCATTTGGCCTTCCCCGCCAAAGCGGTCATCCGCAACCTACTCAATCCCACACTCGCCCCTGCGATTTTCCAACTGGCCCAATCGGCCGTGGGCTCGCTCGAACCGCTGTTACGTCATACGATCAATGCCACCATGATTCGCGGTGGCATCAAACGCAATGTCATCCCGAGCAAAATCGATCTTGAATTTGATGTCCGTCTCTTGCCCGGCATTAGCACCGATTCGTTTTTGGCGATTTTACAGAGAGAGCTGAACACCACGGCCGAATTTACCGTCCTCAGCGAAGGTCCGATCGCCCCAGCCCCCAACATGGGCATGTTTGATCTGCTAGCCGGTATCTTGTCCGAATCAGACCCTAGCGGTATCCCGATTCCGTTTGTCCTGCAAGCGGTCACCGACGCCCGCTTTTTCAACCAATTGGGCATTCAAACCTATGGTTTTACCCCGATGCAATTGCCCCCCGAATTAAACTTCGCGGCGCTCCCCCACGCGGCCGATGAACGGATTCCGGTCGAAGCGGTCGATTACGGAACCGCAGCCTACATCGAAGTGGCCAAACGGTATCGCGGATAATCGCCGCCCCATCCTGTTTAGTGGGAGTTGATCAATTAACGATTGTCATTCCCACGAAGGTGGGAATCCAACTC